>JBQTHT010000001.1:0-10166 GCA_052389595.1 Nitrospiraceae bacterium
CGTACGCGCGTTTCGCGCTGTCCGTCGTACTGGACGGTGCAGAGTAGCCGCGCGCGGCAGGAAGAGTCAGCCACGCAGCGCAAAGGATCGTGACACACGCATAGAAGGACCTGATCCTGATCGGCTGCTCCATTGACCGCCTGATTCGAAGGAACACTTACTCGCAGGTCAGCAGACGTTCCTTCTTCGGACTATAGATGGACACAGCGGCAGAAATCAACGGAGTGTCTCATGAGAACATATCCGAGAAGTCTGAGCGCACGCATCGTCTGAAGGCCGGCATCGGCCTCGCGTCATTGGACCAGTCTCACACGAGCATCTTTCTTTCCGTGAATGTCAGACCCCCGGTCTTCCTACTACGTATGTTCGGGTGACGTGTAGGATTCGCGCGATAATTGCTGTATACTGCGTGGATGAATTCAACTCATGGCCACGGTCCCCGACCGATATGCTGATACATGCCCTCAATCTGATTTTCGGCAGCAAGAACGACCGGGAAATCAAGGCGCTACGGCCCTTGGTAGACAGGATTAACGCGCTCGAGCCGAGCTTGACTCCCCTCTCCGATCACGCCCTCGCCGACAAGACTCAGGAGTTCCGCAAACGCTTGGATTCCGGGGACACATTGGACGATCTGCTGCCGGAAGCCTTTGCCGTGTGCCGCGAAGCCTCCCGTCGCAAGCTGAGCATGCGGCATTTTGATGTCCAGTTACTCGGCGGCATGATCCTGCATAAAGGGCGCATCTCGGAAATGAAGACCGGCGAGGGCAAAACATTGGTCGCCACGCTCCCGCTCTACTTGAACGCGCTGGCCGGCAAGGGCGCTCACCTCGTCACGGTCAACGATTATCTCGCCAAACGGGACGCCCAATGGATGAGCGGGCTCTACCATGCGCTCGGCTTGTCCGTCGGAGTGATTCAACATGAAGCCTCGTTTCTGTACGATCCCACATACGATGCCTCGGACAAGCGGTTGCAGCATCTCCGCCCCTGCACCCGCCATGAAGCCTATCGCGCCGACATCACCTACGGCACCAACAACGAGTTCGGATTCGATTTCCTGCGCGACAATCTGATCGTGAGCGACCTCAGCCAATGCGTCCAGCGTGAGCTGAACTTCGCCATCGTGGACGAAGTCGACAGCATTCTTATCGACGAAGCCCGGACCCCGCTGATTATCTCGGGTCCGACCGATCAATCCACCGATCTGTACTACCGGATCAACGCGATCATTCCGCAACTCAAACAGGATCACGATTACACGATTGAAGAAAAGACGAAAACCGCCGCGTTGACGGAAGACGGCAATACGCGGGTGGAAAAACTGCTCGGGGTCGATAACCTGTACGACGCGGCGCACATGGATCTCGTGCACCACGTCGTAAAAGCCCTTCAGGCCTACGCATTGTACAAGCGGGACGTGGAATATGTGGTGAAGGACAGCGAGGTCATCATCGTCGATGAATTCACCGGCCGCCTCATGCCCGGCCGCCGGTGGAGCGACGGCTTGCATCAGGCGGTCGAAGCCAAGGAAGGCGTGAAGATCGCCAACGAAAACCAGACGCTGGCGTCCGTGACTTTCCAGAACTATTTCCGGATGTACACCAAACTGGCCGGCATGACGGGCACCGCCGATACGGAAGCGAGCGAGTTCGCCAAGATTTACAATCTCGACGTCAACGTCATTCCGACGAATCGCTCCATGATCCGGAAGGATTATGCCGACGTCATCTATCGGACGGAGAAAGAAAAGTTCAACGCCATCGTCGAGGAAATTAAAGAGTGCTACGAACACGGACAGCCGGTCCTGGTCGGCACGATCTCCATCGAAAAATCGGAACGGCTGTCGGGCTACCTCAGCCGCCAAGGCGTCAAGCACAACGTCCTCAACGCGAAATACCACGAGAAGGAAGCGGAGATCATCGCCCAAGCCGGTCAGAAAGGCGCCGTCACGATCGCCACGAATATGGCCGGCCGCGGCACGGATATTTTGCTGGGCGGCAATCCGGATTTCCTGTTCAAGCGAGTGCTCTATCAAGAAGAACAGCTTCCCGAGGACCGCAAGCTGGCGGTCTTCGAACAGATCAAAGGGGATTGCGAGAAGAACAAACAGGAGGTGATCGCCGCAGGCGGCCTCCACATTCTCGGCACGGAACGACATGAAAGCCGACGCATCGACAACCAGCTCCGCGGGAGAGCCGGCCGGCAGGGCGATCCAGGCTCGTCGCGCTTTTATCTGTCCCTCGAAGACGATCTCTTGCGAATCTTCGCCTCGGAACGGATTTCCAACCTCATGCTCAAGCTCGGCATGGAAGAAGGCATTCCCATCGAGCACCGCATGGTCACCCGATCCATCGAAAATGCGCAGAAAAAAGTGGAGGCCCACAACTTCGAAATCCGCAAGCAACTCCTCGAATACGACGACGTCATGAACAAACAGCGGGAGGTCGTGTATCAGCACCGACGCGCTATCCTCGGCGGCGAGAATTTACGGGACGAGATTCATGACATGATGGCGGGTGTCGTCACGTCTCTCGTTGACGTCTATTGCCCCGCCGAGCAGTACCCGGAGGAATGGGACTTTAAGGGACTGATCGAAGCCGTGCAGGGACAATTCGGTATCGAGGTCGGCGGCGGCACGTCGGAGGCGAGCGCACATCTGAAAGATTTGGGACGCGAAGCGTTGGTCGAGGAGCTCCAGAACCAGGTTCAGCACGTGTACGACCGTAAGGAACAGGAGCTGGGCTCGGAACTCGTGCGCTACCTGGAAAAGATGTTGCTCCTCCAAGTGATCGATCACCATTGGAAAGATCATCTGTTGGGAATGGATCACTTGCGAGACGGGATCGGCTTGCGTGGCTATGGCCAAAAAGACCCGTTGATCGAGTATAAACGCGAAGGTTTCGATATGTTTGCCGGCATGATGGACCGCATCAAGACTGATGCGCTGGAACGACTGTTCCGCGTGCAGGCCGTCAAAGGCGACGCGCCACCTCCCCCGCCCACCCCGCAGCCTCCCGTACGATTGTCCCTCAACCGCGGCGAGGAACCAGCCGCCCCGCAAACCGCCCACCGTACCCACGAGAAAGTCGGCCGCAACGATCCCTGCCCCTGTGGGAGCGGGAAAAAATACAAAAAGTGCCATGGGGTGTGAAGAGCGCCGGGCGCGGGCTTTCCACGTGCTACAATTGAGAGCGTCGGCGACAGAACCCCACAGGTAGCCTCAGGAGGAATCTGTGCACTTCGTGAAAATCGGCAAGCGAGCGATCAACCTTGACACGATCAGTTATTGTGAAGCCCAGGTGTGGCAAGACGCCACATCCGTGAAAATCTTTTTTTCCGGCGCCGCGCACAATACTCCATTGGTGTTGAATGAAGACGACGCGAAAGAATTCTGGAAATACGTAGAATATATCGCCGAGAAACCGGTCTAGTCCCGCACGCACCCGCTTTACAGACCTTTCCCAGACCACCCTCACCCGTTCTTGCTCGCCCTGTTCGAAATCATCCGTTTCTCCTGGCGCTCGATTGGGCGTGGATGACCGATCTATCGACGTTTCCAGCAGGTTTCGCCTTGACTTACCGGCGGATCAACGGCTAATCTAGGCCCCTTTCCCCATGAAAATGCGAGGGTTGGATGTCCTTACCCGTCGGTTCTGCTGCTGCTCAGAATCACACCAATCGGAAGCCTGTGGGACACGGGAACGGTGCGCTCATTGCGGAAATCGCTAGAGAAATCGAGCAGTCCGGCCCTCTCACATTCGCTCGATTCATGGAGCTGGCTCTCTATCATCCGCAGTTTGGATATTACATGCGCCCGCCTTCCGAGTCCGGGGTTGAACGGATCGGTTGGTCCGGCGATTTCTACACGAGTTCGGACGTCCATTCGGTCCTGGGCCAGGCGCTGGCTAAGCAAGCTGGACAACTTGATGATTGTCTTGGACACCCGACTCCATTTACGGTGGTTGAAATGGGCGCGGGGAAAGGTCTTCTCGCAAGGGATTTCCTGAAGGCTAGTTCGACCTCTGACTCATTCTTCAGTCGCTTACACTATGTCCTGATCGAGCGCAGCCCGGCGATGCGCGCGCTGCAATACGAGAACCTCACACCCTGGCTCCGCCACGCAGGCCGAGTGTCTTGGCTGGAAAATATCGAGACCCTTCCATCGAACAGCCTCGAAGGCTTCTTCTTCTCCAATGAGCTGGTCGACGCCTTGCCCGTTCATCGCGTTGAAATGGCGGGGGGCGACCTGAAGGAAGTCTTTGTCGATCGTCGGCAAGAGCAATTCGTGGAGTGCCTGCGCCCGCTTTCTACGCCGGCCCTCTCCGACTATCTGGATCGACTAGGTATTGAGTTGCCGCATGGCTATCGCACCGAGATCAACCTTCAGGCTACGGAGTGGATGCGGACGGTCGCTCGTGCCATCAAGCGCGGCCTCGTCATCACCATCGATTACGGTCACAGCGCTTCTGATCTTTTCAGCGGGGATCGCGCGCGAGGCACTTTGCTGTGTTACTACCACCAAATGGCCTCGGAGGATCCCTTTACCCGCGTGGGCGAACAGGACATGACGGCGCACGTCGATTTCACGACGTTAGCCACAGTCGGGGAAGAAGCGGGACTCTCCCTGACCGGCTTCACGAATCAAATGAGTTTCTTGATGGGACTTGGTGTGGAGGAATGGCTGGAATCCCTCGACCCCGAATCTCAGGAGCTGCAAACCGCGATTCAGTTGCTTCGTCCCGATGGCATGGGGCGTACCTTTAAGATTCTCGTTCAGCACAGGGGTATCCCCCGTCCAGACCTGGATGGACTCAAATTCAAACCGTTTTTTGGCGAGGCATTGGCGCAGGCTCGAGGAGCGGGGCTAGAGGCTGAAGGTACCCGGCCGGCCACATGCACCGGGCCATCTGCCTTCAGCCCGCGAGCATAAGCGATGGGTAACGAACCGGTCCCGGCGAATTATGTTCCGATCCTGATGTTCATCGGGATTGCCATTCTGTTCGGCGTGGTGTCGCTGCTGGCTGGATGGGTGGTTCGTCCCAGTCGTCCCTATCGCGCCAAACTCGCGCCGTATGAGAGCGGCAGTCCCCTTTTTTCCGACGCGCGCGTGCAATTCCCGATGCGCTATTACATTATCGCGATGCTGTTCGTGATTTTTGACATCGAGATCGTGTTCCTGTTCCCTTGGGCGGTGGTCTTCCGCCGACTTGGTCTCGTCGGCCTGGTCGAGATGGGACTCTTCATCGGTATTTTGGTCGTCGGCTTTTGGTACGCCTGGAAGAAAGGGGCGTTGGAGTGGGATTAACGCGCGGGACGCGCGAGTGATGAGTTTTGAGTTCTGAGTGTTGAGTTTTCTGATTTGGGCAATTCAGAACTCAGAACTTTTTAACTCAGAACCGCTTTGAAGGAACGATGAGCTTCCTAGAGAGACAATTGGAGCCGAATATTATCACCACCAACCTCGATGCGCTGGTGGGATGGGCGCGCAAGTCGGCGCTCTGGCCGATGACCTTCGGCTTAGCGTGCTGCGCCATTGAGATGATCGCCAGCGTCTCGTCCCGCTACGACATCGATCGATTCGGAGCCGGAGTGTTTCGCGCCTCCCCTCGCCAGTCGGATCTGATGATCGTCGCCGGCACGGTCTGCCGCAAGATGGCTCCCGTGATCCGCCGCATCTACGATCAGATGCCCGAACCACGTTACGTGATTTCCATGGGGTCCTGCGCGACCTCCGGCAATCACTACAACAGTTATTCCGTAGTGCAAGGGGTCGATCAAATCATTCCCGTGGATGTGTATGTTCCCGGCTGTCCGCCAAGGCCGGAAGCGTTGCTGGACGGGCTGATCAAGCTGCAAGAAAAGATTCAACGGGAGAAGGTCTTTGTGAAATAGACAGGCTAGTGGCTATGGCTAGAGGCGATCCGACACCTATCGCCCATTGCTTCGTGCCTCTGGCCTGCGCAGAAGCAACCATGCAATCGTTGATCGAAACCTTGATGACCACTTTCCCGGGCAGGATCCTGTCTGCTGAGGTGGATTCGGCTCGCGCGGAAGTGTCTCTTCGGGTGGCCGCCGATCATCTCGTGCCCGTGGCGAAATTTCTCCATGATGATCCCTATGCGGCCTTCGATCACATCACCGATATTTGCTCCGCCGATTACCCGGAAGACCCCGACCGGTTTGAAGTCATTTACCATTTGCTGTCACTTCCCCACCGACGACGCATTCGGTTGAAGGCTCGCGTCTCGGAAGAGCAGGCGACGATTGGCTCGGTCACGGGTATCTGGAAGGGAGCGGAGTTCATGGAGCGTGAGGTCTACGACCTGATGGGGATCCGGTTCACCGGACACCCGGACTTGCGGCGTATCCTCATGCCTGAAGATTTCGACGAAGGCTATCCACTGCGCAAGGATTTTCCCACCGAAGGCCGAGGATGGCGCAGCACCTTTCCCTTCATTCCGAAGCTCGATGAACCTCCGGTCTCCACGACTCCGGATGAATTCACGGCACAACAGAAACAGGCTTTTGTCGCCGGCAACGGAACGTCCTCGGCTCGGCGCAAGGAAGAGCTTCTGCTCAATATGGGCCCGCAGCACCCGAGCACCCACGGCGTGTTGCGTGTCGTCCTGGAGCTGGACGGAGAGCGCATTGTCAAGGCGACGCCGGATCTTGGGTATTTGCACCGAGGCGTGGAAAAACTGTCCGAGGGCCTGGCCTATATGCAGATCATTCCCCATACGGACCGGCTCGACTACGTGTGTTCGATGACAAACAACTATGCCTATGTTCGCGCGGTGGAGAAACTGTTGTGCCTGAAAGTACCGGAACGGGCCGAATACATCCGCACGATCGTGGCGGAAATGCAGCGCATCATCGGCCATCTGTTTTGGCTCGGGACGCAAGCCCTCGACATCGGCGCCATGACGGTGTTTTTCTGGACGTTTCGCGAGCGGGAGGTGCTGCTGGATCTTTTCGAAAAACTCTGCGGGGCTCGCCTCACGCTGAACTATTTCCGCATCGGCGGCGTGGACGGCGATTTTACTCCCGATCTGGTCGCACGACTCAAAACTTTCCTCGCGACGTTTCACGAGAAGGTGCGCGAATACGACAACTTGATTATGACCAATCGCATCTGGCTGGGCCGAACGAAAAATGTCGCGGTGATTTCTGCGGAAGACGCGATCAACTTCGGCCTGACTGGGCCCGTGCTCCGGGGGTCCGGTGTCGCCTACGATGTGCGGAAACTCGAGCCGTACGGCGCCTATGGGAAGGTCGATTGGGAAGTGCCTGTGGGGAAACACGGCGATACCTACGACCGGTATTGGGTGCGTATGGAAGAAATGCGGCAGAGCTGCCGCATCATCGTGCAGTGTCTCGACCAACTACCTGCCGGTTCCATCGTGGCGGATGCGCCCGGCGTGGTCCCTCCTCCGAAAGCCAACGTCATGCGGGATATGGAAAGCCTGATACACCATTTCATTATTTTCACGCAGGGCTTCAAACCGCCGAAGGCTGAAACGTACTGCGCCACGGAAGCCCCCAAGGGCGAGCTGGGATTTTTTATCATCAGCGACGGCAGCGCCCGTCCCTATCGGCTCAAGATCAGGTCACCCTCGTTCGTACACATGGGCGCATTCGATCATATGGCCCGCGGCTATTTGATCTCGGATATCATCACGATCTTCGGAACCTACGATATCGTCATGGGAGAGTGCGACAGATAAGGCAAAAGCAAAAAGGCAAAAGGCAAAAGTGGTGATAGAACCGTTCATAACATTTCGCCTTTTTTACTTTTTACCTTCGGGCGAGAATTGACGTGTTGAAAGAAAAATACGCTGTTGAAATTGAGCGGATTCTCGCGCGCTATCCGGTCAAGCGATCGGCCTTGTTGCCTCTGTTCTACATCGCGCAGCGGGAAGAGGGTTATGTGAGCGAGCCGGCGATGAAGGAAATAGCCCGAATTCTGAATCTGACGCCGCCGCAAGTGTATGAGACGGTGACCTTCTATACGCTGCTGCACTTGAAACCAATCGGGAGATTTCACATTCAGGTGTGCAAGTCTTTGATGTGCGCGCTGGTCGGGTCCGACACCTTGATCGGCTGGCTCGGGAAAAAACTCGGCGTCAAACCCGGTGAAACGACGTCGGATGGTCTCTTCACCCTGAGCACCGTAGAATGTTTGGCTGCTTGCGGGACGGGACCGATGAAGCAGGAGACTGACGACTATAACGAACGGCTGACCGAGGACAAGGTAGAGCGTATTCTGGCCGACTTGAGAACGGACGGGACCTCGTCCCACAAAAGCGGTCCGTTCATGTGGCCGGAGCCGCTGAAGGCGCAATGAAAAATGAGAAACGTAACATGAAAAATTCGGCCGACCTTTTTGCATTTTGAATTTTTCATTTTTAATTCGAGGCCTGATGCCCAAACACGAACTGATCTTATTGAGGAATATGCAGCAGCCCGGCTACACCGGCTCGTTTATTGATTACCAGCGAGCCGGCGGATATCAAGCGCTCAGGAAGGTGCTCGGCAAGATACCGCCCGCCGAGGTGACCAACATCGTGATGAAGTCGGGACTGCGCGGCCGAGGAGGAGCCGGATTTCCGACCGGCGTCAAGTGGGGATTTCTTCCCAAGGACTACCAAGGCCTTCGCTATCTCTGCTGTAACGCCGATGAAAGCGAGCCCGGAACGTTCAAGGATCGCCAACTCATGGAACGCGATCCGCACCAAGTCTTGGAAGGAATCGCGATTGCCTGCTACGCCATCGGCGCCGAAACGGCCTACATCTATATCAGAGGAGAATTTGCTCTCGGGACCCAGATCTTGGAACGCTCCCTAGCCGAAGCCCGCTCAGCCGGATACATCGGGAAAAACGTGCTTGGCACAGGAATCACCATCGACATCTGGCTCCATCGTGGCGCAGGCGCCTATATCTGCGGCGAAGAGACCGCGCTCTTGGAGTCGCTGGAGGGAAAGCGGGGCCTGCCCAGAGTGAAGCCTCCCTTCCCGGCCACCCACGGCTTGTACAACAAGCCGACCGTCGTGAACAATGTCGAAACGCTGGCTAATCTGCCTCACATCATCAATCGAGGCGCTGAGTGGTTTGCCGCAATCGGTTCCCCGCCGAAAAGCACGGGCACACGGATTTTCTGTGTAAGCGGCCATGTCAAGAAACCTGGAAATTACGAAGTCCCGATGGGGACGACGTTTCGTGAAATCATTTTTGAGCAGGCGGCGGGGATGCGCTCTGACAAACCACTCAAAGCGTTCATTCCGGGGGGAGCCTCAGCGCCATTTCTGACTCCTGAGCAGTTGGACGTGAAGATGGATTTTGAGTCCGTGGCCCAGGCCGGGTCCATGTTGGGGTCGGGCGGCGTCACGGTCATGGAGGAAGGCACGAGCATGGTCTGGGCGGCGCTGCGCTTGATGGAATTTTTCTATCACGAGTCCTGCGGCAAGTGCAGCCCCTGCCGTGAGGGCAGTTCCTGGTTGGTCCAAACCATGGGCCGGATCGTGGCGAAGCGCGGCCGGATGGAGGACCTTGCAACCTTAACGGATCTGTGCAAGAACATCGCGGGCCGAACGATCTGCGCGTTCGGCGACGCCGAGGTAGCTCCCATCATGAGCACATTGAAATACTGGCGGCCCGAATACGAGGAACTGATCCGGGCAGCGGAAGCGGCAAACCTGGTTGTGCCTGATCCGGTAGGGGCGAGACATTGAGCCCTGTAAGAATTTGGTGATCTGATGATTTGTTGGTTTCGTGATGTTTGAAATGGCAGAGCCCAGTCAGTTTTCAATCAACAGATCAATAGATCGACAAATCAACCAATATTAGGGCCGACAAATCGACTGACATGGTGCAACTAACCATTGACGGTCTCCCTGTGACCGTACCGAAGGGAACGCTTGTCATCGAGGCGGCGCGTCGCGTCGGAGTGATGATTCCGCATTTCTGTTATCACCCGAAGCTCAAGCCCGACGCCAACTGTCGCATGTGCCTGGTCGAGGTCGAAAAGATGCCGAAGCTGCAGACGTCTTGCAGCACGCTCGTGGCGGAAGGCATGTCCGTCCGCACGGCCACTACCGTCGTCAATGATGCGCACAAATCGGTGCTCGAGTTCATCCTCGCCAACCATCCGCTCGACTGCCCCGTGT
>JBQTHT010000002.1:0-11421 GCA_052389595.1 Nitrospiraceae bacterium
AGGGATGGCTCAGATCGGTCAAACCATTGATAATCGGAATAGTCGCTTCCCTTGCCCATTCCTCGACCGTGGCATGTTCGTACGTTCTGATCACAAGACCGTCCAGATACCGAGACAGGACCCGAGCCGTATCGGCGATGCTTTCTCCGCGAGAGAGCTGAATGTCCGCAGTCGGAAGAAAGGTGGCATACCCGCCGAGCTGATTCATGCCTGCCTCGAAAGAAACCCGAGTCCGGGTCGAGGCTTTTTGAAACAGAAGACCGAGCGTTTTCCCTCGCAAACGTTGATGGGAGACCCCGCGCCGCTGCAAGGACTTCAACTGGGCCGCCAGGCGCAAGAACTCTTCCACGTGAAGTCGCGAGATAGACGCGAGCCCCAAGAGATCCTTGCTCACGTCAGGGTGTGATGTTCGGTTTTTCATGGCGACAGAACTCTCCGCCATGCCCGCCCCACGATCCTAAGAGGCTCGTTTGTTCAGGATCTGCGCCAAGGCCTCCAGCAAGCGATCGATCTCGCGCTGGGTGATGATGAGGGGAGGCACGAACCGTAAGACACGATCCATCGTGCAGTTGATCAAGAGCCCGCGACTCAGGCAATCCATCATGACGGACTTTCCATCGAACTGTAACTCCATTCCTTGGAGCAAACCCATTCCACGCACTTCTTGGACATTTCGGTGCCGGTCTTTGCACTCCACCAAACCTTTCGCGAGGTAGTCTCCCATGAGACGACCATGATCTAAGACCCCATCCTCGAGCAGCACCCGCATCACGGTCAGACCTGCCGCGCAGGCCAGGGGATTCCCGCCAAACGTGGAGGCGTGGGAGCCGGGAGTAAATGCCTGCGCCACAGGATCCGTCGCAAGGCAGGCGCCGATTGGGACCCCGCCCCCCAATCCTTTGGCCAGCGTCATGATGTCCGGTCGTATGCCAAGTTGTTCATAGGCGAAGAGAGTACCGGTCCGTCCCATTCCCGTCTGGACTTCGTCAAAGATCAACAGCACGTCCCGGTCTCGGCATAGCTCTCGAAGCGTTTGAAGATACGTGCGGTCGGCGACGTAGACCCCGCCTTCTGCCTGAATTGGTTCCAACATTACCGCCGCAGTTTTGTCGGTGAGCCCCTGTTCGATTGCCGCCAGATCGTTGAATGGAACGTGCGTGAATCCCGGCACGAGAGGATCGAATCCCTTCTGGACTTTTTCCTGACCTGTCGCGGTCAACGTCGCCAGCGTCCGGCCATGGAAAGAGTTCCGCATGGTGAGGATCTCGAATCGGCCGGGACCATATTTGTCATGCGAATACTTCCTCACCAATTTGATGGCGGCTTCGTTCGCTTCGGCGCCGCTGTTGCAGAAAAAGACTTTGTCGGCAAACGAATGATCGACCAACGCCTTCGCCAGCTTCACCTGCGGCTCGGTGTAATATAGATTGGAGGTGTGGAGCAGTTGCTGGGCTTGTTTCTGAATGGCAAGGACCAGATCCGGATGGCCATGCCCCAGGAGGTTCACCGCGATGCCCGCGACAAAATCCACATATTCTCGACCTTCGAGATCGTACACCCGGCTCCCGCGACCGCGCGCGACGGAAATCGGCAGCCGTGCGTAGGTCTGCATCACATACTGCTCTGTGTCTTGTCTCAGTTCTTCCGTTGGCATGACCGACGTAACCCCTTGTGAAAGAAGAAAACGTAGCATACGATGAGCATGAAAGCAATATGACGTGCCGGATGAAGAGACCGATTCCATCGCTTGAGGCCGCGGCCACGTGAATGCTATAAGCTCATCGGCATGAAATCTTGCGACACCTGCCAACAGCAGAATCCGGACGACGCCCTCTTTTGCCAACAGTGCGGGATGTCATTTTCTAGGGTTCATCCTGCGCCTCAGCAGAACACACCTCCTGACGAAACCGATCTCTGGCGTTCCTTCATCGGTCCCAACGCGGATCGCTATATGGCGAAGTTTAAAAAGTTTTCAAGTCCGTCAGGTGTACGCTTCGCCCTGACATGGCATTGGCCGGCATTTATATTTGAGCCGTTCCTCTGGTTTCTCTACCGCAAGATGTATCTTTACGCATTGGTGTATGCGGTCGGTCCGGTCCTCGCGTTTTACTTTACGCAGGACCTCTCAGCCGATGTGGTCTGGCGTATCATGGCAGGGGTGAGCGCCAACTACATATATTTCTGGCACGTTAAAGAACACTTAGGGATGATTCAAGGCAGAAGCAATACGGGGGCGGCCGGTCGCGATCAATTATTGCGGGAGGCCGGGGGGGTCCAACCGTATGTCGTGTGGGTGGGCATCGCGTTACTGGCGCTCAAGGTTGCGCTCTTGATCGCCATCCTTCGCCAAGGACTTCCAGACCGCGGAACCGCTCCTGCCAAGAGCCCTCTGAAAACGTGCATGGACACGGCGACCCTCTGATCCTCTTAATGGGCTGGCAGGGGCGTGCGAGTGCGCTGCCATGCAATCCAGGCTTGAAACCAGTCGAAATCCCGCTTGTACGCCGTCCCACTCAGTTCGGCAGTGGATTGTTTTTGTTCCAGTTGAGTGTAGGTTCGAGGCCAATTCTTTTGCCACCATGCCTTGAGTTCGTCTGCCTGGTAGGCCTGACCTTGAGAATGGGAGATACCGGCGGCGGCGCATAGATCGGCGATCATCGACCAGTACCGATCTTTACCTATCCCTAAACTCTTAAAATGTTCGCGTAATAAGAACACGACCCACAGTTCGGCGCTATTTTTCTTGTTATGTTTGAACGGTTGGGTCTGTCGCAACGGAATAGGGTCGAAGTTCTTAATGACCGAAGTATAATCCGGGCCACCGTAGCTGCCTGCTACTTCCGCGATCCCTTCGAGCATATTGGCCAATTGCACTTCGACCATCGGATCGGATGGCGACGATCCTTCCTGGGATTTCACTTCCACCGGGTTGGGCGCAGTCAATAATTCAATGAGCGGTTTCAGTTCGCGCAAGCGAGCCACCGCGCTCTTGAGAATCTGTTCCGACTCAAGCCAATAGTCCTGATCGCTTTTTGACAACCGTTCGCGACCGAGCGGCGGAAGGACGGTGGGAATCCAATATCGAATCAAGACAAACAAGATATAATCGACCTGTCCGCCGCCTCGCTCGACCTGTTCCAACACCTCGCTGGATCGCAACACATGGTGAAAAAAACTTTCCGTTCGCTCCTGCACGGCGAGACGGCTGCCCATGTCAACCCACCACTGTTCGTAATCGCGCCACCATCGGGCTGAGGGAATATGCGGAGCCGACATCGTTGCTCCTGAATACGGTCAAAAAATGAGGCATCGTACTGTCTGCTATCTACGATTGCAAGAATCGTCTAGGCTCAAGGTAATGGGCTATTTTAGAAACTGCATCACCCCAAAACTGTTGAGAGTATTGCTGAGTAGTAAGAGGAGTCGATTCCATCTTAGCCACGAAGGTCCATATTTCATCACACTCCACTGCCTCGCAGCGGATACCGCGCATCCTCTCATCCAGGATCTGCTGGCAGCCTGTGTCGACTTCAACGAGCAGCTTCATGATGGTTTTCTTGTGAATACCCGTCATGCGTGAAATGGAACGAATGGAGCAGCCTCAGTAAGAGCTGAAATTACGGCCAGTTTTTTTGATGGATTCAGCACGTTCATGGAGCCTCCTTTGACAGGCTCCGTGAAGGCGCTTTAGAATGACGATTACCCTATCGGGTGTAATCGGCTCAGCCTTCACGGGTCTGCCGGTTACGGTTGCTCGGTGCTCGTAACACCGGGCAACCATGTTCTCTTCCATAAAATTGGTGGCGGGGGCCGGAGTCGAACCCGCATCCCACGGATTAGTAATCCGGCGCTCTATCCCTTGAGCTACCCCGCCATTTTTTCCTCCCTTCATTTCCACCCCACTGACGTTATAAATAAGTTTCAAATAAATACACGTTATGTTATAAATAAATATACATTGATTTTTTATAATACTGTAATGTATTATTTATAATATGGAAATGAAAGATTTTGAACGTTGGTCGCGGTATTTGTCCGAGCGACTGGAGGGCTCAAGGGTTCGCGAATTTATTGTCTTCAACGTAGCAAACCATCCTAGCAATATTGCTCGTGAGACAGCCGTACACTTTGGGATTTCGCGGGTAGCAGTAGGGCGATACTTGCGGGAATTAGTCAGTGAAGGAATTTTGGTAGCGACTGGCACGACAAAGGATCGACGCTATGAACTAAGAACAATCGTAGATTATCTAGAGCGAATAGATGTGACCCCAGATCTAAAAGAAGACGAGGTTTGGCGAGAAAAGGTTTATCCCTTTGTGAAGGATCTAAAGGAAAACATCCAAGGGATATGTAACTGGGGATTCACGGAGATGCTCAATAATGCAATTGACCACTCTGAATCGCCTACGGCCATGATCGCATGCGCAAGAACTGCTGCCACTATTGAGTTAACGATATGGGACGAGGGAATAGGAATTTTTAACAAGATTCAGAAGAGATTTGGTCTCACTGATCCGCGGCATGCTCTTCTTGAACTGTCTAAGGGAAAATTAACAACTGATGAAAGCAAGCATACCGGGTATGGAATTTTCTTTACCTCACGAGCGTTCGACAAATTTAGCATTTCATCTGGCACGCTTTATTTTTGCAGACTGAATAAACAGGCCGATTGGTTTATTGAAACCGACGACATCGCGAATATGCCCGGGACTTATATCCCCATGGTGATAGCTACGAATGCGAGGCACACCATGCAAGAGGTATTTGATAAGTATGTTTCAGAATTTGACGATGGTTTTAGCGCAACCCATGTTCCGCTAAAACTAGCAAAATATGGGGGGGAGCAACTCGTGTCCCGGTCTCAAGCTAAGAGGCTCCTCGTTAGAGTCGAACAGTTCAAAGAAGTGCTTCTTGACTTTGAAGGAATAACTATTATCGGCCAAGCATTTGCTGATGAAATTTTCCGTGTTTTTCAGCGCGAGCACCCCCACATTCGCATTCTTTGCATCAATGCTAATAACGATGTTGAGAAGATGATTAATCTGGCTCGACATCCTCCGGAAGAAACGACATTGGAAATGTTCTCCTAGCAGATGATTAGTTCCAAACCGGCCTACCAAAAATCAAAATAGCCCAAGGCTGGCTTGATTTGGCCCTCTAATTGCGTATCCTGTGACTCTGCAACGACGCACTCAGTGAACGGAGGTCGGGAATGGCTCAGTTGGTATTACTTCGTCATGGCGAATCCCAATGGAATTTGGAAAACCGGTTTACTGGATGGGTGGATGTCCCGCTTTCAGAAAAAGGCGAGGAGGAAGCGCGAGCCGCGGGGACAAAGCTGATGCGATTCCGATTTAACCGAGCGTTCACGTCGGTCCTCATGCGGGCCAATGAGACGTTACGGATCGCGCTTGAGGTCATCGGGCAAGGCAGCATCCCGATTGAAAAAGCCCAGGCCCTAAACGAGCGCATGTATGGGGAACTTCAAGGCTTGAACAAAACGGAAACCGCTCAGAAGTATGGCGAGCAGCAGGTCAAGGTCTGGCGGCGCAGCTACGATGTTCGTCCGCCGGGAGGGGAGAGTCTAAAAGATACCGCTGATCGAGTGCTGCCCTATTATGAACAACGCATTAAGCCCCGCCTGGTAGCGGGCGAGACCATTCTCATCGCTGCGCATGGGAACAGTTTGCGGGCGTTGGTGATGGAGCTGGAGAAACTGTCGAAGGAGCAAGTACTGGAACTCAATATCCCGACGGGAGCTCCCTTGCTCTACGATCTCGATTCGCACGCGGTCGTCACTTCCCATCGATACCTCTAACTCGCCCGCGAGTTTGAACCTGCTTGTCCGAACTCATGCTCTGTGTTAAAGTCCCGCCGCATTTTGCAATGGGTCATTTGCCTATGTCTAATCGCTTACGAAGACGGATGCTGCTCCTTCTCGTTGGATTGATTGTGGCGACATCCCTGATCGACACAGGGCCAGCCGTGGCTCAAGAAAACCGCTGGGGATTCGGCACCGATATCGGGTTTTTGAGTGGCACGACCAACGGGACTGTGTTTGCATTGGGGGTCAACCTCGATTATTACATGGACCGAAATTTTTCGTTCGGGCCCATGATGCTCCTGACTCCCATCGGAGATCTGACACAGATTGCCCTGGCCGGGGTGGCAAAGTATCACCTGCGATTCAATAATGGGGTGAACTTAGTTCCGTTTGCCGGCTTTGGATTGGTGCACGCCGATCTCGATCGGGGGAGCGGTCCAGGCCGAATCGATCGCAACGACACCAGTCACTATATCCCGCTCGGTCTTTCGCTGGAATATCAACTCACCCCTCAAGTCGCATTAGCCAGCACATTGATGGTCAATCTGCACAATATCACGCTCTCGCCACCCATCGACGACGATAAGACGAGCATCGCGCTGATGTTCGGCTTCCGGTGGGGACCGTAGCCCAGCCTTCTGCACCCAACGTGGTTTCTTATTCCGGCCTCCTTACGTATCAGTCAGTCTTTTCGGTACATCCAACGGTCACACCACTCCGTAGACCATCTGTAGGACACCTTTCACAAGGAGGCTGAAATGCACAAGGTACTGGCAACCATCCTGTTGGCTGTAGGTCTGCTCTTTTTCACGGGAAGCGGCTGGGCGGATATGGGTAAGGGGGCTATGCCGTTAAAGACTGCCGAGGGGTCGAAGGCAGAAGGACATAATCAGAAAGGGATGGAGCATTTTGCTCAAGGGCATTGGGACATAGCGAAGACTCATTTCATGGAAGCGGCGAAGGCCGACCCTCAGTCCGCTGAGGTCCACTATAATGTGGCATTAGCGCTGGACAAGTCCGGCGATCACGCGGGAGCTACGGAGCATTTCAAGAAGGCCTATGAACTGGGGAAGGCCAACACGGAGATTCAGCATTCAGAGATTCTGAAGAAACATCTGAAGATATAAGATAGAAGCGGATGGACGAGCTAAGGTCCGTGTCTAGTCCCTTCCTGTATCTATGCAGGATGTTCAAAAAGGCCGTCCAGCGAGGCCGCAGCGAGCGAAAAGCCGAAGCGTACTAGTTTCGTACGTTGAGGCGTTGAGTGATGCGAGAACGAAGTGGGCGGCCCTTTTTCAACATCCTGTTATGCGACACGTGCCGACCGCCACCGCATGCCGATGCTGAGGACGTCCTGGAGCAAATCTTTGTAGGAGAGATTGGCTCGTTCGGCAGACTCCGCGAAGTCCTCTCCATCGGCAATTTGCGGATTGGGATTGGCTTCGAGCACGTGGACGTTCCCCTCACCGTCCAGCCGCATATCAATGCGCGCATATCCACTCAACCCCAATGCGCGATACACCCGCTTGGCCAGGTGCTGAATTTGTTCGGCTTTCCCCTCCGGAAGATTCTTCGCCTCGCACGATCGAATGCCGTACTTGTCTTGATATTTACGGCTCCACTTCACGCGCTCGGTCGCGATGCGCTTCGCCTCCTCCGGCATCTTATCCAGCAACAGTTCCCACACCGGTAGTACTTGCAGGTGGGCGTTCCCTAACACGCCGACATATAACTCTCGTCCTTCGATATACCGTTCCACCAGCGCACCGGTGCCGACACTATTGTGAATGAACGCCACGCGCTCACGCAGTTTGTCGTCGTCATCGACGATCGATGCTTGCGAAATGCCGAGGGAGGCTTCCTCGCTTACCGACTTGACGATGAGCGGGAACGTCAGCCATTTGGGTCGCCTCACGGCCCGTCCTAAAGGGATGACCATAAACTCCGGGAACGGAATTCGGTGAAAGGAGAGAATCTTCTTAGAGAGCGCTTTGTCGCGAGCGAGCATGAGGCCGCGGGGATTGCACCCGGTATAGGGAACGCGCAGGAGCTCCAGATAGGAGACGACATTTTGATCGTAGACCGCGACTCCATCGAATTCCTCCAAGAGATTGAACGCGATATGGGGCTTCCATTCCTCAACGGCGGTTCGAATCACCCCTAAATCGCTCTTCACGCCCAACGGCATAACCTCGTGTCCCATCTTGCGCAGCGTGGAGACGACGTCATGTTCCGTTTTCCACTCGACGGTCGTCAAATCATGACCGTTCGTATGGTCGGGAGGGACGAGGTCTTTGTGCATCAAGACAAGCACGCGGAATTTTTTCATAGTGCGACGCGGTGCCTTCCACTGTGAAGATAGTTCATCGTCTGCACGGTCAGCAGAATCGCGAAGTCCATTTTGGCTTGCTCTTCCGGCATCGCCAAGCGCAAATGCAATTCCCGGCAGCGCTGAATCATGTCTTCGAACACTTGATCGATCGTGTACTGATATTCGCCGGTCCAATCCGCGACCTTTCGGCGAACGTCCTTGCGGATACGCGTAAGGAAACTGGCCGCCGTTTTGGTGCCGACCGTAGACGAATCGGTAAACAATCGTTTGAGGTCCTGATCGTAAAAATGAGGCCGATCCACGCCATAATGGTGGCGTTTTTGCTGATAGTGCTCTCCGAGCGTCTTCGTCAGGGACGGCAACGGATCGATTTCCTGACCCGAGGATATTCGCGGCGGCTGACCCGCGATTTCTTGCATCAGCGTATCCATGTATTCAAGCTTTTTCAGCGCGGGCCAGCCGGCATACCGTTCCCGCCACATGGAGGAGGGGTCCAACCACACGGCAAACGTCTCGGCGAAGTCTTCGTCGGGATGGCTCTGTGCGTACCAAATATCCAGGTGCAGGACGAAGCTGCGGCTGTAGGGCTTGGGCGTGTAGTGATCGGGATAGGGCTGTGAAGACTTGCCGAACAGTTGCTGCCGTTGACGCCGCCGCCGCAAGAGATAGGCATTTTCAATCGCATGTCCGGTTTCATGACGCAAGATGCGCATGCACCACTCCGGCGTACCGCCTTCCACTTCCAGCATGTGCGCCAGTTCCAGTCGAACCAATCGCGGATGGGCGAGATAAAACGGAATGGCGATCCCGGACACGCCGTCGGGCGTGAACCACTCGTTCGACAGCCAGAAGTGGGGACGGAAAATAAGTTTGCGCGCGTCGAGCTCGGCGGAAAGCCTGTCGATCTGCTCGGTCAAAAACCCTTGATCGAGCGTCAACCGGAGATCGCACATTTTTAGATCCGATAGTTGCTCATCGGACCAACTTATCCATTCCGGCTCGTGATCGGGTGGGTTCGGTACGATGGTCGGCTGCGTGATTGAGGCACTCATTTCCACACCATTTGCCCGGCTGCGACAAGGCTATACAAATATAGCACTGAAAAGTAAAGATCAGACCTTAGAGGAACATTTGGGCGATCGCGGTGACGAACCGTCCGCTTAAATCGAGCATGCGATCGGCGCGCGATCGCCGACGATTCTCATCGGAGGTCATTTTCGATGCGTGAGAACTATCTGCAGATGAACGTGACCGCTCGTTCCTCTTAGACCGACGCCTGCAAGCCGCGCTACTGTTGTCTCGTGCTGCCGTGATCGCTGTCGGATGTTCATCTACTCGAAAATCACGACCGGTCTGAATTGGAGAACGGCTTTTTTAGGAACGAAAAGGTAGGGACAGAATGTCCCTGCTAGACCAATTTGTGCGGAGAGACCGGTGTCTTTTCGTCATCGGCGCACATGTGTAATCGTGAGGCCCGGCAAGGGTTTGCACCGAGAATGGCGGCTAAGCAAAACATGGCCCGCTGTTTGCTGTTCTCAAAGAGAGATGGCCAAATCGATCTTACAAGGAGGTGCTCCATGTTTTCACGAGTGTGTCTGATTCTAATGGGTTGTCTTGCCGTGTCCGTACCGACCATAGCAGCAGATATGCAGGTACAGGCGGTGGATAAAGGTTGTTGGGTAGAGATTTTTGACGATGACAAATACGATGCGAGCGATCCGCACGTCACGGTGCAAGGCCCGATGCAATCAGCCACGCTGAAGAATTTCAGCGGTCGAGATTGGAGCAATGATATCGAAAGCTTGATCATGGGATCCAATGCGACCATGCATGCCTATAGCGATAAAGATTTTAAAGGCACTGAAATTTCCTTTACGCCGAATCAGCGCGTCCCGGATCTGAGCGATCTGAAGATGGCCAATGAGATCGAATCGCTGAAGATCACCTGCGGTCGATAATGCATCCGTTGCGAAGGGTTAACACGATGGCGACGCGCCGTAGTTCGAGGAAAATCGTGACGCGCATAGTGATCACAATATCGCTCTGTCTCGGCAATACGGTGCTGCTCGTCGCACCGGTGGAAGCCACATCGACTCAGGATCGCCCAGGGCACGAGCAGCGCATTCGCATTCTGGGGACGAGCCTCGCGTATGATCGCACGCCGATCGGCGTCGTCGCTGATATAGTGATTGCGCTCGAAAGGCGGAACGATCACAAAGGTCTGATGGTCAGCTTTGAATCCACGCCCGGCCATTTTTCTCCCCTGACACAGGCCGCCGCCCTCGCGGCCATTATCACCACGGCTGAAGCAGCAAAAATGAACACCGACTCATGGAGTGTGACGCTGTCCGTCCCATATCCCGGCATCACAATCTACGGAGTCAGTTTATCGGCAATGGTGGGACTTTCGGCGGTAGCATTAGCTCGAGGGGATGTGATTCCTCTTGATCGGGTGATTACGGGCACGGTGACAGCCGACGGGCATATCGGGACAGTCGGTGGCATTCCACTAAAGTTGCAGGCGGCCTTTCATGAACAACTTCACCGGGTCCTCATTCCTGAAGAACTGGACATCGCAGACGAAGACTGGCGAACGCCCTTCCTCATGCAGGTCTCGCCGGTCGCAACAGTCAGCGTCGCATACCAGGCATTAACGGGTCAGCCGATGAGATGATGGAGTGAATGGATTGCGCGCGAGAGATAAGAATCTAGTCTGATTTTTAGGCCTTAGACCAGGGTTGTGGGTCACCGAGGCGTCACCCCGCGCCAGCCGGTAACGCACCACGGTTATTAGAAGGTGGTCTCTAAAGTTCCCGCCGGCCCCGCCCACTCGCCGTTCAGTGTATCGACCGATACCACGGCACATTCCTTCTCATCAGTTCTCAGAATGGTCACGGTCATAGTGTTGTCTGCGGTTCGAAACACGCGGAGACAGCGCAACTGCCCGTAGAGGGATTCACGATACCAATACCAGCCGGGGAGAGAAGGCATCGTACGCGCCCAAGCGAGTATGTCGTCCCGCTTAATCTCAATTTTCATTTCTGCTCCGTTCACAACCGCCGCCATTTGAAGTAAGCGCATGCTTCACCTCCAGGCAAGGTTTAGTAGATGGCGAACGATCTGAGCAAAGCGTGTGCCCGTTGGGATCGTCCCTTGCTTTCGCCTTGGATACAGCCGAGAATTGCGTCAACTCATTCCGAAGCCCCATGAGGCCTCAGCTTAAAAATTATGGAAAACTTGTCCTGCGTCGGACAGGATGTTCTGG
>JBQTHT010000003.1:0-5666 GCA_052389595.1 Nitrospiraceae bacterium
CCCGCGAAAGCCACCACCTGTCGATCCCGACCGAGACAGTTCTTGGAGCCAGCCCCATTAATGCCGGTTCTGGTGCGAGTCAGATGCGGCCGCTCGCGCATACGTCGTCCTTCCCTCGAAAAATTAGCTCAACAGGTGTTGACGGCAGTCGGTAAATCGGAGGCTGAGCTCAGCCTCGAACTTGTCAGCGATCGACGGATTCGCGGATTGAATCGCCACTACCGTGGTCTTGATGTGCCGACGGATGTTCTTGCCTTTCCTATGCGAGAGGCATCAGGCCCAGTCAACGTCCTGCTTGGTGATATCGTAATATCGCTGGAGACAGCTAGACGCCAAGCTAGGGCAGGCGGGCACCCGCTGAGAGAGGAAGTGACAGCCCTGCTCATTCACGGAGTGCTACATCTGTGCGGGTATGACCATGAGGGAGGAGAGCGAGACGCAAGCCGCATGCGACGAAAGGAACTGGAGGTGTTGAAACACTCAAGGCCGATTCCCTCGTTCATTCCAGAGCAGCCATTTCGTCGAAATGGGCGACACAAATAGGTGACCTGAATCAAGAGCATGGTCTGATAGCTCGAACGAGGCGAGAGCATGAGCTGGCTACAACGGCTGACTGAAGGATTGACGAAGACTCGCGACGCGGTTAAGGGATCGCTTGATCGTTTAGTGGGACGAGCGCCTGATCCAGCAATGCTCGAAGAGCTAGAGGCCGTATTGCTTTCTGCGGATTTGGGCGTCCGGGTGACGGGTCGTATCCTGGAACAAGTGCGGGCACAGGCTCGAGGATTTGATTCAGGTGGATCGGGTGGGCTCCGAGACGTGCTTGGGCGCGCCCTTCTGGGAGTTCTACGTGTGGTCGGGCAAGAGTCGCTTGATCGATTGATTGAGCAAGGGCCCAAACCATATGTAATTTTGGCAATAGGCGTAAATGGAGTCGGGAAGACGACGACGGTGGCAAAGCTAGCGCAGCGATTGGTTCAAGGCGGCAAGCGGCCGTTGCTGGTCGCCGCGGACACGTTTCGAGCCGCCGCCATCGAGCAACTGCAGGTATGGGGAGACCGACTGGGCGTGGAGGTCATCCGTCATCGACATGGAGCCGACTCTGCTGCCGTGGCGTTCGACGGCATAACCGCCGCCAAAGCGCGCGGGGTAGACGTCCTATTGATCGATACTGCGGGCCGACTTCATACAAAGACAAATCTGATGGATGAATTGCGGAAGGTCAAACGGGTGCTGGCGCAGGAGTTGGCTGGAGCGCCGCATGAAGTGTTGTTGGTTCTGGATGCGACCGTCGGCCAAAACGCGCTGTCGCAAGCCAAGCAATTCCACGAGGCGGTTGGAGTAACGGGTCTCGTCCTGACAAAACTTGACGGAACGGCGCGAGGCGGAATTGTCGTTGCCATTGCCGAGGAGCTGAAGATTCCAGTTCGTCTGATCGGAGTCGGTGAGGCGGCGGAGGATTTGCAGAATTTCGACCCAGCGGCGTTTGTGGACGCGCTGATGGGGACCGCTTCCGTAGCAGAGCGCGTTGCGTCAACCTGGTAATTTTCTTCTCATCTCTAGCCCCCCATGCTATTCTTTTCATCATGGTGACGATTCTCATAGTGGACGATGACCGCATGAATTGCGACCTCTTGGCGGCGGTCTTCACCAGATACGGTTATTATGTCGTGACGACCACCAGCGGCCGTGAAGGTCTTGAGTTGTTTCGTCAGCACGATCCGAGGGTGACGCTTCTCGATTTGCGCATGCCGGAGATGGATGGGCTGACGGTGTTGAGAGAGATCCGTGCGCTCGATCCCCAGGCGTCGGTGATTATTCTCGGTGGAGGGGCGAGCGAACTTCAAGAAAACCAGGCGCGTGAATTGCGCGTCACGGATTTTCTCAGGAAAGGTCTCTCATTGGATGTGCTGGTAGGCGCGGTCCAACAGATTGCTCAGCAGCCGGTCAAAACCGCGTTTACTCCCACCACACCGCAAGCTTTTGGCTCAGGAGGAGAGGAAAAGGAAACCATTCTTGTGGTCGATGACGAACCGTTGGTCCGCGATCTCCTCGTGCAATTCGTCAACTTACGGGGATACCGAGCTCGAGGGGCAAAGGACGGCCAGGAAGCCCTCGCGCTCGTTGCCCAGACTCACCCAGATCTCATTCTCTTGGATATCATGATGCCGGGCATGAACGGGGTTGACGTGTTTCGTGCGTTGCGAGAGCGGGAGTATGCCGGTGGCGTCATCTTTCTGACTGGAAGTCAAAGTGAAGAGCTGCTCGAAAAGGCATGGGCGCTTGGTCCGCAGGAGGTTATCGGCAAGCCCGTTGACCTCGATCGATTATTGACGGCCATTCAGCTTGTACTCGTCTGCCGGGCTTGTTAAGCTCCGCTTTCTGACCATGCGGGGAAGCGGTGACCTTTCAACCGGCTATTGTACTGGCTTTGTGGCTCCTGGCTGAAGGCGAAGCCAATCTTGTTTCTGCTGCGAGCGGTCAGGCAGGCTTGGGTAGCCAGGCAGACATTTCCCCATCCGATCACGCCTCCGCTGAGATTTTAAGCCACCACCTGAGCGTCAACCTCGTTCCAGACTCGCACCAACTTTTCGTTACTGATCGAATGGTTGTGAAAGTGACGAAGCCGCTTGTTCGACAAGCCGTGTTTACACTCGCTCCCACGCTCCAAGTCGAGCACGTTCAGAACCATGATCCATCGGGCCAACCGCTGGTGTTTACCTCAAAGGTCATATCTGTCTCATCGGACCCCAATGCCCATACCCAACGAGTCGAGGTCCAGTTCCCGGAGCCGGCCGTTGCAAGCCACGTGTTCACGCTGGAATGGCGCTATCAGGGCATCGTTCATGATCCGCCTCGCGAGCCGAGGCACCTGCGGTTCGTCACGCCAAGCGAAACCTCCGGTCACATCGGCCCTGAAGGGATTTACCTGAGCGGTGAAACCCAGTGGTACCCCGACATCTCAGGGTCGCTGCCTACATTTCATCTGGAGGTCACTACGCCGAAAGGATGGACGTCCCTCACGCACGGCAAAGAGATCAGGAGGCAAGAAAACAGCGTGGGGCCTGTCATGGCGGAGTGGGACGTCACGGCCAACACCGAAGCACTCACCCTGGTGGCGAATAAGTTCATCGTGGGTCAGAGGGACTGGCGGGATGAAGCCGGGAATACCATTCAAGTGGCGACGTATCTGTTCCCTGAGGACGCCCACTTGTCGAGCGAATATCTAGATGCATCAGTCCGGTATTTGGATGCGTATGGCCGTCTGTTGGGGCCTTATCCCTATCCCAAGTTTGCGGTCGTCGAAAACTTTTTCGCCAGTGGGCTCGGGATGCCATCCTTCACTTTGCTGGGGAACGGAGTCATCAAGCGCCACTATATCCAGCCCTACGCCTTAGGTCACGAAATCGTGCATTCCTGGATCGGCAATTCGGTCTTAAACAGGTTGGACCACGGTAACTGGGTTGAAGGTCTCACCACATATCTTGCCAATTATTACTGGCACGAATTGATGGGAAACAGGGACCAGGCGCGCGAACAGCGCCGCATGATGTTGTTGGGGTATGCAGTCTATGTGCGACCTGATCAAGACTATGCGGTTGGCCGTTTCAAACAGAAAACGGATGACAAAGACAACGCGATTGGTTATCAGAAATCCGCCATGGTCTTCCACATGTTGCGGCAGGAGATCGGAGAGACGGCGTTCTGGGGCAGCCTCAAAAAATTGGTGGCTGACCATCAGGGACGGTATGCGGACTGGCAGGATCTTGAGAGGATATTCAGTCAGGTGGCGAAAAAAGATTTGCGGTGGTTCTTTGCCCAGTGGGTGGAACGAGCGGGAGCGCCGACGTTCAGTTTGGACCGGGTCGATGCCCAACTATTGAATTCAGGGCCGAACGGGCCATTTGTCGTGAAGACTCGACTCCATCAGGAAGGAGCCCCGTTTCAAGTGTCGGTGGAATTGCGTGTGACGATGGAGGATGGATCCGTTCGCACAGAAGCGGTCGAGATGACATCACCTGATCAGGACATCAGACTGACGGTGCCGGGAAAGCCGATCGCAGTCGAAATCGACCCTGACTGGGCTCTGTTCCGCCGCATTGAGCGACGACACTTGCCGCCGATGTTAAATCTGTATGTCTCAGATCGGCATCGGACGGTGATCGCCCCCGAAGCGGGGACCGAGGCAGAGCGTCGTCCCTATTATGAGTTGCTCCAGCGGATGATGACGCAGAATGTGAGGGGATCGATGGATGAGAAAGTGGTGATTCGGAAGAATGGAGAAGGCGGAATCTCAGCCACAGACGGATCGGTCTTAGTATTGGGCGGACCGGCTCAGAACGGAGCGGCTAAGGAGGCTCTCGCCCACTGTGGCGACAAGGTACGACTCACGGACGATCAGTTCACAATCGGAGACAAAACCTACGATGGTCCAGCCACGGCGCTCTTAGTGTCCTGCCGTCGCACGGATCATCCGGACGGCGTGGTAACGGTTTTTCTAGGCCTCTCTTCCGAGGCTGCGTCGAAGGTAGCGCGACTCTTGTTTTTTTATGGGTGGCAGAGCTATGTCGTGTTTCAGGATGGGGTGGTGCGTGCGCGAGGAGATTGGGAATCGGACTCACTGAAGAAAGAGGTGCATATTGAAAGGCCTTAGGCGTATCTGTTCCGGCCTGTCAGTCATCGCGCTCTGCTGGGCCACTATGACGGCCGTGTTAGAAGGGGCTCAGGTAGCTGGAGGTTCCGGTCCAACTATGAGCGCTTCCGCCGAACGGCATCTCTCGAATATCCGCCAGTTGACGTTTGGCCGACAAAACGCCGAAGCATATTTCTCGTTTGATGGAACGAAATTAATTTTCCAATCCACGAATAACTGGATGGCCGATACGTTCGCAGCCAATTCCACCCCTGCTGAAGCGGGCCTTGGCTGTTATCAGATGTATGTCATGAATCTGGAGAGCAATACAATCAGATTGGTAAGTACGGGCGCTGGCGCGACCACGTGCGGTTATTTTTTCCCAGGGGATCGACGCATACTGTATTCCTCCACCCATCTGCAGGGACCTAATTGCCCCCCGAAACCTAAGCGGGAGGGCGCGTACCGATGGGCGCTGGACGACTATGACATCTTCTCAGTCAAGGTCGATGGCCAAGGGGTTCAGCGAATGACCTCCTCGCCGGGGTATGATGCGGAAGCCACCATATCGCCGGACGGAAAAACCATCGTCTTCACTTCGATTCGTGACGGCGATTTGAACCTTTATGCGATGAATTTGGACGGCACGCATCTGCGTCGGCTCACGGATGAAACCGGCTATGACGGTGGAGCGTTTTTTTCACCTGATAGCAAGCGACTGGTCTATCGAGCGCACCATCCGAAGACGTCGGAAGACGTCACAAAGTACAAGAACCTCCTGGCGCAGAATCTGGTCGAACCAGGGCAACTGGAGATTGTCGTGATGAATGCGGATGGATCGGGGAAGCGACCGGTGACAGCCAACGGCGCGTCCAACTTCGCACCATTCTTCTATCCTGACGGAAAACGGATTATTTTCTCCTCGAATGTCGACACACGGCCGGCAGATGGCCCGCCGTCGTTTCATCTCTACGTGATCGGCGATGACGGCACGGGAATAGAGCAAATCACTTCCCAGGGAACCTTCAACAGC
>JBQTHT010000004.1:0-17681 GCA_052389595.1 Nitrospiraceae bacterium
GCCTGCAAGAAAGACTTTGAAGGGAAGGTGAAACATGAAAACTAGATCAACGAGAACGGGCAAAGGGTGGTTGGACAGGAAACTGGCGAGTCCGAAATTCCGCAAAGGGTTTGAGGAAGAGTCGCAAAAGCTGGCGATCGGGGAGCAATTGACCCGACTTCGCCGAGAGGCGGGCTTGACTCAGGCGCAGGTGGCGCAACGGGTTGGCACCACAGCTTCCGCCATCAGCCGTTACGAAAACGCGGAGTACGACCGCTATGAACTCCGCACGCTCCAGCGAATTGTCCGCGCTTGCGGAGGCCGGCTCGATGTCACCTTGGAGCCAGGGCCCAAGGCGCACCGCGTCGCCTAGAAGGGACACCGCACGCCGCGAAACGGGTCCTAACGTCGTTTTTCTCGCGCCGCTCAATCAGAAAAGACTCCCGACCCCTTTGTTCGACCAGACTGTCTTGATGCGCGCTCACAAGTTTTTGAATGCGACTCATTTCAGGACGTGAAAAGCCGCCGCTCTCTTGCGGGCGGATCGGATCAAGCCAAAACTTCGCCACCTGGTTCTCTCGCTCGACATGCACATGAGGCGGTTCATCTCGGTCACCCGCGTAGAAGAAGAACCGGTCCGGACCTACCCTCAGAACCGTCTGCATGCACGTGAGCTCATTGAAATCGGCCCATATTAGCACGTCAGCTCTGTGAAGCTGAAGCGCTCTGCGGCTTCCTGAATGGCGGACAGACCCCTCTCCGGCCTCTCCCTGTAAGGACTCGCTTCAGTAGTCGACTATGCTGCGAACAGGGAGGCCTCCAATGTCCTCATCAAATCACTACGACCTCATTATCATCGGCACAGGTGCAGGCGGCGGAACTCTAGCTTATAAACTCGCGCCGTCCGACAAGCGTATTCTGCTGCTCGAACGCGGGTCCTACCTGCCGCGGGAACGAGACAACTGGAACTCCCGCGCTGTGTTTATAGAAAGCAAATATAAGGCGAAGGTGAACTGGCAGGATAAGAACGGAAACACATTCCATCCCGGCATCCACTACTACGTCGGCGGAAATACGAAATTTTACGGAGCGGCGCTGCTGCGTTTTCGAAAACAGGATTTCGGTGAGATCAAACACTATGGCGGGATCTCTCCGGAATGGCCGATCGCCTACGAAGAGTTGGAGCCTTACTACACGCAGGCCGAGCACCTCTATCATGTCCATGGCACGCACGGCGAAGATCCCACGGAGCCGCCGGCCAGCGCACCCTACAAGTATCCCGCCCTCCGGCACGAACCTCGGATTCAGGAACTGCACGACGATTGGGTCAAGATGGGGTATCGGCCGTTTCATCTGCCGGTCGGCATCATGTTGGACGAAGAGAATCGAGAGAAAAGCGCCTGCATCCGCTGCGGGTCCTGCGACGGGTTTCCTTGTCTGGTGAACGCCAAAGCTGATGCACACGTGGTGTGCGTCGATCCCGCGTTGCGGCACCCCAACGTCACGTTGCTGACAAATGCGCTGGTGACAAGGCTAGAGACGAGTGGCTTGGGGCGAGAGGTGACAGGTGTGGTGGTAGAGCGGAACGGTGAGACGGAGACATACTCCGGCAGTATCGTGGTCGTATCCGCCGGCGCGATCAATTCCGCCGCGCTCCTCCTGCGCTCGGCGAACGACCAGCATCCCAACGGGCTGGCGAACTCTTCGGACGTCGTGGGACGCCATTACATGTGCCATAACAATTCGGTCATGTTGGCAATCTCCAAACGGCCGAACCCCACCGTCTTTCAAAAGACGATCGGGCTGAACGATTTCTATCACCGGGCCGATGAGTGGGACTACCCACTGGGCCATCTCTCCATGGTCGGCAAACAAGACTTGGACATGCTGCGATCCGGCGCGCCTGCTTTTGCCCCAGGATTGGCGTTGGATGTCATGGCAAAGCACTCCCTTGACTTTTGGATGACCTCGGAAGACTTGCCTGATCCTAACAATCGCGTGCTGGTGGATCAGCAGGGCAACATCACTCTCCACTACACCGAGAACAACCTGGAAGGCCACAAGCGGCTGGCCGCGAAACTCAAGGGGATGCTCAATAGAATTGGTTGCGAGGAGCGGCTGATTCCCCAGCATCTCTACTTGGGCAAGAAAATTCCGATCGCGGGCACCGCCCACCAATGCGGCACCATCCGGTTCGGACGCGACCCGGAGACTTCAGCGCTCGACATCAACTGCAAGGCGCATGATCTCGACAACCTCTACGTGGTCGATGCGAGCTTCTTCGTATCCAGCACGGCGGTCAATCCCTCGCTCACCATCATCGCCAACGCCTTGCGCGTCGGAGATCATCTCTTACAGCGGCTCGGCCACTAGTCGAAAGGACTCACCATGGCGGATGAAAAGCCGAGAGTGCTGATTCTGGGCGGAGGATTCGGCGGCATGTATGCCGCACTGGAGTTCGAAAAGGCGCTTGCGAGAGGAGCCGACTTGGAAGTAACGCTCGTCAACCGGGACAATTTCTTTCTCTTCACTCCCATGCTGCATGAGGTGGCGGCAAGCGACCTGGATATCACCAATATCGTCAGCCCGGTCCGCAAGCTCTTGCGCCGCGTGACGTTCTTTCACGGGGATATTAAGTCCATCGACCTCGTGAACAAGCGAGTCGCCGTGTCACACGGTCACGAGCACCATGGCCACTCGTTGGCGTACGACCATCTCGTGCTGGCCCTCGGCTCGATCACGAACTTTTTCAACCTGCCGGGGTTGGAGAACCGCGCCCTCACGATGAAGTCTCTGGGTGATGCGATTTTCTTGCGCAACCGCTTGATCGCGAATCTCGAAGAGGCGGACTTCGAATGCTGTCCGCTCGTCCGCGCTCCCTTACTGAACTTCGTCGTGGCCGGAGGAGGGTTCGCCGGCGTCGAAACCCTCGCCGGTATAAATGACTTTCTTCGGGAGGCGGTGCGGTTTTATCCGCACCTTCGGGAGGACATGCTCCGCGTGATTCTCGTCCATCCAGGGAAGGTCATTTTGCCGGAGCTCGGCGAGAAGCTTGGCGCCTACGCACAGCGAAAACTCATTGAACGGAACGTTGAAGTCCATGCGAATAGTAAAGTCGTTGCCGTGACGGACCGGGAGGTCACGCTCAGCGACGGCACGACGATCACGACCAATACGTTGGTCTGGACTGCCGGAACCTGCCCAAACCCTCTGCTGGACACATTGCCGTGCAGCAAAGAGCGTGGGCGGGTTCGGGTCGATGAATATTTGGAGGTGCCCGGTTGGCCGGGCGTGTGGGCGCTCGGTGACTGTGCGGTCGTACCGGACCGCACAACCGGGAACCCCCATCCGCCGACCGCGCAACATGCGCTTCGTGAAGGGAAGGTCGCGGCCCGAAACATTATGGCGGCCATTCGGGGCAACCGGAAGAAGCCGTTCCAGTTTTCAACTCTCGGACAACTGGCCGCCATCGGAAAACGGACCGGCGTGGCCAACATTCTGGGGGTCAACTTCTCCGGTTTCATTGCCTGGTGGCTCTGGCGGACGATTTACTTGATGAAACTCCCTCGCTTTGAGAAGAAGATCCGCGTGGCCTTGGACTGGACCCTTGATGTGCTCTTTTCGAAAGACCTTGTCCAGTTCACGACCGTTCGCACGTCCACCGAGTCGACGGCGAAAGAAGAATCGGAGCAGCAAGCGAGTCCGGCTTTGGTCGGTGTCGGCAGTCCGGACGTGCGGTAATGGAATGGATATGAGAAGATTCATAGTCGGTCTCTGGCTTACCGTGGCGCTCGGCTGCTGGGCTCCCAGTGCTCCGGCTGCTTCTGATCGAGGGGGCGTGGTCACAGCGGTCGATTCGATCGGCATGACGGTCTCCGATATGGACCGATCCGTCGCGTTCTACTCGAACGTCCTGTCGTTCGAAAAGATCTCCGATGTTGAGGTCTGGGGAGAGGATTATGAGCGCCTACAGGGAGTCTTCGGTCTGCGGATACGCGTGGTTCGGATGAAGCTTGGCGATGAGTTCATCGACCTGACTGAATATCTTGCCCCGAAAGGGCGACCGATTCCCGCTGATTCACGCAGCCACGACCGGTGGTTTCAGCATATCGCGATTATCGTGAGCGACATGGATAAGGCCTATCAATGGCTGCGGCAACATCACGTTCAGCATGCTTCGACAGGTCCACAGCGCCTTCCTGATTGGAATAAGGGTGCGGCCGGCATCCGCGCGTTTTATTTCCGCGATCCCGACGGGCATACCCTCGAGATTCTCTGGTTTCCTCCCGACAAGGGCAGCCCCAAATGGCATCAGAGGGATCGGCTGTTTCTCGGGATCGACCATACCGCGATTGTGGTGGCGAATACCGACTCGAGCCTCAAGTTCTATCGGAACGCCCTCGGCATGACGGTCGCCGGTGAGAGTGAAAATTATGGGACCGAACAAGAGCACCTGAACAACGTGTTCGGTGCGCGGCTTCGCATTACCAGTCTGCGAGCCGCCGCCGGTCCCGCCATTGAACTTCTTGAATACCTCACGCCGCGAGACGGGCGGCCGTATCCGTCCGATGAACAGGCGAACGATCTCGTCCATTGGCAGACGCGGTTCACCACCGGCAATGCCGGCGCCGCGGCCCTGCAGTTGAAGAACGCGGCTGCGGCGTTTGTCTCGCCCGGCGAGGTTCCTCTGACGGAGCGCACGCTGGGTTTCGGCAAAGGCGTGACCGTCCGGGATGCGGACGGTCACGTAATGCAATTGGTTACCCCCTAAGCGAGAACGCAGAACCCCATGCTGGCTCATCTCACCATCAAGAACGGACTCAAGCTGGCGGCAATTCTCACCGTCGTGCTGGGCTGCTGCCTGTTCGCGCAGTCGGTGGATTTTGAGCGGCTGCTGAATCCTGTCCGACTCGCGGAGCTGTTGCAGAGCCTCGGTCCCTGGGCGCCGGCAGCGCTTATTCTAGCCATGGCGACCGCCGTCGTGATTCCACCTATCCCAAGTTTGCCCCTCGACTTGGCGGCTGGAGCAGTCTTCGGCCCCTTGCAGGGCGCCATCTACGCCGTCATCGGAGTGGGAATCGGCGCCATCATCAGCTTTCTGATCGGCCGGTCGTTGGGCCGTGAAGTGATCTCCAGGCTTCTGCGGGTGGATGTGGTCTTCTGCGAGAAATGTTCGAACCATCACTTGTGGATTTTGATCGTGTTGGCGCGATTGATCCCGGTGTTTTCGTTCGACATCGTCAGTTACGGAGCCGGCCTGACGACGATGTCCGTCCGAACGTTCGGAGCAGCCACCGTGCTCGGTATGATTCCTCCGACCTTCGCGTTTACATACCTTGGGAGCAGCGTCCTCTCAGCGCAATGGCTCCTGATGGGAGCGGCTTGTGCGCTCGTTGCGCTTTTTCTGCTTCTGCCGAAGTTGCTGAAGCGTCACCGATCCTCGTGGCTGGCCAGGCAATTTTTCGGCCCACCTCCTGCGGCGATCACAGAGGTCGCAGACACAGAATCATTTGTATGTCCCGCCTGCAGAGCGCCCAGCATGCCGGCCCCCGCCTTGCGCCGAATCCCCCTGAGCGCCGCCGGACAAGAACGCAGGTGCAGAATTTTCGCGCCATCCTTCTTCCGAAGATCTAACAGCGGCGACTGGCCCAGCGAAATAGATCCAGTTTCGGCTGAGACCTCCGCTCGAAATCCGTCTATGCCCTGCTATGGAGACATGATCTGAGCAAGATTGCAGAAAAGCTTCTCTGTGGATACTATACGCCCCATGCTGGCCGGACAATTCTTAGATAACGGCCCGCAGGCAGCCCATCATCGAGGAGGAGCACATGAAGGTTCTGCGTCCAGCATCCGCTGCTAGATGTGAGTGTCGCCCCATCGTGGGTCTGATACTGTTCAGTCTTGCATTCCTGGGATCGTTCGCACAAGCCGAAGACCTGCCGAAAGAATCGGTGTTGCCGCTGGCTCTCGCCGACAAGGCCGCTCATGCGGCGTTGGACAAGTGCACGAAGGACGGATACAAGGTGAGTGTCGCGGTCGTGGATCGGGCCGGGGTGTTGAAGTCGTTGATCCGGGGAGATGGCGCCGGGCCTCACACTACCGACAGCAGCACGAAAAAAGCCTACACTGCGGCAAGTATGCGTGGGCCGACCGGCGATATCGCCGAGCTGATTGCGAAAATGCCGGCGGTTCAGGGACTGCGGGACATGAACGGCAACATCCTCGCCCTAGGCGGAGGTCTCCCGATTGAGTTCGGAGGCGAAGTGGTCGGTGGCATTGGAGTGGGCGGCGCGCCGGGGGGGCATCTGGATGAAGCTTGCGCCCAAGCGGGTTTGCAGAGCATCGAGGCGACTCCCAAAGCTTCAGGAAAGAAATGAATGCCATGGTCAAACGACGTTGACCTACAGCCGGGTGTCCCCGCGTCATTTCACTGGATTATACGGGCATCCAATCCTCGGAAGGGACAGGGCAAGGTATAGGTCGGCGAGGCGGCGAGCCTCTCTATTCTAATCCCTGTCACTCCAAACTGCAGCGGTCGAACGCCATAGGCGCCAGCGGTGTCATCATGAATGCGGCGGTCAAGGATTGTGTCGAGCAGTTCATAAGGCGCGCCGGACGCCAAAGCGCTCTAATCGTGAAAAGAAAACATCCCTGTAGGACCAGCTTCAGTTGGAGAGATGCACTGGTTGTTGGTTTGATCGCGTTGCTCAGCGGGTGTCATGCGCTTCCGTCCAAATATACTAAACAGGCTGAACCCGGTGTGACGCTGACGACCCTGGCTGCCGATCCAGATAAATACCGTGGGAAAGTCGTGATCCTGGGCGGTGTCCTGATCGAGGATCGACTTGTCAGGGAGGCGCATTGGATGCGTCTGAGAAATCGGCCGCTGGATCAGGACTATGAACCGCATCGTCCCACTTCTTCGGATGATCCTGAAGCAGGATATTATTGGGTGATGGTGGCGAACCAGAAGGAGTTTCCTGAGATGAGTCGTAAGTGGGCGCGGATGACGGTCGTGGGCCGTGTCTTGGGTACGAAGGACCAACATTCAAAGGAGCCTCTTCTCGGGTTAATCTACGTACGGGGGTGGGGACTAAGTGGTTCGCACGATGGTGCGTGGGAAGAGACGCTCGATCCGAACTATCTACTTTCCGTGCCGGCAGGAGTCCATGGAGAGCTAGGTGCGCAATAGCCACTGGGCGCGTATCATGTGGAGACATCGGTGAGGACCAATGCCGTCGCGTTCGCAACTTTCTGCGCCGTGGTCTGTCTTATGCCGGGCTGCGGGTCCGGCCCGCAACCCGGCGTCGCAGGGATCTATAACACATGGGATGATGTCGTGAACCGTCAAATCGGCGCCAAGACGCAGGAGCTCTACTATGAGCTCGGCCCACCCAATCTGCATCCCCACGCACTCGAGCACGGCATGACGGAAATGGTCTGGGACATGACCATCGATCGGATGCCCGGGCAGGCCGACAATTACAACACGTTGCCGCTGTACGGCGGCAACGCCTGCCGGCTGGTGTTTATCGCGGATAAAGATGAGATCGTCCAATCAGGCCGACGCATCGGGTGTGATTAGGTGACAGCCACCCGGCGGCGGAACGCGGGCGGCGTGGCGTCAGCAAATATAAAATCACTTGTGTCGGTTGAAAGTCGTGGTACTCTCGAACCGACCTGTGTAGGTGTTTCTGCGTGACCCAGTCGGTTCAACGACCTGTAGATCCATCTCAGGCGAGCCGGAGGAGGGCGAGATGGCGACAGTGGCAATGGGAGTCCCACAACCACATCCCGGCGAGACGCCGGGGGTCTTCCTCAGTCTTCAAAAAGTCTATACGTTCAAGATGGCGGTCAGCATGGCGCTGTACGCCTGCCTCTTCTTCGTTTTAGCGTTCTGTGGACCCTATGTGCTGCCGGCGATGACTCTTCTGTCGGATGCGCCGCTCGGCGATCGGCAAGTGGCGGCGAGTCAACTCCTGCTGCTCAGCGACACGATCTGGGTCGCGATCCCGGTGTTTTTCCTGGGTGCCATCCTTTTTAGTCTTTTGGCGACGCGTCGCGTCGTCGGTGCGCTTGAGCGTCTGGGACAGAGCGCGGGGGCATGGGCTGCCGGGAAGCTATCCCATCGCGTCTGTTTCCGCGAGGCGGATCGACTGGAGAACCTCGCGCAGTCGCTGAATCACGCCGTCAACCAGGTGGAAGGAGGGCTCGGGAGCCTCCAACAACATACCCAGCGGGCTCGAGCGGCGCTCGACAATCTGATGAAAAGCTGCGCGGATGGCTCAACGCCCTTGCAGGAATCAATGGCAACGCTGCGGACGGTGGCCGACGCGTTGGAGCAGTCCCAACAGACTCTCAACCGGTTCGAGTTTAGGCGCAGCACTGATGGTCATGCATAAGGCAATCAGACATCTCGCGGTCTCGGCCCAACGAGGGTTCACCCTGATGGAGCTGATGCTCGTGGTGTGCGTCTTGGGTATTCTTGTCTCCGTGGCAACGCTTTCGTATAAAGTGTTTCTGGATAAAGCCAAGGAAGTAGAAGGTGAAGCTGTTGTGCACGAGGTGGATCGACTTGAGCAGATGTACCACTCCCAATACCATGCCTACACGGTCGATCAGACGGCACTGGGGCTTGCAATGGCCGGACCTCTCAAACACTACACGGTCGACATTCGACTTGGGAGCGCAAAGAGCACGATCGGGTATCTGGCGAGGGCCATTCCTGCCGGGTCGACAGCCACGGACTCATGGATGCTGGTTGCCTATCGAGACGGCACGACATCATTGGATCGACTTCCACCAGAAACAAGTGGAGCGCCGTTTGCAAACAGTAACCTTGTCATAGAGGCCGATGGGACGATCAGTTTATCCGGCGGCGCAGACCAGGGAAGTGATTCAGCAGGATACGCCTCGTCACCATTCCGCTGTCAGGAGTGCGGCAGAACAGTCATCTTGCGCGGCCCCAATGGCAGGTAGAATTCAGTTACATCGCTGGTCTGCGGCTGACCTCACGCGCATCAAACGAATCGACGGACGACATACAAGCTGTCTTTGATCATATAGAGCCGGCCGATGAGTCTCCCTGGACCCCCGAACCAGCTCTCCACCCATATAATCCCCTTCAACGGCCTGTCCCCATCGAATCGGAATAATTAACCCTCGCAGCCCCGTTTCACGCATAGCCGTCACAAACGCATTTTGTCGCTGAGCGCTGATCGACAAAGACGGTTGCACTCTTTCGGGCTAGCTTTCCTATATCAATGTGCTTATCCTACCCCCGAACATTGTCCGGGAGGATCGATGTCCTTGGGGAAAATCCTAGTGGTCGATGATGATCCGGATGTCAGAAAGGTGGTACGCCTTGTACTGACAAAGGCAGGCTACGAGGTGGTGGAGGCGGAACATGGAGAACAGGCGCTACAGCTCATGCGAACCGGGGATCATGCTTCCACCGTGGCGACCATACTGAGCGATTTACAGATGCCACAGGTAAACGGAGCCGAGTTGATCGCGCATTTCAAAGCCCACTATCCGACTGTGCCGTATGTGGTGATGACGGGGAGTACGGATTTCTTGTTGACCGAGATTCTCATGAAGGAAGGGGTGTGCGATTATGTGATCAAGCCGGTGTCTCAAACTAAGCTGCTCGACATTATTCGCGTCTCCGTTCGATTGCACGAGCTTCGGAAAAAACAAGCGCTTCCGCAAAACTAGCTGTCTTAGGTCGCCGGCGGTGCATGAGGGTGCATTTAGATTGAGCGAGTCATCTATGGGCGAGAATCTTCATCTATCGAATCAGGCGAGACAGATTGAACCGGAGGGAGCCGGTATCAGCCACGGTGAATCAGCCACAAGAACTTTTGCACATCCTAATCGGCGCCAAGCCGCCCGGAGAGACGAAGACCGCCGCCTCCACCGGCGCGAGCGAGAGTTGGAAGCGGCCCGCCGAGTCAGCGAGACGTTGTTTCAGCATGTAACCACCGATGAGCTCTGTGCCCGTGCCTTGCAGACTGCGTTAGAAGTGGTGGGGGCGGAAAGCGGATCGATTCTCCTCGCTGATCCTGAGACGAGACAGTTGGTGTTCCGTCATTCCATCGGGCCCTGCGAAGTGGCTAGTGGCACCCCCATCCCCTGGGACCGGGGCTTGGCAGGCGAGGCGTTTCATTCAGCGAAACCGGTCATCGTCCAAGATGCCAAACTCGATCCCAGACATTACGCCGGCATCGATACCTTGACGGGCTATGTGACGCGTGATGTCGTGGCGATTCCGTTGCAGCGATGGGCCGGGGAACCGATCGGTGTGTTCGAAGTGATGAACAAACAAGGGGGTGCGCCGCTCAACGAAGAGGACCTCGCCATTCTGACCATCGTGTCGGGCTTCGCCGCCACGTCGATCGAACAAGCGCGCTTGTATCAGGAAGCCAAGCTGGCTGAAGTCGCGCGCATCGTGGGCGACCTGGGCCACGATATCAAGAATCTTCTGATGCCGGTCTTGTGTGGGACGGGACTCTTAGAGGGTGAGATCAAAGACCTCTTGTCAAGTTCGCCGAAGAGTCAAGGGAGTAAAACCAAAGCGAGCTTTGAGCTGTGCACTGAAGTCATCGGAATGGTGCGCACTTCCACCAGACGGATCCAGGACCACGTGAAGGAGATTGCCGATTGTGTGAAAGGATTGAGCGCGCCGCCGCAATTTGCTCCGTGTCGAGTAGCGGCGATCGTAACGTCGGTCATCGACACGTTGCGATGGCTGGCCGAGGAAAAAGGCGTCCTGTTGCAGAGCCGAGATCTTGATACATTGCCGCAGATCCTGGTGGATGAACGGCGACTCTTTAACGCCTTCTACAATCTGGTCAACAATGCGATTCCTGAAGTGCAACCAGGGGGGACGGTCACGGTGTCGGGTCAAGTGGAACAAAAAAGTGAGAGCATCCTTCTGACCGTGGCTGATACCGGCGGCGGTATGCCGCCGGAAGTTCGGGACAGTCTGTTTACGACCCGCGCAAAAAGCCGAAAACCGGGAGGCACTGGGTTAGGCACGAAAATCGTCAAAGATGTCGTGGATGCCCATGGAGGAACGATCAGTCTAGAGAGTCAGCTAGGCGTGGGCACGACTTTTTTTCTTCGACTCCCTCTACGTCCACCGTCCGAATAGGTTCTGCCCAACTGTTCCACCATCATCTCCTGCTTGAAGATACGTAATAGTAATACAGAGCACATGGTTGGGAGCAAGGGAATCGGCAGAGTACTCTCGTTTCCTGTACAGGTCGTCTCTTCATTCCTCTTGAATGCGTGAGTGAATGGTTGCTCTCGTCAATCGCCTTCCTCCGGCTGCAGGATATGCGGTACGAGGGCTGGTCATCGGCTCAGCTTTGGTCTTGGGAGCCCTTCTTGGGCTGTTTGATTCCGGCGAACGTTGGGGGCTGACCAAACTGTTTGCGCTGCGCGGGCCCGTTGCTCCCAGCAATCCTATCCTGATTATCTCAATCGCAGAGGATTCCTTCGATGAGCTCGATCTTGCGTGGCCATGGCCGCGGGCCTTGCATGCTGAGCTGCTCGATCGTATTCGTCAAGGACATCCTGCCGCCGTGGGATTCGACATCGTCTTTCCGGAGCCGTCCGCCCGCGGGCCCGAGGATGATCGGGTCTTTGCTGAAGCAGTGGGACGAGGGGGCAAGGTCGTCGTGGCGGCGGCATTGACCACCATCCACGAGACCACCTACACAAAAGAAGACCTTAATGCGCCGATCACGCTGATTCGTGAACGAGCGGCAGGCGTCGGGTTTGCCAATTTTGTTCTCGATGATGATGCCTTCGTGCGCTCGGCCGCCATCTCTCGCCGGTTTCAAGGGCAGGAAGCGCCGAGCTTGGCCCTGGCCCTCGCCAGGGTCTCCCACAAGGATGGCTTTGTCGCGCCGGCTTCCTTGGCCGTTCCATTCTTGATCAATTATCGCGGCGGGCCACGAACCTTTCACACGGTTCCGTATTATCGGGTGCTTCACGGAGAAGTGAATCCCGAAATGTTCGCAGGACGATTCGTGCTGGTCGGGTCAACCAGCCCGATTCTGCACGATATGTATCCGACCCCCGTGGCTCCGGGAGGAGACATGGCCGGAGTGGAAATCCAGGCCAATGTATTGGACAACCTGCTTGCAGGCGACCCGCTCACGCGCGCGTCTCGCGTTCTCGCGGTCGGGAGTGCCCTGATCGCCGGCCTGCTCGCAGTCTGGCTTACGAACACACTTTCTCCATTGAGGGCGCTCGGCGGGACTGTCGGGATCATGCTGGCTTATAGCGCCGTCGTGTTCGCGGCATTTGTCTGGGACGGTCGCGTGCTGGATATGATGACGGTTCCGCTGACGCTCGTCGTGGGCTACGGGGCTACAGTGATCGAAAACTTTCTGCGGCAGCAGCAGCAGCGCGCCATGCTGATGCAGTTGTTTTCGAAACATGTGTCGCCGGAAATAGCGGATACGATTTGGCAACAGCGAGAGGACTTTCTGGCAGGTGGACGACTGCGTTCGCAGAAGACAACCGCCACCGTGTTCTTTTCGGATTTGAAGAATTTCACGACGATCTCAGAAAAGATGGACACCCAAGCTTTGATGGACTGGATCAACGACTATATGGAGATCATGGCGCAATTGATTATGAAGCACGGCGGAGTCGTCGACGATTATTATGGCGATGCGATCAAGGCCAACTTCGGCGTCCCATTCTCCCGTACCACGTCTGAAAAAGTCGCCGAGGACGCAGCGAAAGCGGTGGAGTGTGCGTTGGCGATGGGCGCTGAACTGCGACGTTTGAATGAGATGTGGCGCATGCAAGGACTGCCGCCGGTCGGCATGCGAATTGGTGTTTACACCGGAGAGGTGGTCGCCGGTTGCATTGGAAGCTCTCAGCGGTTGAAATTTACGACGATCGGAGACACGGTGAACACGGCGTCCCGGCTGGAGAGTTTCGAGAAGGACATGGACCAGGACGATCTCCAGACGAATCCCTGTCGCATTCTTATCGGCGAATCGACGGCGCTGTTACTCGGAGAGAAATTTTTGATGGAACCAGTCGGGGCGCTCACTCTGAAAGGAAAACAGAAACGCCTTATGGTGTATCGTGTTCAGGGCGCCGTCCACGACAAACCTTCGTCATCGTAAGGAGTGAATTGATGTGTCAGGTCACAAACTTGATCGTGTGCAATCAGGGCATCGGATCGGGTGTGATGAGATAGCCGGAGACTTTGACGATACACCGGTCTAGCTGATCCTTCTCGTGATCGCGATCGACACCGGAAACGTCCCGCTCCCGAAGGACGGACCGCCAAACGGCGTCAGCGCGCCGGCGTTGATACGATAGGCCGACAGGGTGTGGCTCGCATTGTTCGCGACATAGAGGAATTGTCCTGAAGGATCCACCGCCAGGGAGATCGGATTATCTCCGGCGCCGAAGGGGGAACCGACTACGGCAATAAGTTCCCCGGTTCCCGACGTGATGCGAAACGCGGACACATCATCGGAGGCGCCGTTGACCACGAAGAGCAATTGTCCGGGAGGATCAACCGTCACGGCTTGTGGACAGGACCCCGCGATAGAAGGTGACCCGGCAATCGGGGTCAACGTTCCGGTGAGGAGAACGATCGCATAGGCGGATACGGTGTTCGAATTACAGTTGGTCACATAGACGAAGCGCCCCGTCGGATCGACCGCCGCTCCGCGAGGCAAGAAGCCGGTCGCGATGGGCCCGCCCACCGGTGTGAGGTCGCCGGTGGTGTTGTTGATGCGGAATCCTGAAACCGTGGCGTCGATCGAGTTGGTGACATATAAGAATTGGCCTGTCGGATCGATCGCGACCGTATGAGGACCTTGCCCGGTCGCGATGGGTGAGCCGGTCACGAACGAGAGCGCTCCCGATGGCTTGTTGATCACATAGGCGAAGAGATTATTCGACAACCGATTCACGGCATAGAGAAATTGCCCGGACGGATGAACCGCGACCGCCTGCGGGGATGATCCGGCGACGAAAGGCGAGCCGGCAATGGGGGTCAGGTTGCCGGTCGCCGCATTGATCCCGTAGCCGGAGACATTGTTGGAACCATCGTTCGTCACGTAGAGGAATGTCGAGGTCTGATCCACCGCGGCTGAGGAAGGGTTCGAGTTCGCGGCAACGGGAGATCCGGCGACCGCCGCCAACTCCCCGGTCACAGAGTTGATGGAAAACGCAAAGACATTGTTCGAACCATTCCCCGCTACATAGGCCAGCGCAAAGGGAAGAACAGTCTTGTTCTTATTCTCTTCTCCACAGCCGGCAACCTGGAGACTGATCGCGAGAATGAACAGGAACCTCCTTCCCACCAGGCTGAATCGTTCCATGCGGTTCCGTGCAGTTATGGGGCGGCGACGGCTAATCCGCCCCGAAGGGATGGTCGATCACAAACAACCAATCGCCGTTCAGTTGTCGACGCGCCACTTCTACGTTCTTTCCTTGCATCTCGATCGGTTTTCCATCCGGGCCGGCTCCCGCCAGTCGCCACCCCGCCCGCAGCAACGCCAGGTCCGTTCCCTGGATCACGAACGCCGTCTCGATCTGCATGGTCCCTTTCAGAGCCAGGAACTGTCGCAGGGCCTGGCTGATCGCTTCACGACCGTGGACGATCTTCCCCGGTTGCAGCGCCAATGTCGCGGCCGGCTCATAGAGCGCCATGACGGCATCGATGGTTCCCGAATTGAATGCGCGAACGAACAATGCGTGAAGATCGTGTGGTTGCCGAGCGCTCATGAACAGCCCCTTTCCGTTCACTCATATGAGTAATTCAACCAGGCCATAGATCGGCCAGGTTCGGCCATTGGATGACAATTCGCCGCGCACAATGCCCATCGAAAAGCCGCCGATGGCCCAGTTCCCGATGCCCTTGCGTTGGGAGAGAGTGAGAGTCATCGATGCAAGGCCTTTGGCGCCTTGCCACGTGATCCGCCACGCTGTCGGCCAACGGTAGAAGCCCAATGCCAAGTCGTGATCCAGGACTTCCACCTGGAGATCGGTCATCCGCTCAGTTGCACCGCGTAACACGGCCAAGCCCGCGAGTTTCCCGACCAGCGGCGCAATCCATTCACTCTGCTGGCTGTGGAGATACACGTCGTCGGTCCGACCGGCCAGCAAATAAAAACCTTGAAATTCCTTCCACAGTCCCCAGTAGGTTCTCGTGAGTCGATTGAAGTCCGGCATGACGAGATACTCATAGATCACGCGACCAGATATCGTCCTTCCCTGCCAGGTGAGAGTCGCGGGCGCCGTGCCCATCCACACGACACCTTTTCCGTCCGTCCGGAAGGACCGTTGTGGAATCGAATCGATCTTCAGCGTCAGATTATTCTTGGCGCTTGTGATTGTAAGACCGGTCTCAGGCGTGCTCTGGAAGTGAAAGAAAGGTGAATCGGGGATGCCGGTGAGTTCCTTCTTGGCGTTGTCATAGAAGCCGTTTCCAACAACATCGATCCACCCTTTGTACTCATCGTGCAAGACGACGAGATGTTCAGCTTGGTAGGCGTCTCCGTCCCGCCCTCGATTGTTATCCAACGCGAACGCCACTCGGCCTTGGCTGTCTGAACCGACAAAGGAAAAGTAGTCGGAGACATAGATGAGCGTGGAGGTCGAGAAGAGATCGAGAGGTGAGGGTGGTTGAGCAGACGCTCTCCCAAAGAATAGGCAGACACATGAGAACGTCACAAGGACCAGCGCTACAGCCAGCGCCAAGAATCCACGCTGCATAGACTCCCTCACAAGGCGGACCAGAGTACCACTCGCTCGCCCCCTCACCGCCTCCTCTCCCCCGCTGGGGGAGAGGAGCAGCCTGGCGGATCAATCCAACGAACTTACGGGATACAACATGAGCTATCCCAAGCCCTGCTACAGATCTTCGCGCATCTTCACATTCTTAAGAAACGCGCCGAGATCAGGATTGGCTTGAGGCCCGAAGGCATCGACGATGACGCCGCGCGTGCCGTCCTTCGCTTCGATGGCATAGAGAACCGCCATGTCGTCCGGGTCGCTGGCTCCCTCGAATCGATGGTGCTCAACGATCGTTAAGTCACTTGGCTGAAATTCCTTACCCTTGTCCACGGCTCGAAACGTCTTGCCGAGCAGCTCGAAATTCGCTGTGAAACCTCTCTTCTTCAAATCCTCAACGGCTTCCGTCATGGTCTTGTATCCCTTCATGGTCATGCGGTGCTCCATGGAAAAATTTGTCGGACCTACCTCACACCCAGGGTCGGAAGAATCACCTGGAGAAACAGTCTGGCGATCTCCCGGTGACCAGCGTCGTTGGGATGGAAACCATCTACGTCAAAAATCCAATCTTCGCGCACCGGCTGGGAGAACAGATCCACCAATGGCGCGTCGACGGCTTTGGCCTCCTGTTCGATGGCGCGATTGAATAAACGGACGCGATCCAGTGTCACGAGTGGATTGGGGTTGGCTCGGAAACGCGGCAATTGGGTGAGATCGGGAAGATTGGCCACGACGATGGTCTTCGAGACATTCTTCTGAACGGTCTGCAGAAGGAATCGCAGGTCTTCCTGGAATAGCTTGGGGTCATCCCCATGAACCACGTCGTTTCCGCCGGTGAATAGCGTGACGAGATTGGCTTTCGTGCCGAGTTGCGTGGCGACACGCACTTGCTCCTTGATGAGGTCGATCCGGGCGCCGGGAATGCCGAGGTTCACCAGAAACACCCCCGGCAACCGCTTATCCAGTTCCCGCTTGATCAGGAACACGTACCCTTCCGTGAGGGGTGTGGCCCCCAGGCCGGTCGCATCGCTGGCGCCGAGGGCCAAATAGACGAACTCGATCTTTTTCTCAGGCGGCTTGCCCGAGCAAGCAAACAGGCCGACAGAGGCGGCAAGCACCAAGATCATGGCGATAATATGATGGGTTCTCATGAGCAACTCCGTATGTGATCAAGATAATGCAACAGTGGACTAGTTTAGTATGGAAGAAGGCCGCAGCTTGTTCTAGTTCTTTCTTGTGGCTTGTTTGGAAGAGGAGGAGGTCGGGATCGGAACAGGTGGAACTCAGACTGCCTGTAGCCAGAGGTCTTGAAGATCCTGGATAAGCCTGTGTGGGTCACGCATCAGCCTATCTAACAAGGTAAGGTCAGGAGTGGGTACAGCAGGATTGATACGTCTTGCTTCCGCAAAGACGCGCAAGATCACCAGCCGCTTCTCGGCAGGGCCGGGCGCTCGCTCGACATAAACAGCAGTCGTCACGGCCAACTCAGACAACGCGTGTTTCTGTTCCTCAGTCATGGCCTATCCTACTTGCCTTTCACGCCTCTCCGCCATGACTGTCACTGCAGGGATCACCCTTCCCAACAGTGCGGGAAATACTTGATTGCCTGTATTGTATCTGCCACAGTAGGCGCCAGCTCAGTCCATTCGATGAGGAGGACATCCATGTTTGGTGTGAAGCATATCCGCATTCGCGTTGCGCTTGTTGCCTTGGTGATGTGTCTGGCTGCGGTCTCTTTTGCGGTCGCGCAAGAAACAGGAACACCCGATGAAAGCGCTCAGACGAAAGTCAGCGGCGTGGTGTCGCAAGTGAAATCCGGTGTCGTTTCAGTCAAGACACGATGGGGGCATATGAGCATCACCTCCTCGGAAGCCCCGCGCGATCTCAAGATCGGCGAAGAGATCGAACTCACCATCAATGAG
>JBQTHT010000005.1:0-7180 GCA_052389595.1 Nitrospiraceae bacterium
CCGCCGCCTCCGCTGCGACCACCGCCGAATCCGCCTCCGCCGCCACTGCGACCACCGCCGGAACGTGGCTCCTGAGGCTTGGCTTCGTTTACAGTCAAGGTCCGTCCGCCCATCTCCGTCCCGTGAAGGGCGGCGATAGCCTTCTGAGCCTCTTCGGCCGTCGCCATTTCCACGAAGCCAAAGCCACGCGACTGACCCGTGAACTTATCCGTGATCACACGCGCCGATTCAACTGAACCATGCGCCGCGAACACATCACTCAACTGTTGCTCGGTCGCCGAATACGGCAACCCACCGACATAAATCTTCGAACCCATGAGGGGTCCCTCCTTAATTATGTTGATATTGTCTTGGACTTGAGGAAGAGGAAGGAGCGGGCCGAAGACGCAAACGCTACAGCGACTTGGGTCTGACTTCCGACTAGACTCCCGGGCAAGGCAACATCGGTTACGGGCCTACTCGTTCGATCTCCATCACCAGGCCCATGCGATGGAGTACCTGAAGATTAGCACAGGCGAAAGCAAAAGAGCAAATCCCAGATTAGTTTTATGGAGATGTGTCGAGCGGCAAAGCCTGCTGCCGCTTCTTCACTCCCCTACCCGCACCAGCAATCCCCGTTCTTTGCAGACTTCAAATGTGAAGTGAAACCACCAAATCATCGCGGCAAGATAGAACAGGTTCAACCCACTGGCCCAGGCGAGGTTCGCGAGGGGAGCGGCCTGAGTCGTCAAGACAGCGCGCATGCCTTCAAACACATGCGAGGCGGGGTTCGCCCAAGCCAGCGGCTTAAGCCAGCTCGGCAGCACTTCGAGAGGATAGAAGACGCAGGAGATGGGCTGGAAGAGAAACACCAGGCCCCAAGCCAATACTTCCGCTTCCTGGCCGAATCGCATAATGAGCGTGGTGGTGAGCACGCCGATCGTCCACCCAGTCAGGATAAGATTCAGGATGAACGGGAGGAGCCACACGCCGATCATAAACACGTTATAAGAATAGAACACGAGCGCAGACAACGCCATGACGATACCGACAGCCATCACCTTGAATATACTCATGGCCATGGTAGCGGCAAGGAATTCGCTGGGCTTGAGCGGGCTGGCGAACAAGTTCATCAGATTGCGAGCCCAGATTTCCTCCAGAAACGTGATGGTGATTCCTTGCTGTGCCCGAAATAGGACATCCCATAAAATCAGCGCGCCAAGAAAGAACGTCACCACGCCGGGCAGCTGCCCCTGAAATCGCATCAGGTAGACGGTGATGAATCCCCAGACCACGAGATCGAGGAACGGCCAGTAAAAAATTTCCATGAGACGAGGCAGGCTACGCCGGTATAGGTACAGATGCCGAACGATCAGCGCGATGATTCGATGAAGTTTCATATAAGTCAAGGACGCGGGGCACGAGGTGTGCGGTTAGGGGTTGAACTTCTTTCTGTCCAATAGCCCGCTGCCTTTTGCCCCTAGCCTTTTGATTGCTCTCTCGCCAGCCTCAGGAACACTTCTTCCAAATCCCGATCCCCAAACCGCTCTGTGATTTCTTGGGCTGTCCCTTCGGCGACAATCTTGCCTCGTTGCAGGAAGATAATTCGATCTGACATTTCTTCCATCTCCCGCATGTTGTGCGAGGTGTACAGCACGCTGAGGCCGGTTGCGGCCCGCACTTCTTTCAACAATGCTCGAATTTTGTGCGCGATGTCGGGATCCAAGCTGGCGGTTGGCTCATCGAGAAACAGAATCTTCGGCTCAGTCAGGATCGCTTTGGCCAGCGTGAGGAGGGTCATCTGGCCGGAGGAGAGCTTCATTGTCTCCTTTGTGCGAAACTCCTACATTTCCAACTTCTTCACTACATCATCTATGCGCCGCTGCACTTCCGACATTCCATAGAGCCGCGCGACCACCCACAGGTTTTCTTCCACTGTAAGAGAAAACGGCATGGAGATATATGTGGAAGAGAAGTTGACCTGCTGTAGAATCTCCTCACGGTGGGTTGCCAAGTGCAACCCGAACATCTGAACGGTACCGGATGTGGGCGTGACTAATCCCAGCAACATCTGGATGGTCGTGGTTTTGCCGGCGCCGTTCGGCCCCAGCAACCCGAGAATCTCGCCTGGCTTCACGTCGAAGGAAATCCCGTCGACCGCGATGAAGTCACCGAAGCGTTTGGCGAGCGCATTGACTTCAACGATTGGAGAAATCATAGATCTCAACAAACCGACCCAGCACGTGCTCAAAGAGGCCGGCACGTCCACCCGCCCAACCCCAGACGCGCAAAGACGCGCTCGTTCCTGTGCAAGGTACGTCGAGGATTTTTGTGAGCCGGGAACAAAACTTGGAGGCCTGTTTCAGTATCCTGTTAGTTGAATAACAGCGCGTCCCTAATCTTATCAGGTAGATGGCAGGTTTCGCACTTCCGGCTCAGCGCTTTTCCCTCATACTCAGTCTTGCCGTCATGACAGCGAAAACAATCGGCCAGTCCCGCAGCGCGAAGCTTGCTCCCTTCTGGATGGTCAGGATGCCAAGGCTTGCTGTCGGCGGATACATGCCCGCGCGGAATTATGTTGGAATATCCCTTGATCAGCTTGCCATGAACGACTTGCGAGTGGCACGTGGTGCATCCTTCGCCCTCGCCGCGCTTTTCGAACGCATCCATGTGTTTCCGATGGCTGATGATAAGTCCGACCTCGTTGACCGGAGGCGGGAGATCGCGAGGCGCGACTTCCGACATCCGCAGCGTATTCCGATGGCAGCTCAGGCACACCTCCGAGTGCACCTTGGCCTGCAGATTGTGGGCATCGGTCGGCCGGCCGAAGAGCGTGATCAAGACATCTTTGGTGCCGGCAAAGGCCTTGTCTTCCAGCCAACCTCCCACTCCCGGACGGACGTGACAGGCCACACAGGTCACGTCTTTGTGGGAGGAAACAAGCCAACTGTCGTAGGAAGGGGTAATATTGTGGCAGCTCGCACAGAATTTGGGGTGATTGGTGAGCGGGATCGCCACGCCACCAAGGAGGACTGCACCGACGACTACTACCCCGATCATCAGGGCAGGAGATTTACGCATCGTCCCGACTGCGTTTGGGGAAATGCCGCATGATCAGCGACGCCACTCCAATGATGTCGTCCGGGTCCAGAACCGGCACCGCCATATCGACGGGTTTGTTCGACACGATGGCGAGCAGGCCATCCGGTGACACCGGCATCTCGCCAATCTGATCGCGGACGATGACAACCTTCGGATAGCCTTCGTTTTTCCATCCTTCGGCGATGATCAGGTCGATTGAATGATCAAGGAATCGGTCTCGCACCTCCTCGACTTTAATCTGCTCCGGCACGTCGGCAAACATCGCCAGACTGCCCTTCGAGAGGACGACCACCGAGCTGGCGCCGGCGCGCTTGTGCCGCCAGCTATCCTTCCCTTCGGTATCGAGATCGAATCCATGCCCCGCATGCTTAATGGTGGCTACTTTATAACCACCCCGCACCAGCTCGGGAATCAGCCTCTCGATCAGGGTGGTCTTTCCGCTATTGGACCGACCGACGAAACATAAGATAGGAACAGCCATGGGGAATTAATCTCGCGTGGTATTTAGCAACAGGAGTGCCGGCTACTGCCGGTCGGCTGATGATCAGCTGCACGATCCCATAGTTGGGCGCTCAGAATTTGCACCGTCACGGCGTCGCCTGGATTCAGCCGTTCAACTTCCTCTGGTACATCGATCAGACAATTCGCTTTGACCATCGACGTCAGAATGCCGCTGCCTTGATCGCCCGTAGTTCGAACTTTAAAGACCCCGCCCTCGCAGCTCAACACCCCTCTCAGGAAATGGCGACGATCGGTGCGCTTGGAAAATTTCTCTTGCAACAGGGCCTGTACCAGGGGACGCCCGTAACTGCGATGCCCCCCCATCTTCAACATCGCGGGACGAACCAGTTGTTCGAATGTCACCATCGAAGACACGGGATTGCCGGGCAGACCGAAGGCCAATTTGCCGTGGATTTTCCCGAATGCCACCGGCTGCCCCGGTCGGATGGCCAGCTTCCAGAAATTCATTTCGGCGCCGAGATCTTTGAAAACCGCCTTGGTAAAATCGTAATCGCCCATCGAGACGCCGCCGGAGAGGACGAGGATATCGGCGTTCAAGCCGTGAGAAATTTTTTCCTTCAAGGCGGCAGGTTGATCCTTGGCGATGCCGAGAAGCAGAGGAATTCCGCCGGCCTCCTGCACGGCCGCCGCGAGGCCGTAGCTGTTCGAGTTGATGATCTTCTCCTCGCTGAACCGTTCATCAAGGTCTGCGAGTTCATCGCCGGTCGATAGAATCGCGACTCTCGGCTGCTGATACACCAGCACAAAAGATTTCGCCAAGATGGCCAACATGCCGGCTTCGCCGGGACGGATCGCCGTGCCTTTGGCGATGATACAATCGCCCTTTTTAACATCTTCCCCTTGCGGGCGGATGTTTGCGCCGCGCGTCTCCGGCTTAAAAATGCGGACCGTATCCGGCGTATGTTCCGTTTCTTCTACCTTGATCACGGTGTCCGCGCCCTTTGGAATCGGGGCACCGGTCATGATGCGGATCGCCTGTCCCGGCCCAACTGTCCGACTCGGCATTTTGCCGGCCGGCACGTCTTCGATGACCTGTAAGCTCACCGGCTTCGTGATGGCATGCTTTTGCTCGATGTCGTCCCAACGCACCGCAAAGCCATCCATCGCGGAGTTATCCCAGGGCGGATTATCGCGTTCGGCAACAATGTCTTCCCCCAAGACGCGGTCAAGCGCATCAAGAATGGGGATTTTTTCCATTCCCAGCGACGTGGCACCGTCCAAGACGGTCTTCTGCGCATCGTGGAGGGGAGTGAGTCCTTGCATGCCAACCATTCAGGATCGAGTGCTGAGGACTGAGGGCCGAGCCTGGATTCTCAAACCCGTTACCTCTTATCTCAGTCCTCAGTCCTCGTCTCTCAGTCCTTGCTCCTAGTGGTGATGCCCTTGAGCCGCCTTGACCAATGATCCGCTCTTCTTGCAGAACGCTTCCACTTTGTTGGCAATCTCATGGTACGCTTCGGCCGTCGGCGTGTCCGAATAGAACATCGCAAACGGCTCGCCTGCATCACACTGCGTCACGACTTCAGGATCGAGGGGAACGCGCCCCAGAAACGGCACGCCCATATCGACCGCCGAGGTTTCGCCGCCCCCTTTCCGGAACACCTCTATATGCTTGTGGCAGTGCGGACATTCGAGGCCACTCATGTTTTCGACAATTCCGATGATCGGCACTTCGCTGTCTTTACAGAATGTGACGGATTTGCGCGAGTCTAAGAGGGCCACTTCCTGCGGCGTGGTGACGATGACGGCGCCGCTCACGTTGCCGAGCAAGTCGATCGTCGTCACGGATTCATTGCCGGTGCCGGGCGGCAAATCGATCAACAAGAAGTTGAGATCCTGCCATTCCACGCCGCCAAGTAATTGATTGATGAATTCATATTTGTACGCGTCGCGCCAGATGATCGGATCATCGGGGTTTTGGAGCAGAAACGACATGGAGGCGATTTTCAAATTGTACGCCTGAAAGGGGATAATGCCGCCCGAGGTGCTGATTTTGAGTTTCTGGCCCTCCGCGCCGACCATCTTGGGAATGTTGGGCCCGTGAATATCCATGTCGCAAATACCGACATGCCACCCTTTGAGCGCCAAACTGACCGCGAGATTCGTCGTCATCGTACTCTTGCCGACACCGCCCTTGTTGCTCATCACGAGCACTTTATACTCGATCCGCTCCATCCGCTTCATGACCAGCCAGCGGCTGTGGCCTTCCTTGTCCTTCTGGCAAGTCTCATTCTCGTCGCAGATCGCGCAGGCCCACATGTACGTGCAGGCATCACCGCCGTTCCCCGATCCGGGGTGTTGAATGACCTTCAATTCTCCTGGCATCGTTGACTCCTCATGACCTGTGTGCAGGATTTGGGCCGACGACTGAGCCTCACTCAATCCCTCGTTCCAATTTTCTCCACCGTGTGCTCAAGGATCGGCAGGATGATTGCTAAGTTTTCCTTCGCGCCCCTCGGGCTTCCGGGCAAATTCACAATGAGCGTGCTGCCTCTGATGCCCGCTGTGCCACGGGACAGCATAGCAGTGCGTACTTTTTTCAAACTTCCTTGCCTCATCGCTTCCCCGATACCCGGGATCTCCTTATCGATAATATCGCGCGTTGCGTCGGGCGCCCAATCGGTGGGACGCACGCCCGTCCCGCCAACGGTTAGAACCACGTTCGGACTCTCAAAATCGCACAGCTTCATCAACCGTTCACTGATCGCCATCCGGTCGTCGTCCACGGATAGATAGGAGACGATCTCGCCGGATATCTCTCTGACCATTTGTTCGAACATCTCCCGCCCCCTATCGTCTTGCCGGCCGGACACGATCTTGCTGCTGACGACGAGCACCGCCACCTTCAACATCGTGGATCCGCTGAGTCACCGCTGAGGACCCGACGTGGGCACTCCCACATATTCGCTGTCCCCCGCCATCGCTGGCTTGGGAGTCATCGGGGAGAGGCCGGGTCCTCCACTGACAGCATGCGCGAGCCCTGACTCTGCCGTCGACTTGGCGGCGCTCTTCTTGTTGAAAATACCGGCGCTCACAATCCCGACCTCATAAAAGACATACATCGGAAGGGCCATCAGACACTGATTGAACGGATCAGGCGTGGGCGTCAAGATCGCCGCGACCAAAAACGCTCCGAGGAAGGCCCACTTTCGATAGCGCCTCAAAAAGGGGGCGTCCACCCATCCGAGCTTGGCCATGAGCGTGATCGCAAGCGGGACCTCGAAGATCAATCCGAACACCATAAGGAACCATAATGCAAACCCCACATATTGCGCGATGGACAGTTGCGGGATAAAGCCTGCATTCACGCCGTAGGAAATGAGGAAGTTCAAGGCGAATGGCAACACGAAAAAGAACGAAAACAGAATGCCCGAGTAAAAGGCGAGCGCGCTGAGCAGGACAAAGGGTCCCACAAACCGACGTTCCTGGACGTGAAGGCCGGGAAGGACGAACTGCCAGGTCTCCAATAAGATGTAAGGTGTGGAAAACACCAAGGCAAAGAGGCCGGCGACTTTCACGTTCTGCCAGAGCGCCTCAGCGGGGGCGAGGAAGACAAACGGAACGGTGGGCAATTCGG
>JBQTHT010000006.1:0-7979 GCA_052389595.1 Nitrospiraceae bacterium
CTTCGAGGTGGGTAGCTACCATGCGATCAGCCGGCGCGTGACGTTGGAAGTAGCCGCCTACTATAAGCTGTCTCACTTCCTATCGGATGCAGGGCAGTTTGGGAGCACACCGCTCCTGAACTTCTTCGCATTCGAGCGCGGTTGGCAACGGGGTATTGACGGAGCATTGAAAGCGCAGTTTACCGACAACTTGAGCGGACGTGGGAATGTGGCTTGGGGGCAATGTAAGGGATACGGGCTTCAGTCCGGACAATATCTGCTGGAGCAGGTGGAGATTGACGATATCAATTCGAAGGGCGGGGTCTTCTGCGATCACTCGCAATTCATGACCAGTTCTGCGGTGCTGGCTTACCGATTTCTTGAGCGCACGACCGTCACCGGACAGATGCTGTACGGCTCCGGTCTGCGAACGGCGGCAGAGGGGGCCAAGACGAATTCTTCACACGAAGATTCCTATACCGTTTACAATGCCTCCATCACCCATGTGTTTCCGTTGCCCTGGGACAGGCAGAAGATTTTGATCGGGTTCGATATCATTAACCTACTCGACCAGAAATATTTTTATAATCAGGGCGAAGGGAGCATCGGCTTAGGAATTGCCCACGCGGGCATGCCGCGGTCGTATTTCTTTCGCGCGCAGTGGTTCTTTTAGTGAACAGTGATTACGTGATTGGTGATTGATGATAGCAAAAAGGAGAAAACACATACGGAGCTATTGCCGAGGGATGGGCGCCCTTGTCCTTATCGTATGGATCTGGCCGGTTCCGGGCGGTGCGATCGAAGGGGATCGCGCAACCCATCAATCCGATCACGATGAAGATGTCATTGAACTGCCGGAGATCCATGTGCATGGCCTTCCGTTGAACAAAGACCAGCAACTCGGGCCGGTGCCCAAGTCTACACCCTGGCCTGGAATTCCTCCCGCCTTGGACGGCAAGGTTATTGACGACTGGATGAAGGCGCGGATGCTGGTTTCCAAGGATGCAAAAGTCTCTGTCGTGGTATTAGAACCGGCCAAACACCGTGAACTCACCATTGCCGGCATAGCTGCGTTGAGTCGCTGGTCGTTCGATCCACAATTAAAGGGAGACGATCCGATTGATGGGGAGCTGACCGTTCGCATTCATTTTCGGACGCGGTAAGATTCACAGGTTCGGGGTGAGGGGCGCGGGGTTAGAGGTAAGACCCTCCTACCTCTGGTCTCGAGCCGCTACCCTCTCGCCATGGTGATTATGAGCTGGGACGAAGCGTTCTTTCGCGCGATCAATAGTCTTGCCGGCCGGCATACGCTGCTTGACCACCTGATGGTGGACCTGGCCGATCCGGACCTTCTTTGGATACCGGGCATCCTATTGGCGGTCTTCTGGTATTGGACGACTCGGCGCGAAGCGCTGTTCGCCGGCCCAAGTCTTGCCGCCGCAATCGGTCTGGTAGACTTCCTCGGTGCCCGCCTCAAAGATTTGGCCGCTCGTCCCAGACCCTGCATGGTTCTCACCGACGTTCACCCGCTGCTCGCCTGCGGAAAAACCTTTGGCTTCCCTTCCAACCATGCGACGAACACTGCCGCCGCCGCGGCCTTTCTGCACACTCTTTATCCCAAATCAGGTTGGATCAGTTGGCCGCTGGTGGTGGTGATCGGGTTCGCCCGCGTGTACATCGGGGCGCACTATGTAACGGATGTCCTCGGCGGGTGGATGATCGGCGGGCTGTTGGGAGCTGGGGTCGCCTGGCTCCTCCTCCGCTGGCCGAGGTTTCGCTCCGTCGCAACACCAGCGCCTCTTCAGTATAAAAATTCGTCGGCGGGCACTCCCTAATGTGAAACAGGTCGAATCTTGTCTGCGAGACAGGCCAGCAATTCGCTCCGGCAACTCTCTTGGTCATAGTCTCGTCCGATGAGAATCATGACGTGATCTGGTTCATCCAACAGCATGACGGGTGCGATGGTGCTGACGCGAGGCGGAAAAAACTGAAACTCCTGCAGTTCCGGTTCGCTGGAGAAGCGAAAGAAGCCCTTGGCTCGTTCGACGCCGGCGGGAAGATGTTTCACCCATCGCAGGAACTGCGCTCGATTGAGCGCCCTCGGTAAGCGCATAGTCACCACCATCGGATGATGGGACGCTCGACCGGATGTGGTAGAGCCATGACCCGGCGGTGCGTCGAACGTGACATTCGGTGTGAGAGGAGAAGGCTTTCGTTGGATCGGATCGAGCAATGCCGGAATATCCATGCGAGCATGGGTCGTCTCCCAAAGACGAGCATGAGGATTCTCCTTTACAGCGGCTGCTTTGAATTGTTCCCAGTGACCAGGTATGTAGAGATCGCGCTTGTTAAGAATGAGGTCATCGGCGTACCGAATGGCATGACGAGTGACGATTTCCATCATCGTGCCTTCCGGGATGGAGACGGGATGCAGCAGGGCCACCACTCGCTCCAATCGCGCCAGCCGCGCGACATACACATCAGTAACCGCGTCGACGACCTCAGCCGGATCGGCCATCCCTGAGCATTCGAGGACGATCAGGTCTGATTCGTAGTCCTTCACCAACTGGGCGATTCCCCAAGTCAAATCCTCCTTGGTGTCGCAACAGATGCAACCGCCGGCGAGATTCAAGACTTGCTCGGCCAATGTCCCGGCCCGTGGCCCGTCGATGCTGACTTCCCCCGCTTCGTTCATCAGCACCCCGACGCGTCGGCCTTCACCTCGCCAATGTTCCAAGAGACGCATGAGGAACGTCGTCTTGCCGGCGCCGAGAGAACCGCATAGGACATAAAAAGGTACCGCGGGCAACGAATCATCCTCCGATAAAGGAGAACGCTATTGTATTGAGGCGAGCGCTGTCAAGAACGCCGCGTGAAGATAATACCCGCCGGCGACGGCATGAGGACGGCGACGTGGAGGGATGAGAGAAAGCTCAGCTGGAGCCTATGACCGTACTTCAGAACTTCAGCCGAACAGTCCGACCGGTTTGTGGATGTGGCCAGGTAGAACCGAGGCTAACTCTGAGCTGTTTACGCCGAAGTGTCTCACTAAGATATCGGAGAAGATATCTCGGAACTCGACGGTTGGTCGGATATATCGTCCTTGGTCAAGGTTGGTGTCGATCAGCGATGATGGCCAACCGGCTGTGCCGTGGTATAAACCGCCTTTCACGCCTCCGCCCAGGACGAACCAGACCGATCCTTTGGCGTGGTCCGTGCCTCCACTCGCATTCTGTTTAACGGTTCGGCCGAACTCCGTGCAGGTCAGCAGAACGACTCTGCTCATCAGTGCGCCGAGATCGTCGTGAAAAGCGCGTATGCCGCCGGCGAAATCGGCGAGTCTGGAAGCTTGCGACAGCCCAAATGATCCGCCGCCGCCCTGGTCCTCGTGGGTGTCCCATCCACCGATGTCGACGGTCGCCACTTCCAGTCCCAACCCGGACCGGATGATGTGCGCCACATCCCGCAAGTGGTTGTTAAACGACGTGTTGGCATACACCGCGCCGTTCTGCGGGCGGGCCGGACCGATGGCCTCGATGGCAGCCACGCGACTCAACATATCGGGTCCTAATGCATGCACGAGGTCGCGTTTCGGATTGGTCGTCGTCGACGCCGGATCCTGGGCGTAGATGGCTCGCAGATTCGCTTCCAACGGAGCTTTGGACGTATTCAGCCGGGCAAAACTAAGCTGGCTGAGATTGTTGATGGCCGGCACCAGAACGGCTCCCCGTAAAGAATCGGCTAAATCATTCGCAAAGCCTGCTGCTCGTAGGGTGCCTGCGCCACCGGCCGGCACAGCCTGCAGGTACCGGTTCAACCACCCATCCTGCATTTGAAACAATCCTTTCTCGATCGTGTCTTGGTCCGTGAAGTGCGACTGCGTCGAGCCCGCAAAGCCGGCGGCGGTGACGATGGCCAGCGTATTGTTCGTGTAAAGATTGAGGAACGGCTGAATGGCCGGATGCATGGCGAACCCGGTTCCCGGTAGATCGACGCCGGATCCATCACCGGACCCCGGAGGCAAGATACCGATCCCATTGTTGGCGGGTCGAGGGCGCACGACATAATATTGCGGGTCGGTATAGGGGACGATGGTGTTCAGGCCGTCATTGCCGCCTCGTTGGAATACGACGACCAGCGTCTTGCCCGCATTGTTGGCCGCCGAGGCTATCCGCCGGAGAAACTCAGCCGGGAAGAAGCTGAGCGCCAGTACCGCCCCGGTCATCCCCAGCGCTCGTTTTAAGAAGACCCTGCGGGAATAGGCTTCTCTTGTAAGCGCGCAACAACGACAGGAACCGCTCCGTTCTTTCCCTTCAGTCAATTCATTTTCAGGCTGCTGCGTATCGGTATTCATGGCGTCCCTCATAGGCGTTCATACCTTACTGATATTTGTATCGTGGATTCGTGAGCATGGTGGCTAGCAGCCGATCGAGAGCTTCTTCCCGTGTAGAGTCCTTGATGTCAAACGGCTTGCTTCCCAGGCCTCCGCGGAGCGTATCGAGATAGATCTGATACTCTGCGGCGGTGACAACGCGGTCGACCGTGAGATTGGTCAGTAACCCGAGGATGTCCTGTTCGGTCTTCAGACCCAGGTCATTCATCCATACCCGGACGAGGCCTCCGCTGCTCTGGGGACCAAATCTGATGGTAGACCCGAAGCCGCTGATAGTCGTCTCGTAGGCGAAGCTCGCCTCATTGAACAGCACATTCGTATTGAGCCATTCCGCAGCTTTTTCTTTGAATCCCGTCGGCGGCGCGAACTCGTACAGTGAATGTCCCACGGTGACGAGACGATTTCTGAACGGATCCCGCGAGGACCAGACACCCAGGTTGCGGTGAATCCCGGCGATGAATTCCAAGGGCGTCTTGACCTGCCCGCGGTAATTCGCCACGTCGCTGAAAGCCGATGAGGTAAAGATTGCGATCAAGACTTTCTTGATGTCGCCTCCCGAATCGGTGAACACCGACGCCGCTTCATTCACCAACGCCGAAGAAGGCAGATCGCTCACGAAATACTCACAGAGTTTTTTGGCGATATGGTGTGCCGTGGATGGATGGCGAGCCGCGAGGGCGAGCACTTGCTCGCCCTCGCTCGGTCCGCTGCCGTCAAACGCGATGGTCTGACCCAACACGAGTTTGGAGCCGGGGCTATGGCGACTCGAGACAAATCGAAATCCCCCGCGCACATCCGGTGTGTTATCCCATCCCGTGAATGCCTTGGCGGCATCGACAATGTCTGCCTGCGTGTAGCCGTTCGGGTTCCCACTATCGTTGACACCGATGGTGTGCAATTCCAGTACTTCGCGCGCATAGTTTTCATTCGGACTTTCCTTCACGTTCACATCGGTGTTCAAATAAATCATCATGGCGGCGCTTTTGCCGCTTGCTATCAGCAGATCGACGAATTTCCCGAACACCCGAGCGCGGAACGCTTCGTTCTCCGTCAGCTCGTACTGCCCTTTGTTGTGGGTTCTATAATTGGTGTTGAAATGGTTGTCCCAGAAGTACACCATCTTTTCTGTGAGCTGACGCCTGCTGTGAAACTTTCTGAGCAAGTCATGGTCTTGAAGTTCGCTGAAATTCGGTGAGAGCACCGTCGAATCCGCAACGTCAGGTCGCCAATCTGCTTTGTCCTGAATCAGAAGTTGATCCGTTGCGATGTCCTGAATGGGCATCGGAGCCGGTAGCGGGGTCGTACTGTGCAGATTAGTGGGCCAGGGCTTATCCGGGTCCAACTCGAGCTGTTCTTTCATAAAGCGGGTCGCCCAGTCCCCTGTTTGAGCCGGATTTAGTGACGCGATCGTATTGAGCTGGTTCGATGTGCCGCCGTAGGTCAAGCGATTCAGCACGTGGTACCCGAACCAATTGGCCGGCGCGGCGGGGAGTCCGGCAAGTGGCGGCGCCAATGGAGGCGCGGGCGCTGCTGGTGGTTCCGGCGGCGGTTGAGGCACGGAAGGCGTAGATGGCGTAGATGGTGGAGGCGACAAGATTTGCGCGAATCCCGGAATTTGCTGCATCAGTTTCTGCAAATTTCGACCGCCGGGACTGGACGAGTTACCCGAGCCGGGTGCCGCGACGGATCCTGAGGCTGCAGCGTTCGATGGCATCTGAGGAGCAGCAGAAGCTGCCGGACCAATTGATCCAGGAGACACACGCGTCATGCTGCCGAATGTAGTTCCTGTAGAACCGGTAGAGGTTGTATCAGAGAGAGTAGATGTACGTGATGTTGAGGATTTCGTCGTGGAAGCAGAAGTCCTCTCGGAGCGGGTCTTGTCGGAGGTATTTGCAAGTTGCGGGCTCGATCCGCTGTCCGCTGAGTGAGCCGGAGTTTTCGACTCACCCTGCGTGGTGTTCGGCTTTCGACTTAGGCGTCGAGGTTTCTTGGAGGACTTACCATTGTGAGATTCTTTCTCAATCTGTGACCGTTTTTCGGCCGTCACGTTCGCCGAAGAGGGTTCTGGACGGCCAGCTTCATTGAGATTGCGCTGGATAAGAGAACGACGGGCGGATGCCTCTTCCTCAACCGCAAGAGCGGTCGGTGGAATGAAGGTCCACGAGACCGTTCCTAACACCATGATGGTCACATTGAGAGCAGACCCCACGAGTCGTTGCCGTCGCAGCACGTGAGGCCTCTTCTTTTGAAGGTTGTCGTGAGTCATCGCGGACCTCTCTTTTCAATGGGCCGCCGGACGGTCCTACCAACAAGGTCCCAATATAACTTTCGTGACCTAGCGTCATTGAGTGATTGAGCAAGAGTAATGCCCCAAGACCTGCATACGGGTTGCCCATGTGTTGTGGTGCGTCCTTAAAGCGAGAAAGCCTTGAGACTTTCAGAGACCGGTTTATATACGCCACACAGGATTGTCAGTCTCACCGGCGGTTCTTCCATACAGCCTGTTCAGTACTGGTCGCCCCATGTTGGGTGCTTCCTACACCGGACTTGAGTCTTCCGCGCGCAATACGGTGCTCGTCAGCATTCATGGCTGCGGTAGGCGCGGCGGTGGAACGAGAAGCTTCTGCGCACTATGATTCAGAGCGTCGGCTGAGCGGGATGTGGGATTGAACGAAACACTAGTCGTGCTGTCTAGGAATGATGAGCGTGAAGCTTGTCGAGCGCGTGGTGTGATTCGGCGAGTTGGTTCAAGTCACAATGAACTGCATCGGGATGGCAACAGTCAGTTTCCATTTGAATCGTCATGTGCTTGATGCCGAAATCAGTCGCGATCCTGGTCCGGATGGTACCGAGCAAATTATTCGTCAGTGCGGAGTCATCTCCGTCCACGAGCACATGGGAAGTCAGCATGACCAGCCGTGGTTCAACGGCCCAAATGTGCAGGTCGTGAACGTTCTTCACGCCGGGGATGGATTCAATGGTCGCGGCGACACGGGATGCACTGAGGTCGGGAGGCGTTGATTCCAGCAACACCTCGAGGGATTCTTTGAACAGGGGCCACGCTCCTTTCGCGATGACTCCGACGATCAACAGGCTCACGAGCGGGTCCAATACCCACCATCCGGTGAGCAACATCGCGCCCCCGCTGACGACAACGCCTAACGAAACCCAGGCATCCGCCAACATGTGCCAAAAGGCGCTTCGGATATTCAGATCGTCACGAGCTCCCTGTTGCAGCAGGAGTGCGATACCGAGGTTGGCGCCAAAGCTCAGCAACGCGACCAGCATGACCCATTCTCCTGCCACCGGGACCGGGGTGAGTATGCGCGTGATGCCGACGAACGCAATTCCCAACGCCGTCAGCAACAGAATAAAGGAGTTCAGGAAGGCCGCGACGATCCCCGCCCGATGATAGCCAAATGTGCGCGTTTCAGTTGCAGGACGCCTCGTTAGCATGTGCGCATACAGCGCCAGGAAGAGCGAACCTTGATCGATGAGGTTATGTCCCGCATCGCTCATCAGTCCGATGCTGTTCAGATAGAGGCCTCCGAGGAATTCTGCAAAGATGATCAGGGCGTTGAGCGCGAGAGCAATGTGGAGGCGCGAG
>JBQTHT010000007.1:0-5107 GCA_052389595.1 Nitrospiraceae bacterium
CGGCCCCTTTCGCCCATTGGCCGTTATAAAACTGGCCCAACCCCGGAAGCAGCGCCGAGAGGAAGGCCGCTACGGCTGAATTCACATGAGGGCTGGATGGGCGTTGAGGCTCCATCGGTCATGCGCCTCGGCAAGAATATCCATTATTCGGAATAAATCAGAAGCTGGACGCCGATCAAAAGAATCAACCCGGCCCACAGTAATTCCCAATAAGACCGACTGATGAGATTATCCGTGTCATGCTGTCTTGTCTGCCAGCCGGACATCAACTTGGAGGATCCGGCCGTAACGGCTATGGACCCCATGATGGCATGGTGAATGGCGATCTTCTGAGCCGATGGATGTGCGCCGTGCATGTGCCCGAACAACATGAGCCCTCCGATGATCGCAAACGCGGGAAGCGGGACGAGCCATGCGCCGTGCGCGATCCTACCCGAGCGCCTCAGCCATTCAATCGTTCCGACAGCCAGGAGCAACAGTCCATAAATTTTATGCTGCAGGATTTCCCAATCTCCACCGAAGAGCGTTTGCGCCAGACTCATCGAGCCGATCGGCCAGGCCTTATGATCGCTCCAAATCAGGAGGAAGATCCCTGCGATCAGCATGGCGGCGGGCAATAACACCCTGGTCCAAGTCAGAAATGGAAGTGCCAATCCTTGACGCAGCTCGCTCAACCCGATCAGGAGCACGAAGACCGCAGCGAGATGGTGATTGAACTCGGAGTAGGCCTTGCCTTCCGGGGACCCTTCCCAATCGTTTGCAACTCCGTGTTCGTGGTGAGCTTGCGCGGTATGATGAACAGGCGCCGATTCCTCGCCGCCATATTGGGCAAAGAGCGGGAGGGCGGTAAGTAAAAGCGAGGTGAGGGCGATCAAGTGAAAGGCCCATCCGGACGGCCGGATGGGCCTTTGCGCGATAGTCCGCATGGAGCGCGATCTCACATGAACTTCAGGAACTTCTCTTTGGCGTCATCCATAACTTGGGCGGTAATAGTGGCATTGCCCCGTTCTTTGGCCACTCGCTCGATCTCGCGCCGGGCCATCGGACGAATGAAATCAGGAATGTTTTCTAACCGCTGTTCCGCTTCCGGTGTCCAGGCCACTCCATTGCCCGTGTCATTCTTCGAATCGTCCATCACTTGCAGGGTAATGGACTTGTAGCCCTGTTTGCGCGCATAGGTCTCGACGCTGCTTTGAACCATCGGTTTGACGAAGGACGGCAAGCGATCCAGTTTTTCTTTGGCATCGGCTGTCCAGGTGAATTCGGACGCCGCGGAACCGGTTTTGGCTCCGGTGGTCAAGCCCATTTCCGCTACCATGGCGGAGAAGGGACACCCGCTGCCGGACTTTTCCCCGTCTTTTCCTGGCGCCGCCTTGGTCGTTCCCGATGGGGCGCCTACCGGCTGGCCGCCTTGGATTTTCTCATTCAGGTAGGACGCCATCTGGCCGGCTCCGGCTAGCGCTTCATCCTTCAAGGTACCGCGGGTCATTTCAAAGGGTTCCGCTGCCGCCGTACGTCCCCCCAACGTCACACCCAGCGAACTCACCATCTGCGTTTCCCCGGGATTGGTCACCATCGAGAACTTGGCGCCACATGAAGGGCATCCAAAAAAGACTCCGAGCGAGCCTTCGGCCGGCTTTTCGACCTTTTCAAAGTTCATGTAGGTTTCGCAGTTCAGGCAGACAAATTTCATAACGACTCCTCTCTTAGAACTAGGTATGGGGCTAGAGGCGAGGGACCAGGGGTTCTTATCTTGCCTGAGCAATTCATGATTTTCATCTACCCTTGCCTCTAGCCCGCGTCCTAAAGCTTTTCAGCGAGGACCTTCTTGTAATCGAGCAGCGTTTGAATGCGACCGGCAATCTCTTGGTAACGTTGGATAGTAGGATAGTGCTCATCCAAAAGCGGCGTTCCCTTATCGAAGGTGCGGGCGAGGGTCCGATCAAAAGGAATACGCCCTAGGAGTGGTACATCTAGAACTTCACACATCGCCTCGGTGTTGCCTTCAAAGAGATCATGTTCGACGCCACAGGAGGGGCAGCGATACCGGCTCATGTTTTCGACAATGCCCAGCACGCGAATCCCCATGTCTCGCGCATAGGTGACGGACTTCTGTACGACATCCGACGCGACTTCAGAGGGTGTCGTGACCACAATGGCCCCGGCCAGGTCCGGAATGAAACCCGCCATCACCGGCGGCTTGTCCGCCGCTGCTCCGGGAGGAAGATCTGTCAGCAAGTAGTCGAGTTCTCCCCATACGACGTCGGACAAAAATTCTCTGATCACATTCATTTCCATCAGGCCGAGCCAGACCGGGCTCAAATCCATCGGGCCTTTCCATCGAACCGGTGAGGCGGCATCCAAGAAAAAATCCATGGAAGCGACCTTAATGCCCAATGGACCAACCGGTGGCATGGCGCCCGTAGGGGTGATCGTCAGCGATTCTCCGTGCATGCCCAACATCCTGGGAACGCAAGGTCCATTCAAATCGACATCCAGCAATCCCACCTTTGCGCCTTGACGGGCAAAGGCCAATGCCAGGTTGACAGTGGTCATACTCTTCCCGACGCCGCCTTTGCCGCTCATCACGACGAGCTTCTGCTTGATCCCGGCCATGCGGGCCTGCACCTGATGCATCTGCTCGGTGATCTGTTGGACAACTTTGGCGTCGTCCGAGTATCGGAGCTTGCTGAGGATGGTTTTGAGGTCTTTTTCCACGGGCACGATACGATCCAATCTGCAAAAATAGAGGGTTACGGTAACACAGGGGTTTTCAGAGAGTCAAACCGCCAAGCGATGTGTAAGGGGTAACTAAGAGATCGGATCTCATGGCTATTCACTCCCGTCCTGCTAACGCCTTCGACTGACTGCGAGTGACATTCTGAACGATGCCGTCCTTGCCAAAAGTGACTCCGAACGAACCACTTTCTACACTGGTACTTCCTGCAAAAAGACCCACGGTCGCAGGCGAGTCAAAACCGGAAGCGTACCCTCTGGGGTACGTTGAGGATTTTGAGTTGAGGATTTTGATGAGCCGAGAACGAAGTTGGGGTCTTTTTCAGCATCCTGCTAAATCGAGTATTGGAACGTCGGTTTCGCGCCGATCGTGTGGGCCAGAACGCCCTTGCGCTTCAGCTCCTCGATAATCTGGCGGGCGGCGGCATCGAAGTCCTGGGGTCCCGCAAGGTGGAGGTCGGTATTGGAAGGAGGTTCTTCTTCGCTCTTGCTCATGTGGACCGCGATCACAGGAGCGGGATGGACCAGAGTGCGGATCGATTGCACGGCCTCCTGATAGGCCATTCCAAACGGGTTCGTCGTCGACACGACGATAAGGCCTGTGTCGATCAAGAGTCTCGCGACTTCTCCATATCGCCTGGCCGTCTCGGCCGTATCGGTGTTCTCTCCTTCGGACAGGTCGGCATCCAACCCGCGCCGGAGATTGTCGCCGTCCAGGAGGTAGGCGTGCCGTCCCTCTGCGACTAATGTGGCTTCCAATTTTCTGGCCAGGAAAGATTTTCCGGTGTGCCGACCTCCTGTAAAGAGCACAATCGCGGCTCGATGGCCGTATTGGTTCGCCCGGTCCTCCGCTCCCACTTCCCCCTTGACCCAGGCGAAATCACGCTGTCTCGCCTCTTCCCGCAACACTTCCTGCTCGTCATGCACCAGTTCGGTGATGATTCCGCCGCCGGCGATATCGTAATCGTCCACGAGGACAAACCGCCCCGTCGTCTCAAACGAGGATGAAAAATCGAAGGCAACCGGCGCCTTGCACCGAAGCGTCAATTCGGCCACCTGGTTCTTTCCGACTGTGGTCCCGCTCACATTCTGGTCTAAATTGGTGGTGTCGATGATCCGATGAATCGCCGCCACATCACATTCCACTTCACGAGTGGCCAGTCGCAGGAGATACTTGCGCCCACGCTCCAGGGAGCGCTTGCCGAGCCAGAACAAATTGACTCGGAATGCGGTGGACACGGATGGAATGCCGCTCTTCTGGGAGGCGATCTCACCCCGTTCGACGAAGATCTGCTCATCCAGCGTGATCCCGACGGACTGTCCGGCCTGGGCCTCAGCCGGTGGAGGCTCGATGTTGAAGGCTTCGATCGACTTGACTCGAGCGGACTTATTTGAAGGAGAGAAGACGAGCTGATCGCCCACCCTCACGCGTCCGGATGCGACACGTCCCGCAAGGATACGCCTCGCGTCAAACTTGTACACGTCCTGAATCGGCAATCGCAACGGCTGCTCCGAGCGGGCTGACTCCTTTTGAAACGCCATCAATTGGTCCAGCACCGTCGGCCCGTTATACCAAGGCATGAGCTCACTTCGCATCGCGATATTGTCACCGACCTTCGCGCTGACCGGGATGACTCGCTGGGGCACCACGTTCAATTGTCCCAGAAATTCCCGATATTCCTTTTCAATTCCATCGAAGACATCTGGGCGATATCCCACCAAGTCCATCTTGTTCACGACAACCGCCACTTGTCTGACACCCAAAAGAGAAAGGAGATAGCCATGTTTTTTGGACTGCTCCTTCACCCCTTCCAACGCATCGATCAGCAGCAACGCCGCCTCAGCCCGCGCGGCGCCTGAGATCATATTCTTCAGAAACTCCTTATGTCCCGGTGCGTCGATGATGATGTACTGCCGGCCGTTCCAGATAAAAAAGGTCCGTGCCGTGTCGATCGTAATGCCTTGTTCTTGTTCCTCTAAAAACGCATCGAACAGGAACGCGTACTCAAACTCCTTGCCCTGCTGTCGGCAAATGGCTTGGACCTTCTCCAATTTCCCGTCCGGCAAGGAGCCGGTATCGGCATACAGTCGCCCAAGCAGGGTAGACTTCCCATGGTCCACATGCCCCACGATCACGATATTGAGATGCTCAGTTGGGTTGTTGATGTTCGGAGTCATATCATGCGTTGATCTGCGCAGAATGCTCAAAAACGTCGCGAAGCTGGAGGCGTTTTTCAGCGTTCTGCCCTACATGTAACCGTCTTTGCGGAGTAGCTCCATCCCTCTCCCCTCATCCTGCGCGCGGCCCGCCCGTTCAGCCACCGTCGTATGCCGCAGTTCTTCAATAATGTCATCCACCGTCTTCGCTGTG
>JBQTHT010000008.1:0-64724 GCA_052389595.1 Nitrospiraceae bacterium
AGGAAATCATGGCGAGCCGAATGAAGAGCGTCATAGCACAACCGGCACACATGGGATGCTCTTCCAAAATCTCTTTAAAGCTCCCCATCTGCGAGACTGACACTTTCTTGCCGAAGGGACCATGCTCCACCATGTCCCGATATTCTTTCGGCATAAACTTTTCAAACCCGCTTGAGAATTTCACATAATCTAAACTCATCGGAATCCTCCCTTCGTATCACCCGACTTTGGGGATAGCGTCAGTCCGTCATGCCTAACTCTGCATTCTTCTGAAATACCTAACATGTGCCGCTGCTTGGATTTTTCGGTCAAGTGTAGCAAAGCCTCAAAAACGCTGTCAATTGGAATTCCCAGGGGAGTAGGATGCATTGAAGAGTCTATAAATTTTGAAGCCCTGATGCAACTTTGCAGAAGACCCACGGTGAACGAAAGAAGGCCTAGCTTCGGATGATCAGGTAGGCCATTCGCCCCAACTTCAAAGTCTTCCATCATATTGACCAATCGCCGCTGGGCCGCGATCCTTGCATTTATCAGGCACAAAAACCCCGGTTCAGATTGCCCTTCTGAACCTATCTGTCATACACTGAATGCTATGCCATTGCGAGTCCTCATTCCGGGAGAAGAAGATGGGGCTGATCATGTCGGAGGTGTCCACAACCGCCCGGCGGTTCCCGATGGTTCACTAAAGGCAGAGTGTCCCAAATTCATGAGTCATGGTCCCTGCGGTGGTGTACGGAAGGGCGGCTTTTGCGAAGTGTATCCCGAAATGACATGCCCATGGGTCACCCTCTATTTCGAATTAGAAAAGATCGGTCAAATCGAGTGGATGAAACAGGTGTGACTTAGCCCTGAGACGTGAAGCGTGAAGCGTGAGAAGAAAGTCAGCGGCCAAGGCGCCCCAAAAGTAACTCGTCTCGGATACAACGAGACGCACGCGAAAAGTGGTACCCTTGCGCCGCTGCCGGATATTGAAACCTTTCCCAGTCAATACAAGCGCTATCAGATCAGGATCGAGATTCCTGAATACACAGCGATCTGTCCCAAAACCCGTCTGCCGGACTTCGGAACGATTACGCTCCACTACATGCCGGACAAAGACTGCGTGGAGCTCAAATCTCTCAAGATGTATATTTACGCGTACCGAAACTTAGGCATTTTCTATGAAAATGCCGTGAACCGCATCTTGCAGGACATCGTGAAGGCCTGCCGTCCCGTTTGGGCCAGTGTCACAGGCCACTTTACCGCTCGCGGAGGACTCAGCAGCACGATCGAAGCAAAGTACCCCTGATGATTTATCCTATAGCGCGAAAGCGTGCCTATAAGAATGTTGCTCGTGGTCGGGCTCGTCGCGGGTTCACTCACCTGGTGGTTTTGGGGACGGACACTCGAATCGAGAAGAGTCGTTAAGCACAGTTGGAAGCCATTAGCCAGAGAGACTATCAGAAAGCCTATGGCTATCTGGGCAGCCAAACAACTTCAGCCGGCTTCGTCGTGATCAAAGAAGGCGACCGCTGGGTCATCCAAGAATTCAACTTCTAGTCGCGACTCCGGAAGCCGATCGTATACACGCTCCTCACGTTCCGGCCCGTGAGCCAACTTGCGTGTTCTCCTCCCGCGCGGTACTCTCTTCGTTACCTATGGCGACTTATGCAATCGGCGACGTTCAGGGTTGTCATGCCGCTCTTCAGATGCTGATCGCCCGGATTCAATTTGATCCCGCAAAAGATCGACTGTGGTTCGTTGGAGATCTCGTGAATCGGGGGCCGGACTCACTGAACGTCCTCCGTTACATCAAAGAGCTTGGCGAGACGGCCGTCGTTGTTCTAGGCAACCATGATCTGTTCTTGCTGGCCATCGCCGAGGGGATTGCAGGGCCGCGGCGCAAAGACACGATTCATGATGTCCTGGTCGCTCCAGACCGAGATGCTTTGCTTCATTGGCTCCGCCACCAACCCCTTTTGTACCGACAAGGGCAATTCGTGATGGTTCATGCCGGCCTGTTGCCTCAATGGACGGTTCCGGAAGCCGAAAAGTTGGCGGCTGATGTGGAAACGATTCTGCGAGGAAATGAATATTCAGCTTTTCTGCGGGCCATTTTTCAAGAGGAGCGCCGTCAGTGGTCTACAAACTTATGTGGCATGGCACAGTCGGCCGCCGTCACTCATGTCTTCACCCGCTTGAGGATCTGCACAGAAGAGGGGCGGATGGATTTCATGTTTAAGGGACCCCCGGAGGAAACTCCATCTGGTTACTTGCCGTGGTTCGACATTCCGAATCGACGCAGCAGTAACGCGACGGTCGTCTGTGGCCATTGGTCAGCTATGGGACTGCGGATTCGTCAGAATCTCCTGGCACTCGACAGCGGCTGTGTGTGGGGTCGTCAGTTGGCGGCTATCAGACTTGAAGACCGGCAGCTATTCGGCGTGGAGTGCAAGAGTTGCGCGTGACATTCAGCGCCTGTCGGCAAATCCCTGTGCAAGCCCACACTCACGAAAGCCATCTCTCATGACTGAGGAAACAATCTTGGGATGAGAAGGACCATACTCATGGTGAGGAGGGCGCCCACGAGAGCCATTGTCATATCCTTTTGCGCGTCCCAAGTGTCGCCCTGCGTGCCAAGATACGCCTCGCCAAGTCCCGGATTAACAATTTGCGCGACCCAGGCTTCGATGATTTCGAAGAGGCCGCTCAGGGCCAACGTAGCGCTCACGGATATGTAGTAAGACCAGAATCCGCGCAGACTCGCCTTCCGCACAAGCAACTCCCAAATCGGATAGACCAAGAGCACTCCGAACGCAAAGTGCACAAGTCTGTCAAAGTGGTTCCGGCTCAAATCCAGGACGTCCTTCAGCCAAAATCCGATCGGGACCTGGGCATAGGTATAATGGGCGCCGATGGCGTGCAGGGTAAGAAACGCTGTGATCAGAATATAGGAGAGGTTCGACAGAGGAAAGTATCGATGAGTCGCGGCCAAAGCAGCGACCAATACAATGGCCAACATGTTCTCCAACATCCAATCGCCGCGATCTACCGGCGCAATAGCGAGGACTGCCCACAAAAGCACGTACCCGATCACCAGTGCTTGGAGCAGGTGATTGGTTGAGAAGTTGTCGGCACTGGGCGCGGTGAAGTCGGTCTTCATGCTCAGGCTAATTCTTCAATGGACTCTGGCAGCTCAGTCACGGTTGAAGATCGATCACTCCTGATCCGAAGCAGGAAGATCAGAACCAAGCAGAGAATCGATCCATACAGAGCGGCAGTCATATCTTTCTGGGCATCCCACACATCCCCTTGAGATCCCAGAACCGTAAGACCCAGATCGGGTCTGACCGCCCGCGCCACCCAGGATTCGATAATTTCCCAGAGGCCGCTCAGTCCCAGGATCGTGATCACCGGGAGATAATACAACAGCCAGCCGCGGAGGCATGCAAACATTCGGAACATCTCCTCCAGGGGATAGGTCAACAAAAAACCAAACGAGAAATGCACGACGCGATCGAAGTGGTTGCGGCTCAAATGTAGAGACTGCTGCAGCCACCCGCCTACCGGAACTTGGGAATACGTGTAGTGAACACCGACGGTATGTAACGTCAAAAAAATGGTGATTAAGACATAGGAGCCGCGGGATAACGGAAACAGCCGATGCGTCAATGCTAAGGCTGTGACAAACACGACCGGCAAAATATTCGCCGCGATCCAAAACTGACGACTCACCGGCGCGATCGCCATGGAGAGTGAAAAGAGGACATACCACGCAAGCAGTCCCGGCAGAAATAGCTTGCTACGGGAGTTCATTAAACCCTCCTCGGTGGCTGTATGGTCACCTGAAACGGATGTTCAGCAATATGGAATTTAGCCAGGCGTTAGAAACGATTTCGATTGCCCTGCAATTCACGTCGCAAAGCGTCGTTTAGGACAATGAGAGAAGGCTCTGCAAGATGCTCAAAAAGGCCGCCTTTTCGCGCCCACTCCTCCCGAGCTTGCCAAAGACAGGCTCTGAACTTCCGAGCGATGCGAGAACAAAGCGGCAGACTTTTTCAACTCCTGTTAGTGGTAGCTTTCAGAATCGGTAGGAAACTTCCCCTGCTCCACTTCTTCTTTATAACGACGGAGTGCTTGCAGCGCGTCAGCCTTGAGATGCGCATAGGGCTTGACGAACTTCGGGACAAAGTCATCGAAGAGGCCAAGGAGATCATAGAGCACGAGGACCTGGCCATCGCAATGGGGGCCGGCCCCGATGCCGATCGTGGGAATGGTCAACGCCTCGGTCACGGTTCGTGCCAGGTCGGTGGGGATCGCTTCCAGGACAACCGCAAAGGCGCCGGCAGCTTCCAGCGCTTTCGCATCGGCCAGCAACTGTCCTGCGCTGGTCTTGTCTTTCCCCTGAACCTTATACCCACCATACCGATGCACAGACTGCGGCGTCATGCCGAGATGTCCCATGATCGGAATTCCGGCCCGCGTGATCGCTTCGATTCGGTCGAGCACCGCTGCTCCTCCCTCAAGCTTCACCGCTGCCGCGCCGACTTTCAGAAACCGTCCCGCGTTCCGCACTGCTTCCTCTATGCTAACCTGGTACGACAGAAACGGCATATCACCTATCACCAATGCCCGCTGGGCCGCGCCGGCCACGAGTTTGGTGTGATAGAGCATCTGACCCATCGTGACCGAGAGCGTGTTCTCTTTTCCTTGAACCACGACGCCTAACGAGTCTCCCACCAAAACAGCTTCAATCCCGGCCTGCTCGACGAGACGTGTGAAGAGCGCGTCATAGGCCGTAACAACGATGAGCTTTTTCCCGTCCTGTTTGTGCTGCTGGAATTCCGGAATCGTCATCAGCTCAACCCTGCTTTCGTCAGAATCTCCGGCAATCGATCAGTGGCTTTGATCGCCATCACATGAACCCCATCGCAATGAGGCCGGACCGCGTTGATCGTCCGCACCGCGATGTCCACACCCACCTCGATGGCATGTTTATCACCGGCGGACCGCAGCTCGGCGATCATGTCCTCGGGCACCGCCACTCCGGGGATGTTTGCATTCATAAACTCGGCCATCTTAGCGTTTCTGAGGAGGAGAATGCCGGCGAGGACCTTTACTTTGAATTGTCGCACGAACCTCATGAAGGAGCCGAACTGCTCCGGATGATAGATAGCCTGCGTCTGAAAAAACTGCGCGCCGGCTCGTACCTTCGTCTCGAACTTGGCCAGCATGGGACCCAACGGATCGGCTTCGGGTGTGACGGCGGCGCCGATGGTGAAATGGGTAGAACCGTCCAATTTGTGCCCGGCCAGGTCCTTGCCATTATTCAGTCCTTGCACCAACTGCATGACTTGTACCGAATCCAGATCATACACCGGTTTCGCGTCCTTGTGGTCTCCCACGGTCGGGTAATCCCCTGTTAAACAGAGAATGTTTCGGATCCCCAGCATGTCGGCTCCTAGGAGATCCGACTGCATCGCAATCCGATTGCGGTCCCGGCAGGTCATCTGCATGACGGGGTCATGCCCTAATTCATAGAGCATCCGGCACACAGGCAGCGAACCGGCCCGCACCACGGCGGCCGTATTATCGGTGACATTCACGCCATGAACGCGTCCGACCAATCCCTTCGCATTCTCCAAGAGCGAAGACATGTTCGTGCCCTTCGGAGGATTATACTCAACCGTCACGGCGAACTGACCCTGATCTAAGACGTCTTTCAAGCGCCGTGGTTCGCGACTCACTCTACGCTCCTCACTTCATGCCTGCGATTCTCTTAGCCGATTCGACCGTATTGTCCAGCAACATGGCGATCGTCATAGGCCCGACGCCGCCCGGCACCGGACTGATCCAGCCTGCCTTCTGACTCACCGGCTCAAAGTCCACGTCCCCCACCACTTTCCCATCGGGAAGTCGATTCGTCCCCACATCAATCACAACAGCTCCCTCTCGCACCATGTCCGCCGTGACGAATTTGGCCTTGCCGATCGCGACGAGGAGAAGATCGGCCTCGCGACAGACAGCCGGCAAGTCACGCGTCTTTGAATGACAAACGGTGACGGTCGCATGACGATGCAGTAGCATCAGGGCCAGCGGTTTACCGACAATGTTACTTCGCCCCAACACCACGGCACGCTTTCCCTCAATGGCGACGCCCGTCGACTCGATCATTTTGATGACGCCCTTCGGTGTGCACGCCTCGAATACCGGATTGCCCTCGACCAAACGGCCGAAATTGTACGGATGAAACCCATCGGCATCTTTATGCGGAGAGACCGCGTCGAGAATCACTTTGCTGTCGATATGCTTCGGAAGTGGGAGCTGCACCAAGATCCCATGGATCTTTGAATCGGCATTCTTCTTATCGATCAAGGCCAGCAGCTCGGCTTGTGTGGTGTCCGCCGACAACGTATGGTCGTCGATGTAAATACCAGCAGCATCACAAGCCTTTTGCTTGTTCTTGACATAGAGATGAGACGCAGGATCGTCTCCCACTAAAATCGTGGCCAGCCCGGGCTTAATCCCTGTCGTCGCAAGCAGCTCAGCAGCGTCTTTCGCAAGACGCTCGCGGACCTGCAGAGCCAGTGCCTTGCCATCGATTAATCGCGCCTTCACAAGCCCCTCCCGAGCCAGTGATGAAGTAGCGGAGTAATCAAGTGATTGGCGATGTCATCATTACTGACCGTGATCACTGAGTCTCCTCGCTCAAATCAGCGCACCATACCAGGGCATTTTTGTTCAAGTCAACGCCTCTCGTTTGCAAAGCGTGAAGAGTTAGGCGTGAGGTCGTTTTCCGGGAAGCGAAGGTAGCTTACCGTTTGCCCGATGGCTACAACCGTCCTTCCTGCTTGTCACCGCCCTCACGTTTCACGCCTTCGCTTCGCGCTTAACCCCCCCTGATGTCTCAAGCCGACGTTCATTCCTTGGGCTCTTTCGAGGTTTCTTGACAGACTCTTCAGCCCTTGGCTACGATGACTTTATGAGAGATCTCTTTTTACTCCTCCCATTGTTTTGATGCCACCCCAACCAAGCAGCCATTCTCAAACATTCAAAAACGAGATCCGACTCGCCATCGTCCTCGTGATGATGGGGTGCTGCTGGCTCGCTGGCTCTCCTGATTCCCCTGCTCTGGCTGCGCAAGTGATGGGACTTCAGTCCCCGTACAGCTTTCTTGCCGACCCGTCAAGCAAAGGCTACTTCATCTCGAACATGAATGGGGAACCGGACGCGCGGGACAACAATGGGTTCATCACCAAACTCGACGAAGAAGGCAAGGTCACAACGCTCAAGTTCATCGCGGGCGGCGAAGGTTCGGTCGAGCTGCACGCGCCTAAGGGCATGGCATTAGCGGATCAAGTTCTATACGTGGCCGATTTGGACATGCTACGGGGATTCAATAAGAATACCGGCAAGCCGGTCGTATCGGTCCCGATGCCCAACGCGCCGAACACTCCGCGCGGGCAAGTGATCGCACTCGCCGATGTCGCGTCCAACGGTAAAGGCCTGCTCTATATCTCCGATACCACAGGGAACACGATTTACAAAGTGGACATCGCTCGCCAGCATGCTGTGACCGTCTTTTTTCACGACGAGCGGCTCGCCGGTCCCTCGGGTGTCGCCGTTCATCCAAAGAGCGGGCATCTGATCGTCGTAAGTTGGGAGAAAGGCAAGATCTTCGACATCACACCGGAGGGGGCGCTGACCGAACTGGTCTCTAATGGATTTTTCTCGTCCCGCTTTCAGAATCTCAGCGGCGTCGACTTCGACCGCTGGGGAAACATGTATGTCTCCGATCAAACCAAAGGGAAGATCTGGCGGATGACCCATGACGCACGCTTCCAAGTCATCGCCGAGTATTTACCGGCTCCTGCCGACATTAGCGTGGATCGCGCGAACAATCTGATCCTTGTTCCCTACCAGTATGTCCATGCCGCCGAGATCAACGGATTGGAGTCGCCTTCTGAACCGAACGCGAAAAGCCAGAAGCGTACCCTCGCCGACTACGGCTTCATTCCGCCTCCGCCCAAGCCGGAATCGGCAGGAGAGGGCAAGAGATGAGCAAGTGCGTCTACTGTACGCAACGGAAGGGAAAACGAACCTGTCCTGCGTTGGAAGGGTTAATCTGCAGCCAATGCTGCGGCGAGCACCGCATGGTACGCATCTCCTGTCCGGCTGACTGCGTCTATCTCGACACTGGTCACGAGTACCAACAAAAGCGATTGGGCGAGCAGTTCGTGCCGGTCCGGCGCGAGTTGTATCGAGATCTGGCCGAAGTCGGAGGAGAAAAAGGGGCCGCGCTCTTCAATCTGATCGAAGTGGTCACGTTCAGTTACTTCCAGGGCCGGCGCGACGGGCAAGATGCAGAAGTGATCGCCGCCATTCAAGCGCTTCGGCGCGCCCTCAGCCCCCTGCATATCCCAACCGCTCCGCTGCCGGTTTTCGCCGAGCATCTCAAGAAAGAATATGAGGCCTTCACCAAACAACAACCTCAGCAGGTCATCGACACACACACTGCACCCGATGTGCTCGATCGATCGATCAAGTTCATCACGGAATTCTCTGGCAGCAGTCTCCGGTCACAACGCTTCCTCAGTAGCCTCATCGGATACGTCCGCAGGCACCATCCGGAAATCGCCGATCACCTGACCAAGCAGCAAGAACGCGGCCATATCGTTCTCCCCGGCCAACAGTTTGTGCCCCCGTCAGCCCCCGAACCGCACGTCCACTCATCCGACTGCCAGCACCACCATCACTGAACTTTGACCTCTCAAGTCAGAACCGATAACTTACCTCGATCATGTGCAAATCTACGCCTCGACTATCAGTCCCATAAATGGTCGCATCGGAATAGTGCTGAAAGTGGTAGCCCACCCCGATCGCCTTGTAAACAGCAAGGCTCGCACCGAGGTGCCACACGAATTGTAACGGTCCGCCGAAGTTCTGATTGCCAAACTTGTAATCAGGGAGAAATGCGACTCCAGCTCCCAGGTCGATGGAAAATCTCCCATCTTTTCGACCGAAGGCGATGCCAGGAACAATAGTGCCGAGAAACGAAGTTTCTTTTGCCGCAGTAAGCGCGCCCGCGCTCACGAGAAGCCTGGTGCCAATGCCCCATCCTGATTCGGAATACCAGCCCCATGGAAGCGCCCAGGTCGCCGCCACGTCGTACTGTTGAAAATCTTTCTGGGTCTGCTCCCCGATCGGAGAGGCGCCACTGAGACCCACGCGTACCCCAACGCTTATCAAACGCGTGTCGTCAGCCCAGCCTGGCCAAGAGGCCAACAGGCAAACCGCCAAACAAATGACGAACTCCAAGCGCCACAGTCGCACCATCGCGGCGCAGGGTACCCAGATCGATGTGTGCCGTCAAGCAATCACTTTCGTAATTATTGACGCCAACTACCTGTCAGGTCGCAGGGACAACGCGCCATCATCCATAGACCCACACATGACGATTATGGGGCTCTCTTTTGTGGTGAGGGGAATCTCGGCAACTCGTGGAGGAATCACTTAACGTACGGTTTCAGAGGGACAGGATGGAATAAAAAGAACGTCTACTATTTCGCTCTCTCCAAGCGGGGCGGCTTAGCTTGGCCCCTATTGCACCCATCGAGCACACTCTGACCCGGGAGAAAGCACATCTCGGCGCTGGGGTTGGGTGGGTGAAAACCCTGCGCGCTCTGGGAGCATGGGGCTAGCGAGGCTGTCCCTGCTATTCCACTATGACCACCGTCATCTCAACCCGCTCTGCAGGAAGATCCTTCGCATCACGTTGCAGGTTGACGATTTTGTCCGCGACTCCCATTCCTTTGGTCACCTCCGCGAAGACGGTGTACTTGCGATCCAAGAACCGGGAGTCTTCCACGACAATGAAAAACTGGGACCCGGCGGTGTCCGGCTCGCCCGCCCGCGCCATGGAGACAATACCGCGTTTGTGCGGCAGGTCGCTGAACTCCGCTTTCACGTTATAACCCGGTCCGCCTTGCCCGTAGGTGTCCTTTTTCAAGGAGTCCTTCGTGTTGGGATCGCCGCCCTGGATCATGAACCCGGGAATCACGCGATGGAAAATCGTGCCATTGTAGAATCCGGACTTGGCGAGCTTGATGAAGTTCTCGACGTGCTTCGGCGCCACGTCCGGAAGAAATTTCATCTCGAAGTCGCCGAACTTCGTTTTGATGATGGCTTTTGGTCCTTGGGTCGATGGGACGACTTCTTTTGCCGCCTGCGCTTTATCGGCGGCCCACACGAGCCCGACTGCGCTGAAGAGGTTGAGTGCCAGAATCATCACCGCGCTCAATACTCCGATTTGCATCTGCTTCCGCATCGTCTCCCTCCCCTTCATTAGCCGGTATAAATGCCAGGGTTCTACTTGGTATGGATCTGGTCAAGGGCCTGCTTGGCTGCCCTTTGTTCCGCCTCTTTTTTGCTGTGTCCCCGTCCCACCCCGACGACATCTCCACAGATCGACAACTCGACCTCAAACAGTTTCTGGTGATCGGGGCCCGACTCTCTCACAATAACATATTGCGGGAGCGTCTCAAACCGCTTCTGGCACCACTCCTGGAGTTGCGTCTTATGATCATCGGTACTCTGTCGTCCATTTTGTGGATCGACTTCCTGCAGCTCCTCCGCCAGCATGCGCAACGTAAACGCCCGGCCAGCCTCCAATCCACCATCCAGGTACACGGCGGCGATGAGGGCTTCCAGCGCATCCGCCAGCAACGAATTTTTCTCGCGTCCTTTTGTGAGTTCTTCACCACGCCCCAGATGCAGCAGGCCTCCTAAGCCGATCCGGCGCGCGGCCTTCACCAGCGAGGTTTCACTCACCAGCCGCGCTTTCAGTTTGGATAACTCTCCTTCGGAACAATGCGGCAGGGACGAAGCCAGGTAGTCGCTGATGACCAACGCGAGCACCGCGTCGCCCAGGAATTCCAGCCGCTCGTTGTGTTTGCGTTCCGTCCCCTTGCGTTCATTGACGTGAGACTTGTGGGTCAGGGCTTCGTCGAGGAGGTGAGGCTGGCGGAATCGATAGCCTAATGCCTGTTGCACAACGTCCGTGGATACAGCTGCGTTCATAGGGGCCGCCGGCTACGCGGAATGACTGAGGGCTAAACCTCCAGTTTCTTAAACAGCAAGCAGGCATTCACGCCGCCGAACCCAAAGGAGTTGGACAGAACGGCATTCACGTTGGTGTGTCGCGCCTGATTCGGAATGTAGTCCAAATCGCACTCCGGATCGGGATGTTGCAAATTGATGGTCGGCGGCAGAATCCCCCGATCTAACGCGAGAACGCTGAAAATCGCTTCGATTCCTCCCGCCGCTCCCAGGAGATGTCCCGTCATCGACTTGGTCGAACTGATGGGAACGTCATAAGCGTGATCGCCAAAGACTTGTTTGATCGCCTTTGTCTCGATAGCATCGGCCATGGTGGAGGTGCCGTGGGCGTTGATATATCCGATCTGGTTTTTGCCGATGCCGGCATCCGTGATGGCCAGTTCCATGCAACGTACCGCGCCTTCTCCTTCATCGGGCGGTGCTGTGATGTGGTAGGCATCGCTGTTCATCGCATAGCCGATGACTTCGGCATAGATCCGAGTCCCTCGCCTCCGCGCATGCTCCAACTCTTCTAAGACCACCACTCCCGCGCCTTCCCCGAGCACGAATCCATCCCTGTCCTTATCAAATGGCCGACTGGCCCGTGAAGGATCGTCGTTTCGAAACGAGAGCGCACGGGAAGATGCAAACCCCGCGACTCCCAACGGGGTAATCGCCGCCTCCGCTCCACCGGCCAACATGACGTCGGCTTCTCCTCGTTGGATGAGCCGGAAGGCATCCCCTATGCAATGATTGCCCGTTGCGCAAGCGGTGACGGCACAAGAGTTCGGACCTTTGGCGCCCAGTCGAATCGCGACTTGGCCGGAAGCAAGGTTGATGATCGTCATCGGGATAAAGAACGGGGAGACGCGGTCCGGCCCCTTTTCCTGAAGGATCGAATGATAATGTTCGATTGACCCGAGCCCTCCGATACCGGAACCGATATAGACCCCGACTCGTGGGGCCTCTTCCGGAGAAACTTTGAGCCCGGCATCGTCCACCGCGATTTGGCTTGCGCCGACCGCGTAATGGATGAAGGTATCCATTTTCTTGATGTCTTTTTTTTCGATAAACTGCGCGGGATCGAAGTCTTTTACTTCTCCCGCAATCTGTGCCGCGTATTTGGTGGGATCAAACCGGGTAATCCGCCCAATACCGGATTCCCCCGCACAAATCGCCTTCCAGGTTTTCTCGACGCCGGTGCCGAGCGGCGTGACCAATCCCAGGCCGGTCACCACGACTCGTCGTGTATCCCGCTCGTTCATAGTGCGTCAAGTTCCTTAGTTATGCCTTCTCCTTAATATATTCCATCGCACGACCGACGGTCAGGATTTTTTCGGCGTCCTCGTCCGGAATTTCGATCTCGAATTCTTCTTCCAGCGCCATCACCAGCTCGACCGTGTCCAGTGAGTCCGCTCCAAGGTCTTCCACGAAGTGCGCTTCGGGCACGACCTCATCCTCCTCCACCCCCAACTGCGTCGCAATAATTTTCTTTACACGATCCTCTACTGCCATGGACTTGCCCACCTCCTTCCCCATACTTCCTCCTTTGTTCCTAGGCTCGAGGCTATGGACTTGGGGCCCTTCGCTTCGTCACCGACCGATAGCCTCATGTCTCTGGCCTTCGCCACGAATTGTTATGCCATCAACATCCCGCCGTTCACATGCAAGACGTGCCCGGTGATGTATGCCGCCGCGTCGGACGCGAGAAAGCGCACCGCCTCGGCCACATCGGCAGGCTGTCCCAACCGACCCAGCGGGATTTGCTTCTGCAACGTCTCTCTGACGTCATTCGGCAAGCCCTGGGTCATCGCCGTGTCAATAAATCCCGGCGCCACGGCATTCACGGTGACCATCCGGCTCGCGTACTCTCTGGCCACGGTCTTGGTAAATCCGATCACCGCGGCTTTCGAGGCCGCATAGTTGGCTTGGCCGACATTTCCCATCACGCCGACGATCGAGGCAATATTCACGATGCGCCCAAACCGCTGTTTGGTCATCGAAAGCAAGACGGCCTTCGTACAATGAAAGGTCCCATTCAAATTGACTTGCAGCACCAAATTCCAATCTTCTTCCTTCATCCGCAGCAGTAAGCCATCGCGCGTCACGCCGGCATTATTGACCAGGATATCAATCTTTCCCCAGTCCTTCAGCACCTGGTCGGCCATGGCTTTAGCATCGTTAAAATCGGCCACGTTGATTTTGACGTTCATCGCTTTTCGGCCGATCTTTTCAATCGACGCCACCGTCTCCTGTGAACGGCCTGGATCAAGATCCGCTACCACGACATCGGCGCCATCCCGGGCCAATGTTTCCGCGATCGAACGTCCGATTCCTTGGGCGGCACCGGTGACGATGGCGACTTTCCCCGCTAGCGACATCTCAAATCCTCGTGATGCGTCATGCGTGAACCGTGATGTTTAACGAGTCGAAGACTAGCAGGAGCAATTCTCTCATTCGCCTTCCGTGACGCTTCAGGTATCATGCTTCACGCTTAACGCGCTGAGGGTCGTTTCCAACGATTCCGGATCGTGTACATTAAATGTGGCCGCATCAGGAAGTATGCGCTTGATCAGACCGGTAAGAACCGTGCCGGGTCCCACTTCAACAAATGAGGTCACACCCATTGCCTTCATCGTGTGAATCGAATCTTCCCACAACACGGAGGAAGGAAGCTGCTTGATGAGCGACGCCTGGATCTCCTTAGCCATACGGAGCGGCTTCGCGTCCGCATTATTGATCAGCGGGACAGTGAGATCCGACCAGGTTGCCGCTGCCACATCTTTCGCCAGCCTGTCGGCCGCCACCTGCATCAGCGGCGTGTGGACCGGCACGCTGACCGGCAAGGGAATTGCCTTTCGCCCCCCCTGAGCCTTCGCCAACTCCATGGCTCGTTCGACGGCTGCTTTGTCCCCTGCGATGACAGTCTGTCCGGGACAGTTGAAGTTGGCCGCCGCCACGACACCCACCGAGGACGCTTCTCGGCACACCTGACTGATGATGTCCGGAGTCAGACCGATAATAGCCGCGACAAGACCCGTCCCCGGGACGACAGCCTCAGCCATGTAGCGCCCCCGCTTTTGCACAAGCTCAACGGCTGCGCGAAAAGCAAGACCCTTCGCAGCAACGATCGCGGAGTATTCTCCCAGACTGTGACCGGCAACGGCCACGGGTCGAAGCCTTGCGGTTTCGACTAATCGCAAAGCCGCCACGCTACTGGTCAGCAATGCGGGCTGCGTGTATTCAGTAAGATTGAGCCGCTCAGCCGGTCCCTCAAAACAGAGCCTGGCGACATCATAGCCAAGAACCGATGACGCTTCCTCATATACAGCGCGGAGATCGGGGTGCGCGTCGCAGAGTGCCCGACCCATCCCGACCGATTGCGATCCTTGGCCGGGAAACACCAGCCCAATTGCAGAGACCATAACAGCGCTAAGATATGAAAGAAATCTGATTTAATGTCAACGGGAAAAAACTCCTGCATAGCTTGGCGCGAGGCTAGGGAGCTCGCGGCAATGAGAAACTCACCAAGAGCGACGCTCAGTCCTAGAAGATCACCATCGCATAATAGCGGAGGCCCATGTCAATCCTGCGCCGAAAGCTCCCATCATCACCACGCTACCTTCTCGTATCCGCCCATCACGCAGCGCCTCATCCAGAGCAATCGGAATGGAGGCGGCCGAGGTATTACCGTAACGGTCCATATTGAGAACCACCTTCTCCATGGGCAACCCCAACCGCTCCGCCACGGCTTTGATAATACGGACATTGGCTTGGTGCGGCACGTAGAGATCCACGTCCTTCACAGACAGATCGTGCGCGGCGAGCGTTTCCCGCGCGATATCTTCGAGCGTTCTCACGGCCACTTTGAAGGTCTCATTGCCCTTCATCTTGATGTACTGCGCTCGTTCGCTCAGCATCTTTTCCGATGGGGGATATCGACAACCCCCACCGGGAACTTTGATCAGATCGCCCAGGTTGCCGTCCGAGCGGAGATGAGTCGACAGGATTCCACGATTCCCGTCGGATGGATTCACGACCACTGCACCGGCTCCGTCTCCGAAGAGGATACAGGTGTTGCGATCTGTCCAGTCGGTGATGGCCGACATAACCTCCGATCCCACCACCAACACGTGTCGGAGACCGGTCTTGATGTACGCGTCCGCCATCGACAATGCATAGACAAATCCGCAACAGGCAGCGGACAGATCGCAGGCCGCGGCCCGCGTGGCTCCCAAGCGATGCTGAATCAGACAGGCCGTCGCCGGAAGCGGCATGTCCCCGGTACAGGTGGCGACCAGAATCAGATCGAGTTCAGCCGCCGACACGCCCGCAGCCTTAAGCGCCCGTTCGGCGGCCTTCGCTCCCAAATCAGAACAAGCCTCGCCGGATTCGGCGATTCGACGTTCTCGAATCCCGGTTCGTTCGACAATCCACTGGTCCGACGTGGCGACCATACGTTCCAACTCAGCGTTGGTCATAGCCCGTTTCGGGACATAGGAGCCGGTTCCTGAAATTCTCGACTTCATGCCGGGGCTCCTTCACTAGTACCGGCTTGCTGATGGCGCGCGATACTTTCCTCGATGTCACGCTGGATCAATTCGTTCAGCCGGCTCTCTGCCAACCCCTTCGCCCGCTTGATGGCGTTTTTGATGGCCTTCGCAGACGAGCGCCCATGACAAATAATGGTGATTCCATTCACCCCCAGCAGTGGGGCGCCTCCGAATTCAGCATAGTCGATCTTCCGCTTCAGTTGTCGCAACGGCCCGGCGATCAGCGGATAGGCAAGCCGCCCGAGGAACGACCCGGAGATCTCTTTCATCAAGAGTTTCTTGATGATGTCCGCCACCCCTTCGGACATCTTCAACGCGACATTGCCGATAAAGCCGTCGCACACGACCACGTCTGCCGCACCACTATAGAAATCCCGCCCTTCTATGTTGCCGATGAAATTCAGCGGGCTGGCCTTGAGCAACTTAAACGCCTCCTTCGTCACCTCATTTCCCTTCGTATCCTCTTCACCGATACTTAAGAGCGCGATGCGCGGATTGGGCTTGCTATACAAGTGCTTACCGTACTCGTTCCCCATCAAAGCGAATTGTTCCAGGTGACTTGCCGAGCAATCGACGTTCGCGCCTACGTCCAGCATGATTGCAGTCCCGGTATAGGTGGGTAAGAGCGTCGCAATAGCCGGACGCTCCACACCTTTGATCACGCCAAACACAAAAAAAGCTGCCACCATGCTGGCCCCCGTGTTGCCGGGGCTGATGACCGCGCTGGCTTCGCCGCTCTTGACCAATTCGGTCGCAATCCAAATCGATGAGTCACGCTTTTTTCTGGCGACGGCGGCCGGCGATTCATGCATTTCCACGATTTGGGGAGCATGGCGTACGGTCACTCGAGGCGTGCGACAACCGGCGCGGCCGCACTCATGTTTGAGTTGGACCTCATCTCCGACGAGAATGACGTCGATATCCAGCTCGTGAGCCGCCTGCATGGCCCCTTCGATCACCGGGGCCGGCCCATGATCCCCGCCCATCGCGTCAACGGCAATTTTCATGTACGTGCGAATGCCCGCCTGGACATCAGGCTGAGTAAGCCAGTTAAGATCACTCTGTTACACGGTGGGAACTGATCTGAAGAGTTCACTGAGAAGGACACCCGCTACCTCACCAAGGCGATCTCATCTTACAGGCCGGAGGTGCGGTGGGAATCAGGCTTCCTCAACGGCAATGACCGCCTTGCCTTTATAGGTCCCGCAATTGAGGCACGTGTAATGCGGCAACTTCAGTTCGTGACATTGCGGGCACACGGAGAAGCCTGGAGGAACGATCTTCGACTTCGCGGTCCGCCGTAGATCGCGGCGCGCCCGGGAGTGTTTATGTTTTGGATTCGGCATCGTAACTCCTACACACGAGTATCGCCATCGGATCGCGCTTTCAGCCCGCGCAGTACATGGAACGGATTGCTCAACGGTTCTTCGGCACACACACAGCGACTTTCGTTGAAGTCTTGTCCACACCGAGGGCAGAGACCTTGGCAATCTTCTTGACACAGCGGTTGCATCGGAGCCGCGAGGATCACCTGCTCGCGTAACATCGGCGCGAGGTCCAGTTGGTCGCCTTGATAGGAATACATCTCGTCGTTCACATCGTCCTCTGCCGGCGGAGCGTTCGGTTCCTGCTTCTGCCGCTTCGAGACGCTCGTCGGTTTGCTTCGTGGGGGTGGAGTCCCCTCTTGGCGCACATAGTCTGTCGACAGCACCACTGCCAGAGGGTCCTGATATTCCTTTAAGCACCGCACACATTGCCGGAGAACCAGCGCTTCGACCGCACCGTTGACGGTAATGCTTCTGCATTTTTTGGCAAGGTCCAGATTGACCGCCAACGGACCGTGCAGTCTTGCATCGGTCTCGCGTAATCCGACATCCTCTGCAGTCGCGTCGCAGCTAATGTTCAACCCCTCCTCAGGCACATCACCAACGCGAGGACTCAGTGCATCCATGATTGCCACCATGTCATCATTCAGGGCCGTTCCCTCAAGCTCGGCGCCACTCACCCTGCCATCAAACCCATGCGGCATCAACACCACATCTCCTCACCGCTCTTCGGCAAAACTAACCAAGGCAATATGCCGCGCCCGCTTGACGGCGATCGTCAATACCCGTTGGTGGTGCATGCAATTCCCCGAAATACGACGTGGCACGATCCGGCCCCGCTCCGTGAGGAAATTCCGCAGCAAGCCGACGTCCTTGAAGTCGATCTCCATTTTGTCGTGACAAAACCGGCAAGGCCGCCGACGTTGAAACAGTCGGCCTCCCCCGCCGCCGACACTCTCCCTGCCTTCTCTCCCTCGCTCCATTACTCCCTCCGTCCTTTATGCGTGTTCCTCATATTCGTAACTGCTGTCATCATGCGGCGCACTTGCATCCGCCCCACCCTCTGCCGGCCGCTTGGGGAGAAATGTCACGTTCTGCGCCACGACTTCATGCTTACTTCGTTTCTGTCCATCCTCCGTCTCCCATCGACGTTGCTGGAGCCGACCGTCGATGATCACCCCGTTGCCTTTACTCAAATACTGTCCGCAATGTTCCGCTTGCTTGCCGAAGACCACGATATCGACGAAACAGACCTCTTCTTTCAGCTCTTCCGCTTGCCGGAACTTCCGATTGACCGCCAATCCAAAGCTGGCCACCGGTGTCCCGCTCGGTGTATAGCGAAGCTCGGGGTTCCTCGTGAGATTGCCAATGAGAATGACTTTATTAAACCCGGCCACCGTCCGACTCCTGCACCTGGCCCACCGGTTTCGCCACCAATTCTTCGTCCAACCGCACCGTCAGGAACTTGATCACCGAATCCTCCAAACGATAGGACCGTTCCAACTCACCGATGACCGAGCCTGGCCCTTTGAAGTAAAAATAGGCATAGGTACCTTTCCGCTCGCGCTTCACCTCATAGGCCAGCCTCTTCCGTCCCCAATTCTCGGCCTTGATCAATGTCGCCCCAGACTTCTCGGCGACGCCTTTCATTTTGTTGATCAGCGCGGTGGTGTCTTCGTCGGACAGCGAAGGGCGAACGATAAACAGCGACTCGTAGAACTCCATGCAGCAAACCTCCTGGACAAGGCCCCGAGACAAGCCCGGAGCGAGGGATATGTACCGGCTTAGCCGGATCGAGGGGTGGAAGCTAACATAGCCCTAAACAAGCTGTCAATAAAAGAGAGGCCAGTTCTTATTCAAGGGTGAGAAACTTCAGTAACTTTAACCGGGACTAGAGTCACTCTCAACAGAATGGTCAAAAGGCTATCCAACGAAGCCGCAGGGAGACGCGCGACTGAGAACAACGCTGATTACTCGATCGAAGCCAGTGAACCTAAGATGTGATAGCCGCCATCGACGTAAATGACTTCGCCGGTAATTCCCCGGCCGAGCGGGCTCATGAGGAACAAAGCCGTATCGCCGACCTCGGCTTGCTCTGTGGCCCGGCGAAGCGGAGCGAACTCCTTATGATGATCGACCATCTTGCTGATGCCGGACACCCCGCGGGCGGCCAGCGTCTTGATCGGGCCGGCCGAAATGGCATTCACACGGATATTTTTCGGGCCCAGATCGTGGGCGAGGTAACGGACTGAGGCTTCCAGCGCCGCTTTGGCCACACCCATGACATTATAGTGAGGGACGACCCGCTCGCTGCCCAAGTAGGTGAGCGTCACCACTGAGCCCCCCTGAGACATGAGCGGTACCGCGGCCTTCGTGACCGCGACAAGTGAAAAGGCGCTGACATCAAGCGCGGTCGCAAACCCTGCGCGCGTGGTATTGAGAAATGAGCCGGTCAGTTCCTCGCGCGGCGCGAACGCCACGGAGTGGACCACAAAATCCAGGCGACCAAACTCCTTCTCAACGTTCTTCATGAGCGCATCGATCTGCGAGTCGTCTCCCACATCACAGGCAAATGCTTTGGCTCCCGGCATCGTCCCGGCAAGCTCTTCCACATTTTCCCGCAACCGTTCGTTCTGATAATTGAAGAGCAGCTGCGCCCCTTCGCGTGCCGCGGACTGGGCGATCGCCCACGCGATGCTGTGCTTGTTGGCAACACCGATGATCAATCCCTTCTGCTGAGCCAGTAACATAGCGCGTTGCTCTCCTTGGCAGGGCGTGAAGCGTTCAGACTGCTCCCGCTTCGCTGCGCTTCTGCATACGTGATGAATTGTTACGGCTAAGCGGGCGCTCAAGATAGCATGATTTCCTTGTCAATGCGAATCGAGTTCAAGACTTTGGTCACCCTCATTGCTCAGAGTTTGTACTGACTTGACACATTGTTTTATCAATGTAACCATTGGTTACATTCTTGATATATGGACCGGCATATTGCGTACTTCCAAATTCCTTCTTTCGGCATCGCGCTTGCGCGCACTGAAGATACTTCATTGCGAAACCGGCCGGTCGCTATTGCGCTCTCATGTCCGTCCCGGACATGTCTTCAAGAAGTGTCCGACGAAGCATGCGGAGACGGCCTCTATCCCGGGATGTCCGTCGCCTCGGCGAGACGGCTCTGCCCTTCCTTACGAATCCTGGCCCCTGATCCTATTCGCCTCCGCACTGCGCATCGTCAGCTTCAGCACCTCATCGGGCGCTTTTCGCCCGTCTGGGAACCGGTTCACCCCGGCGCGCTCTACCTGGATCTGACAGGAACCGCTCGCCTCTTCGGCCCGCCCGTGGATACCGCCGTCCAAATTGAGCGCGAAGTGAACAACCGACACGGATTGGCCGGCATCATCGGCATCGCCGGCAACAAGCTGGTTTCTCACTTGGCCGCCGCAACACTGGAACAGCCGCCCCACATCCGGGACATACATCCGGGTTCCGAGCCGGGGTTTCTTGCGCCGCTGCCGGCCACGTTGCTGCCCGGACTGACTCGAGCCTGCGATTCACGAATACGAACCATCCTGGAAGATTTGAATCTCCGCACGCTGGGAACGATTGCGGAGATTCCGCTCCCGCATCTCGAGCTTGCGGTCGGGCCGGTCGCCGCCTTGCTGCACGACTGGTCCCTGGGCATCGATCACTCTCCCGTGCTGCCTCGGGTGGAACAGCCTGCCATTGAATGTTCTCTTTCGCTCGAACCGGACGACATCGAAGACGGCAGACTGCTGGGACATGTGTATGGCCTCCTGGAGCACGTATGCCGGGAGCTTCGCCGGCAACAGCGGACTTGCCGCCGCCTCGTCCTGACCGCGACACAGAGCGACCGCTATGAAACGTCGAAGCACTCCTGGCTGCCCGCCGCGACATATTGGGAATCAGATTTGTTTCCAGTTCTCCAGACGCTATTCTTCCGTTGTTTCGAGCGTCGAGTCCGGCTGAGATCTCTGGCAATCCGAGCCGAATGTTTAAGTCCGCCGACAGAGCAACTCTCACTCTTTGACCTGCAACTCTCCGAAGAGCAGGTCCGGGGTGCCAGACAGCAGCGGCTTTCGCTGGTCCTCGATCAGGCTCGCGCGCGTTTCGGCGATCAGACAATCGCCTGGGGTCGCACGGTTGTGTTGAAACAGAGACCGAAAGGACGTTTGCCGAGCGAGACGATGAAGGTGCGATTTCCGGATGCGAAGCATAAGAATTAGCCTGTTGCCATGTCCTCCTTCATCCATCTTCATGTTCATTCTGACTACTCTCCGATGCAGGGCGTCTCCTCTCTCACCGCACTGTGCCAAGCGACGTGCGCACAACGAGCCACCTCGCTGGCCTTAACCGATACGAACGGACTCTACGGCGCGGTTCGTTTTGTCGACGTCGCCCGTCAACACAACCTGCGTCCCATTCTGGGAGCAGAACTGACGACCGACTCACACCGCACGGTCGCGCTGGCCAAAACCCTTGAAGGCTACCGGAATGTGTGCCGGCTGCTGTCGGAGCGGCATTGCGATCCGGCTTTCCGTTTGATCGAAGCGGTGGCCCGCTATCGCACCGGATTGGTTGTGCTCACTGATGACGAACAAGCGTTGGCCACCTGGGCCGGTGATTCACGACAAGACCTCTACGTCGAACTGACGCCCGGACCGGCGATGCATCAAACATTGATGTTCAGCCGGCGCATCGGCTTGCCACCCGTCGCCACCAATCGGGCACATTTCGTGACACCGGAGGAATTCTCCGTTCATCGCTTGTTGCGCGTCATTGATCTGAATACGACCCTTTCGCGCCTGCCGGCAGCCGCCTGCTGCTCCCCGACGCACTGGCTCATGCCGCCGTCGATGATGAAGAACCAGTTTCCACACGTCCCCGAGGCCTTGGAAAATTCATCCCGTATTGCGGAAACCTGCCACACCGACTGGAGCTTTAGGGATGCCATCTTTCCGGCCTTCCGCCGGCTTTCCCACGAGGAGGCCCTCGTTCTCCTTCGGCAAAAAACGTATGACGGTGCTCTGAAGCGTTATGGTTCGCTCTCTCCCGAAATCCGCACTCGTATTGAAGACGAGCTCTCGATCATCGGGGGTAAAAGCTTTGCTCAATACTTTCTGGTTGTGGAAGAAATCGTCAAAGAAGCGCCACGCACGTGCGGTCGCGGCTCGGTCGCGGCGTCCATCGTCTCTTATTGTTTAGAGATCACTCACATCGATCCAATCCGGCACCATTTGTTCTTTGAGCGGTTCCTGAACCCAGGCCGTAACGATCCGCCCGACATCGACATTGATTTTGCTTGGGACGAGCGCGACCACGTTATCGAAAAGGTTTTCCAGCGTTACGGCGCGAAGCAGGCTGCGATGGTGGCGAACCAGAATGCGCTTGGACTGCGCGCCGCAATCCGGGAAATAGGAAAAGTTTACGGGATGCCGTCCGCTGAAATCCGCCGCGTGTCATCGCTGATCATGCGGCGCAAAGACTTGCTTCTGTTTACCAAAACACCGACAGCCCACACTTGGGCCGGCCGCCTGAGCCGCGAGCTTCAGCTCGAAGAACCCTGGCCGCAGATCATCCGATCAGCAGTTCACGTTCAAGGACATCTCCGCCATCTCTCGGTCCATTGCGGCGGCATCGTTATCGTACCGGATGAAATTCGGCAGTATGTCCCCGTCGAGATTGCCGCGAAAGGCGTGCCGGTTATTCAATGGGAAAAGGATCAGGCCGAAGAAGCCGGACTGGTAAAGATCGATCTGCTGGGAAACCGGTCCCTCGCCGTGATCCGTGACGCACTGAAGGCGATTGAACGAAACACCGGCCGGCTGATCGACTATGCCACCTGGGACCCTTTGCAGGACACGACGACACAAAACCTGATCAGGCGCGGCGACACGATCGGCTGCTTTTACATCGAATCCCCGGCCACCAGACTGTTGTTGAAAAAACTCTGGAGCGGTATGCCGGCCCATCTCCTCGCGCGGGCCGATGTGTTTGAGTATTTGGTGATGGTGTCGTCTCTGGTCCGTCCCGCCACGAATCCCTTTATCGAAGAATTTATTCGGCGCGCGCAGGGCGCCTCCTATGAGCCCTGGCATCCTTCGTTGAAATCAATCCTGGAAGACACCCACGGGATCATGGTGTATCAGGAAGATGTGACCAAAGCCGCGATGGCCTTAGCCGACTTTTCCGTCGAAGATGCCGACCAGTTGCGGAAGGTCATCAGCAAAAAACACAAAGCCCGGCAGCTTGAGGACTATCGCGTTCAGTTCTGTCAGGGAGCGGCCAAGAACGGCGCCTCGACTGCCACCATCGAGAAGATTTGGAAGATGATCATGAGTTTTGCCGGTTACAGTTTCTGTAAGCCCCATTCTGCCAGTTACGCGCAGGTTTCCTTCAAGTCGGCCTATCTCCGCGCCCATTACCCCGCCGAGTTCATGGCGGCGGTCATCAGCAATCAAGGCGGCTTTTATTCGACGTTTGCGTATCTTTCCGAGGCCCGCCGGATGAAACTGACGATTTTGCCGCCCGATATTAATGTCAGTGAGTGGGCTTATACCGGCATGGGACGAACCATTCGCATGGGACTCATGCAGGTCAAGACACTGACGGAATCGCTGGGCCGACGGATCGTCAATGAACGGAGTACGGGCGGGTCTTTCCGCTCGGTTCAGGATTTCCTTGTTCGTGTGAAGCCGGAACAGGCTCAGGCCCGTGCGCTTATCAAGGCCGGATGCTGCGACACCATCGCCGGCGAGCTGACACGTCCGGCACTCCTGTGGCGATTGTATGCCGGATCCCAAGCTGGGGCCGGGTTGCCCATCCCTGACGATTTCTCCGACAGCCAGAGGCTGGCGCATGAAGTGGAGACACTCGGCTTCGTCTTCAGCCGGCATCCGCTTGATTTGTATGCGGTGCAGGTGAAGAGGCTATGTCCTACCCCTGCTTCCATGATAGATCGATGCACGGGACAGACCGTGACAATGATAGGCTGGCTGATCACAGAAAAGTTTGCGGAGACCAAGCACGGGGATCCGATGGAATTTGCCACCTTCGAAGATACGACGGCGCTTTACGACACGACTCTTTTTCCAGGGGTGTATCGCCGCTGCTGTCAACTTTTGTCTCCCGACCGCCCGTACGTGCTGCGCGGTGTCGTCGAGAAACACTTCGGCGTCGCGACGTTGACGGTCGACGATTTACAGATTCTCGAAAAGACACCGCATGGAGAGGGTCGGAAGAACAGAACCGCGACGGGCAAAAGTCTCACTACACGTTGAACCGGAAGAAGACCACATCCCCTTCCTTCATCACGTAATCCTTCCCTTCCAGTCGAAACAGCCCTTTTTCCTTTACCCGCGCCTCTGAACCGCAAGCGAGCAGATCGTCGTAATGATAGACCTCCGCTCGAATGAAGCCACGCTCCATGTCGGAGTGAATCTTTCCGGCTGCCTGAGGAGCCTTCATCCCTTTTGGAAGGGGCCACGCTCGTGACTCGGTTTCGCCCGCGGTGAAAAAGGTGATCAGGCGCAAGAGAGCGTAGGCAACGGCGGCCAATCGCGCAAGACCTGATTCATGAAGTCCCATATCTTTGAGGAACGCCGCCCGGTCTTCTTCCGGCAATGTCGAGAGCTCGGCTTCAATCTGGCCGCAGATCCTGACAACCCGTGCTCCTCGCTTCTCCGCAAATTCCGTGACGGTCTTAACCAACGCCTCGTCCGCGCCGGCCCCTTCGGACACATTGGCGACGAAGAGCACCGGCTTGGCCGCGAGCAACTGACATTCATTCAAAATCAGCCGCTCCTCCGGCGTAAAGGGCAGATTTCCCAACCACTCGCCCTGGTTAAGGAGTTCTGTCACGCGTTGAAGAAAGGCGACCTCCGTCACGGCCTTCTTATCGCCCGCTCTGACTTTCTTCTCCACTCGCTCCTTCCGCCGTTCAAGCGTCTCCAAGTCCGCCAGGATGAGTTCTGTTTCAATCGTGCCGATGTCGCGGATGGGATCGACGTTGCCGCTCACGTGCACCACGTCAGTTCCCTGAAAACATCGCACGACATGCATCAGGGCATCGACCTCCCGAATCTGCCCCAGGAACTGATTTCCCAAACCTTCGCCCTTGCTGGCCCCTTCCACCAAGCCGGCGATATCCCTGACCTCCAACGTGCTGGGCGTTGTTTTCCTGGACTTGAAAATTTCAGTCAGTTTGGTGAGGCGCGGATCAGGCACCGGCGCGATTCCAACATTCGTCTCCACCGTCGAGAAGGGATAGTTTGCCGTCACCGCGCCGGCGCCGACGAGTGCATTGAAAACCGTCGTCTTGCCGACGTTCGGTAACCCGATCATGCCGCAACAAAGTCCCATTTCCTCTACTCTCTCCTCTCAACGCGGAAAACGACCTCTCCAAAAAACATGGGAGCGGCCAGGTTGGTCCTGACTGCGCGCGTCGTTTTCACCCTCCCACCCGGGGGCGCGCCAAGACGCGCCCAGCCCGAGCGAGCATATTCCGATCATGCGCGTTACGTGAGCACGCGTTCAACTTGGCTGCGCCTCTTCCTTGCCCTCTCCACCGTTTTCCCGCACATTAAATTCATTCATCGCCGCTACCGTCCCTTTCTCAACCAGACTTTCCAGTGCGGACACGGCTCGATCCAAACAGGGATCCAACTGCTCGATCTCGCCAGACAAAAATGGCATGAGCACGTAGTCTGCGGGATCCTGCCCCGGCGCTGGGCGAGCAATCCCGATCTTCACACGGACGAATTGCGAGGTGCCCACTGCGTCGAGAATAGAGCGAAGACCGTTGTGGCCGCCATATCCCCCGGCTTGCTTGATGCGCAAGCGGCCCAACTCCAAATCCAGGTCGTCGTGAATGACGATGAGGTGTTCAGACGTGAGCCCCAGCTCCTGGAGCAGGGCATTTAGCGGAGGACCACTGACATTCATCCAATCGAGGGTCCCGGCTAACTCGACGGCGTTCGATCCAAGTTGTCCTGACCCTCGTTGCGCTGTACCTCGCCTGGTAAGACGAATCGACCATCGAGCTGCCGCCCGTTCGATCACCCACGTTCCGATGTTGTGTCGGGTGCGAGCATAGGCGGCGCCCGGATTCCCCAGTCCGACAATGAGGCGCACCGTTACTTCTTCTTCTCAGCTTCCTTCTTTTCAGCTTTGGGGGCTTCCTTGGCGCCCTCTTTCTTCTCACCGGCCTTGGCTTCTGCGCCAGCAGGGGTCGCTGCCTTTTCAGCTCCCTCCACAACCGGCTCCTCTTTCCCCTTCCCAATAACCTCGGGTTCCTTGGCTTCCTCCGGCCCGACTGCGGCACTGGTCAAGAGCGCCTCGAGCTTGGCCTCGGACATGGGCGCGGCGACACTGACCACCATTTGGTCGGCATCATCCAGAAACCTCACACCCTCTCGCTTAGTGATTTCTCGGAGGTGAACGCCCTGACCGATGACCAACTGCGACGCATCCACGTCTATAAAGTCAGGCAAGGCGGAAGGAAGGCACTCAATGTGCAGCTCTCGCAGATTGTGATGCAGAATCCCTCCCTCTTTGACGCCAGCCGGCTGGCCACCTGTCAAGTGAACAGGAACCCTGACCCGGATGGGCTTGTCCATGGACACTTCAAACAGATCGGCGTGCAACACATCGCCTGTCACCGGATCCACCTGATAGTCCCGCAGCAATGCCGTTTTCGCGGTTTTCGATTTCGCTCCACCGACTTTGAGAGAAATCAGCGCCGTCGTCCCGGTGTGAGACTTGAGAATCTTCCCCAAGTCCTCGGGATTCAAGGTGAGCAGGAGGCATTCGCCTTGCCCATACAGGACGCCAGGGATTTTGCCATTACGTCTGAGTTGGCGCGCCGCACCCTTGCCCGATTGCTCTCTGATGTCACCTGTCACTTCAAATTTCATGATCTTCCTCCCGCACAGATGAATCTTAGGCGAACAACGAACTCACCGACTCCTCTTCATGAATACGCGTGATCGCTTCACCCAGCAGCGGCGCCACCGAGAGAACATGCAGCTTCGAGCAACTCTGCTCTTTTCCTCTCAGCGGAATAGTGTTGGTGACAACCACCTCGGTGAGACCTGACCGTTGAAGTCTATCGAGCGCCGGCCCGGACAACACCGGATGGGTACACCCTGCCCATACTTCTCGGGCTCCCTTTTCAAGACAAGCCTGGGCACCTTGCACGATGGTACCGGCCGTATCGATCATATCGTCCAACAACAGCGCGCTTCGCCCCTCGACATCTCCGATAATATTCATCGTCTGTGTCTGGTTCGGGCCTTCTCGTCGTTTATCGATGATGGCCAGGTTGGCCTGCAACCTCTTGGCAAAGGCCCGGGCTCGCTCGACCCCTCCTGCGTCCGGCGACACCACAACCATGTCGGAAAGCGACCGCTTCGTGATGTATTCAAGGAGCACGGGCGTGGCGTACAAGTGATCGACCGGAATGTTGAAGAATCCCTGGATCTGTCCAGCATGCAAATCCATCGTCAAGACTCGATCGGCGCCCGCCGTAGTGATCAAATCGGCCACGAGTTTCGCCGAAATGGGGACTCGCGGCTGATCCTTGCGATCCTGCCGGGCATAGCCGAAATACGGGATCACGGCCGTGATTCTAGCCGCAGAAGACCGCTTCATGGCATCGATCATGATGAGCAATTCCATGATCGAGTCATTGACAGGTGCGCAGCACGACTGGACGACAAACACATCCGCCCCGCGGACATTCTCCTCAATCCTCACTCGGATCTCCCCGTCGCTGAACAGAGAAACCGTGGCCTCGCCTAACCCGATTCCCAGATAGGTACAGATCTCGCGCGCCAGCACGGGATTGGCATTCCCGGAAAACAGTTTGAGTTCCCTACTCATCGCGCACCTCAATAAGGTGAGTGGCTGTGCTGAGTCTGACTAAACTCTGAGCTGTGCGGCTACTGTGGCGGGGAACGGCGGGCATCAATCCCTCCCGCCTACCTCGTTAGCTGCGCTCTGCGTGGTATCAGCCGAGGGCTTGGACTGTATCGAAAAGCGCGTCTGATTGTCAACCGACGCGACGGAAAGAGGACGAGCGAATCAAAGAAAGTCCGGTCCTTTGGAACAGGCGCGCACTGCAGCAACCACATAACCCGGAGTTCCGATAAATTGCTCCCGCGCTTGAGTCGCCGTTCTTTCATCACGAAAGACGCCGAATACAGTCGCCCCACTGCCTGACAGCAAGGCAGTTTCCGCTCCCGCCGCTATCAGTCGCTCTTTAATGCTGCGAAGGTTTTGGTGCACGGCAAAGACCGCGCTTTCAAAATCATTTTCCGAAGCCTTCACCACGTCTGCCCACTCAAGAACGGTTTGGCGCTCAAACGTACGCAGGGAGTCGGAGAGGGGGCGGACTCCGGTTCTCGCAGCAGCCAACTCCTGATAAGCCCAGCGGGTCTCCACCGAAAATCCCGGGTTCACCAACACGATCCACCGTTGTCCGACGAGACGGATCGGCGTGACCCCTTCCCCACGACCGGTCACTATGGCGCTTGGCGCAGAGAAGAAAAACGGCACATCGCTGCCCAACTCCTGCCCTAGTTCAGCCATGTGTCGTGCCGACCACTGCAACCCGAACAAATGGTTGAGCCCAGCAATGGCCGCTGCCGCATCACTGCTGCCCCCGCCCAGGCCGGCTCCCATCGGAATACGTTTGGTCAGACGGATATCAATGCCCGCCTCGATTTCCGATCGTTTCAGCACCAGCATCGCAGCGCGGAAGACCAAGTTTTGTTCGTTCGTGGGCAGTTCTCGGCGATCGCAGTGCAGTGTCACCTCTGCCTTGCCGGGCCGACGACAGAGTTCGATTTCATCGTCCAAGCCGACCGTCTGCATCAGCGACCACAGGTTGTGACAGCCGTCCGAACGACGATCGAGCACGCGGAGTATGAGATTGACCTTGGCTGGGGCTGGAACTCGGAGGGTTTCTATCGGTATGGAACCGCTGGTCGAGGAACGGTTAATCCCGGCCTCCCTTGATGGCATACTTTTCCAGTCTATAACGGAACGAGCGAGTGTTCAATCGCAGCAATCGCGCGGCCCTCTTCTTGACCCACTTGGCCCGCTCCAGCGCTTTCAAGAGCAGCTCTTTCTCAATAGAGTTGATCATCCCTTCCAGATCCAGTCCATCCTCGGGCAAATCCGTCGGATATGATTCTTGCGAAGACGGAGCGCGATGCAGCCAACCTCGAATCTCTTCTTCAGCGATGGGTGAACCGGTCGAAAACGCCACCATTCGCTCGATCAGATTCTCGAGCTCCCGGACGTTGCCTTTCCATTCATGATTCAACAGTACCCGCATAGCCTCCGGGGTGATGGTGGCCACCGGTTTGCCGCTTTCCTGCGCGAATTTCTCGAGGAAATGCTTGACCAAATGCGGGATATCGCCGGTCCTGATTCGCAAGGGCGGCAAACGAATGGGAATCACGTCGAGCCGGTAATAGAGGTCCTCTCGAAATGTACCCTCCGCGACCGCTTTTTCCAGATCCCGATTCGTGGCGGCAATGACCCGCACGTCCACCTTCACATCCTGCGTCCCGCCGACTCGACGGAACTCTCGCTCCTGAATAACACGCAGCAACTTGACTTGGGTGGCGGGAGAGGTATCTCCAATCTCATCCAAAAAGACCGTCCCACCGTTCGCCACCTCAAAGAGACCGGCCTTGTTCGACACCGCTCCGGTGAAGGAGCCCTTCATATGGCCGAACAATTCACTCTCAAGTAAGGTCTCCGGCACGGCGCTGCAGTTGACCGGGACAAACGGCATCGGGCTGCGGGCGCTGTTGTAATGAATAGCGCGGGCCACCAATTCTTTTCCCGTCCCGCTTTCCCCACAGATCAGGACGTTGCTTTTGGAGTCCGCCACCTTTCGGACGACATCGAACACCTTTTGCATCGCTTCGCTCTGTCCCACAATTTGCGCAAAGGAGGACTGACTTGCCATCTCCCGTTTCAGAAGCATGTTCTCCGTGGTGAGGCGGCGCTTCTCCAGCGCATTGCGCACAATGAGCTGGACCTCATCGACCTGAAACGGTTTGGTGAGATAGTCGTAGGCGCCGTGCTTCATGGCTTCGACCGCGGATTCAGCGGTCGCGTAGGCGGTAATCATGAGCACCACCGTTTCTGGTGACGCGGCTTTGACCGCCTTCAGCACGTCCAAGCCGCTGCCCTTCGGCATTTTGAGGTCGGTGATGACCAAGTCAAAAATTTCCTTGCCGATATGAGCGATGGCCTCTTCGCAATCCGACGCCAACGTGACGTCGTATCCGGCCCGCTTCAACATGATACTGAGGACGTCCCGCAGACTCTGCTCATCGTCGACAACTAGGATTTTTTCCACGGCCCCCTACCTTCGTGCCAGAGTCTTGGCCCCGCTTCCGCGACCCTCGGCACACAGACCACAAATCGCGCCCCCTTGCGTTCTTCGCTTTCCACCTTGATCCATCCTCCATGAAGATCGACGATGCGATGCACCGCGGCCAAACCCAACCCGGACCCTTCTTTCTTGGTGGTAAAAAAGGGAAGGAAGATTTTGTCCACATGTTGCTTGAAAATCCCCTCTCCCGTATCCTGAAATGCAATTTCAATGACCTCGCCCCGCTTTCCCCCTGCATTTACTCGTCGCAACCCGGTTGAAATCGTCAGTTCCCCTCCCTCGGGCATCGCTTCGAATGCATTCGTGGCGAGATTCCAAAACACTTGCTTCAACTGATCCTGATCAACCTGCGCGGTCATTTCGGCCCCCGTAAAGCACGTCCGAATCTTGAGGTCTGTTCTCGTTCGAATCTCATGTTGAATCAGATCCAACATATCGGCAAGAAGTTTGTGAAGATCGCACTCCGAGAGATTGAGCGCCGGCGGCCTGGCATATTGGAGAAATTCGGTAATAATGTTGTCCAGCCTGGTCGCTTCCCGGATCGCAATGTCCATTAGGCGCCGGCTGGTCTCATCCGAGGCCAGATCCTTCCGCAGCATTTGCATAGCGCCGGCCAGTGCTCCCAATGGATTGCGGATCTCGTGCGCCATGCCGGCGGACATCTCTCCAAGAGTAGCCAACCATTCCTTGCGACGCATGGCTTCTTCCAGATCACGAATCTGAGTCAAGTCCTTGAACACTCCGACCAACCCGGTCTGTTCCCCCTGCTCATGCAAGGCTGACACCGTCATGCCCAGTATGAGACGGCTCCCGTCGGCGCGTTTGCACTCCACCTCAAACCGAGACGGGATGGCGAGATTCAGCGTGAAATCCTCAGATGGCTGATCGGGATGCCAGTTGAACACTTCCCGCCATTGAAGGCCTTTCACATGCGGGAACGCATACCCGATGGCTTCTTGCGCAGCGGGGTTGAACGAGGTGATCCGGCCGGCCGCATCGGCGGTAAACACGCCGGTACTGATACTTTGCACGATATTCTCATGAAAGGCTTGTAATCGAGTCAGCCCCTCTTCCTTCTCATGCAATGACATGTCAGCTCGCCTGAGTTGGTCGGCCAACGCGCCGCTCAAGAATCCGACCACCAGAAATGCCAAACTGTACACACTGAAGGTCTGAAGTGTTTCTGGCCCGGATAATCGGCTGGACTCCAGCCATCCGGATGTATCCAGCATTCCATACAGTTGAAGATTTGCCACGATGCCGAACACGATCACGCACAAGCTCGCGGCCAGCAGCCCGACTCTCCGTCTCGGCACCAAACTGGCTAGCGTCACGCTGATGACGTAGAGCACGGCAAAGGGGCTTTCCACCCCGCCGGTCCTCGCGATAAGGACGGTTTCAAGCAGGAAATCGACGCCAATTTGGAACCAAGCAAGAATGGTGAGCGCGTGGGAGGTCCTAAGATAGCGAAGACTAACGGCGTACGGAATGGTGACCGCATAGGTCAGCGCGATCAACGCGAAGAAAGTTGGGACCCGTTCCCCTTTTGCGACATGAAACCACAGGGAAAGGCCGAGCAGGAGGGTGACCACCACCACCCGTAGAGCCATAAGCCAGTGCAGTCGTGTTCGGAGATCTTCCATCAGTCTCTACATAATTGGAGAGAGCACAGGTGACAGATCGCCTGGCGAAAGCTCGATCATGCCGGGATCAACCAACGCGTGTGGAAACTTTTGCAGGAGCGAACCCAAGCGATGAGTTGCCGCCCATGCCGACGTGAATAACGTGTATTGAAGAAGAGAAGATGGTGAGTGTTGTGGCGAAATACGTGCCCGCATGCCCCGCCGAGGGATAGTTATCCAATCGCCGAAGCCATTTTGAAGATAGGCAGATACATGGCGATCACAATGAATCCGATCACCGTTCCCAGAAATACCATCATCATCGGTTCAAGTAATGCGGTCATCGAGGCAACTGCTTGATCGACTTCGTCTTCATAGAAATCAGCGATTTTACCTAACATGGCGTCCAACGCCCCGGTGGACTCACCGACGGCAATCATATGCGTGACCATTTTAGGGAATGTCTCGCTCTTGGCCAAAGGTTCCGCGATGGTTTTACCCCCACTGATGCTGATTCGGGCACCCAGAATCGCTCCTTCAATGACTTTATTGCCCGACGTCTTGGCGCAAATGCTCAGTCCTTCCAGAAGAGGAACGCCGCTGGTAATCAACGTCCCCAGGGTTCTCGTGAACTTTGCCACTGAAGCCTTTCGAATCAAATCGCCAACCACCGGCGCCTTTAAAAGCAGCCGGTCGATCACCAGGTGACCCTGCTCAGTGCGGTAGTATTTCTTGATTCCGTAAATGCTCAGAGCGGCCGCGACTATCATGTATATGAAGTACGATTGCACGAAGTTGCTGGTATCGATCACTAACTGAGTCGGACCGGGTAGTCCTACCTTTCCGCCTGACATCTCGGTAAACATTTTTGCGAAGATAGGAATGACCCAAATCATGAGGACAGTGATCACGATCACCGCCACTCCTATAATGGCTGCGGGATACACCTTCGCGGACTTGATCTGGCCTTTGAGTTTCATGGCCTTCTCAATGTGTTTGGCCAGCCTCGTGAGAATGGTATCGAGTAATCCTCCGACTTCCCCGGCGTGAATCATGTTCACATACAAGTCATCAAATACCTTCGGATGTCTCCGCAGGGCATCTGAGAAAGTCGATCCCCCCTCAACAAAAACTTTCACTTCCCCAACCGTCTTCGCTAATACTTTGTTCTCGGATTGGGTCGATAGAATGTCCAGACATTGAATAAGCGGGAGCCCGGCGTTAATCATCGTGCCGAATTGGCGAGTAAACACGACAAGGTCTTTGTCTGTGAGGCCGCTGCCGAAACTAAAACTTAATCCACCTTGCTTTCCTGCCTTTTCCTCAAGACTGGTGACGACCACGCTCTGCTTGCGGAGCTGTTCAGCCGCCTCGTCTCGAGTTTTGGCGACCAATTCGCCTTTTTTCACGGTCCCTTGTCTCGTTCTGCCGACGTATGCGAATGTGCTCATATTCGATCTCAAGACATGATGTGTAGGTGAATTCCCCTGGAGACGGTTCGACAATAATTACGAGCGAAGTCTACTGGACGATCCCCAGGTTGTCAAACAAATGCACATTCTGTTCTATGGTTTGCGACTCAGTTTCTTACGAGTATGAGCCTAAGAAGCTATGAGCTCTTCGCCGTGGTATGACGGTAACCGCGATAGAGGTAGTAGAAGCCTGATGAGAGGGTGAAACCGACCATTAAGTAAAGAAGGGGCTGGATCAGACCTGTATCGAGCTGCCGCGAGACGAGAAACACAATGAGCACAATGTAAGCCAGCTGGAGGAGGGTCGTGCCTTTCCCCGATAACGTCGGAGAAAGGTCCACGTGGGAATCGGTAAGCTGAGCCACCACGGTTCCGACCATCAAGATTAAGTCCCGGCTGACAACCACGATCGCAATCCATGAGGGAATCAGATGAAGGATCGCTAGCGTGACAAAGCCGGACATGAGCAGGAGCTTGTCTGCGAGAGGATCGAGAAATGCGCCGAGTTTGGTCTGCTGGTTGGCGACTCGCGCGATGGTCCCGTCAAGACCATCAGTAATTCCGGCAACTATGAGTACGCCTAAGGCATGGTCATATCGCCCGTACACCAAAAATCCGACGTATACGGGGATCAACAGGATTCGAAGAATCGTGAGACTGTTGGGTACGTTCATGACACGTATGGAGGTCGCCATAAGAGGCCGCCATAATAGGGACGGCTACGAAGACTGTCAACGACGGTTGCACTCCTCTCAACAGCTCCCTATAATTTGGACATGTTTCTTTTCGGTCTTGCTTCGGGCAGGAGGTACTGATGAGTGCCCTTCCGCTGACCCTGAAAAAAGAAGGCGTCGTTGAGCGCCATCAGATCGAAGGGATGGATCCTAGCGACCGGTATTTCAACCGTTCCATCGCTGTCAGCCGAATCGCCAATGGATATTCCGGCAAGGTGACGTATGAAGCATTGACCGTTGAAGGTCAGACACAACCTACCACCGGCGCCGCGGTGAAAGACGTCGTAGACAAGCTCAAAGCGTTTGGGTTTCAGAGAATGCGGAGCCGACCAAATTTTAAGGGACGTCGCTATCTCGCTGAGAAGGAAACGTGGGTGGACTACGCCGATGAACTCTAGGGGGTACCGATCAGCTGCGAATAAATAAGATCATGAATGAGGGGACGGAATTGGCGGATTTTCTCGTTCCGCCTGGTTGGGTGAACCCGGTTCGACAGTAACACCACTTCGAGTTCGCAGGTGGGGTCTATCCACAGAGATGTGCCGGTATATCCAAGATGACCAAAAGAACGGGGTGAGAATCGCGTCCCTGAGGACGAGGGAATGGAAGGAGTATCCCACCCAAGCGCCCAACTGGATTCCGCAATCTCCGTTCGGCGAGTGACGAATTGAAGGACGAGTTCCTGCGACAGGATCGACTGCCTTCCTTTATAACCGTTCAGCCATGCCGCCGATACGGCTAAGACTGCCTCGGCCGTGCCAAACAAGCCTGCGTGACCAGCCGTTCCTCCCAGCGCATACGCATTCTCATCGTGGACTTCCGCCTGTAGCAGCCGCCCCCTCCACTCGTCGTGCTCGGTCGGGGCGATCGCCGCAGCCCCGGAGAATGACTTTTCACCCTGTCCTGATGCTTGCCCTTTGGTCTCCAAAAAACCCAAGGGCGCCGCTCCAATCCTTTTGAAGATTCGCTCATGACAAAACATCGATAAGGATTGCCCGCAGAGATACTCGACAACATAGCCCAACAAGATGAATCCCAGATCGCTATACACACTCTTCTGCCCGATAGGATAGATCAGCGGCTCATCCCGAATACGGCTCAGAACCACCTGCCGAATCCGAAACCTGTCGCCCTGATCGAGATGCTCATACAAGGGCCGCCAGCCGGGCAAACCGGAACTATGCGTGAGCAGATGCGACACCGTGGCCTGGCCGATCGGAGATCCATCGAATTCATCCAGAAGATTCTGCAATGGAATATCGAGATCCAGTCGGCGATCTTGGACCAAGCAGAGGAGCGCGGTAGCAGTGCCCAAGGGCTTGGTCAAAGAGGCGAGATCATAGACAGTGCCGAGGGACACGGCGGCGCCTCGAGGACTGGATGAAAGGAAGCCAACCGCTTGCCGGTAAACCATCACCCCACGAAGGCGCACAAGGAGAACAGCGCCGGGGAACACACCTTCGTCCACCGCGGTCTGCATGGCACGGCCGATCGCACCCGGCGGTCGCATCACAGCCCGTGACAAATTTCGCATGACGTGGAGACGACAGTCCACCTGCCACCGGGCATGAACCAGCCCAGCGCTCCCATAATATGGACCACTCGCATGAACTCGACCGGTCTGGGAGAATACGAACGGTCAGTGGCTCGAATCACCCCTGAGCTTGTCATCGGACGTCGCTGAGGCGGGGTGGTAGGTTTCACTCTCTTCTATTTCGATCATTCGTTCGAAGGTACGAATGGTGGCGCGAATGCGCTCGACCATCAACAAGCGTTGTTTCTGCAGCTCAGAGAGATCACGCTGAATGCCGGCCAATTCCCCTCGAGCCTGGCGATAGAGCTCTCCGGCTTTGAGCTCGGCCTCTTTCACAATAAGCTCGGCATCGCGCTGAGCATTCTTTTTCACGTCATCCGCCAAAGATTGCGCGGACACCAGGGTATGCGAGAGCATCGTCTCGGATTTCTTGAGTTCGGTCACTTGCTGCTCGATATACGCCAGCTTTTCCCGGAGAACCGCGTTTTCTCGATTGAGCGACTCGACGGTCTGGGCGAGTTCCTCGAGAAACCGGTTGACTTCCTGTTGGTCGTACCCGCGAAAGCAGACTCGGAACACCATCTGTTGGATATCCAGCGGCGTGATCTTCATGGGGCCCCTCTTAAAACCTATTCAATTGATTCGCAGCGCGAGCTCTTTGAGCGACTGCACCACGGCGATTTGCAGAAAGATAATAATCAATATCGCGATCATGGGGGAGAGATCAAGCCCCATTCGCCAGCCGAGCCATCGACGAATCGGAGCGAGCACCGGTTCAGTCGCACGATCCAGAAATTGGACGATGGGATTCCAAGGATCAGGATTGACCCATGAAATGAGCGCTCTTGCAATGATCACCCACATATAGAGCCAGAGAACATAGTCCACAATCGTCGCGGCTGCCTGCAGCACATTCCCCATGACGAACATCAGCGCCCCAACTCCTGCGATCGTATCGTGGCAGCTTCGACCGCTGCGATCAAGCTACTCCGCAGACCGCCGGTTTCTAATGCATGCAGTCCGGCAATCGTCGTGCCCCCTGGTGATGTCACACGATCCTTTAAATGAGCCGGATGGTGACCGGTTTCCAGACACATTCGGGCAGCCCCCAACATGGTTTGGGCCGCCAACAACTCGGCCGTACTGCGAGGCAGTCCCATTTTCACGCCCCCGTCCGCCAGCGCCTCTATGGCCATGAAGATATACGCCGGCCCGCTTCCGCTCAGTCCCGTCACGGCATCCAGAAGACGTTCTTCGATCGGTACGACCCGTCCTACTGCTTCAAACAGCGTACGCGCCGCTTGAATGTCATTCTCTTGAATGCCGGGACCAAAAGCCAAAGCGGTCATTCCCTCGCGCACCAGAGCGGGCGCGTTCGGCATCGCCCGAACCACTCGCACGCTCGCAGGCCCACGGTTAACAATCCAGGCAATAGGGATGCCGGCGGCGATCGAAATCATCTGCTGATGGCTGAGAACGGAAGCCAGATGTTGAAGCACGGAGTCGAGGATTTGAGGTTTGACCGCCAGCACAAGGATCTCTGCCCAGCCGGCCGCTTCCAGATTGTCCGTCCCAACACGGAGAGCAAAGCGACGTTTCAAAAGATCCCGGCGGTCTGCGCTGGGATCGGTCGCCCACAGAGCGCCCGCCTCGCAGACGCGAGCCGCCAGGAGGCCACCGATCAACGCCTCGGCCATCTGGCCGCCGCCGACAAACGCGATTCGTTTCTGAAACGTCATATCCATTGATCACGAGCCCCGAAAATAGCCGTCCCGACACGGACCAGCGTGGCGCCTTCTTCAACCGCTGCTTCGTAGTCCTGGGACATCCCCATCGACAATTCATCCATTCGGATTCGTTCCCACTCCGGACGGGTCAGCGACTTCGCCAATTCGCGAAGCTGGTGAAAATAGGGTCTTGCCGCTTGCGGAGTCGACGAGGGAGGGGGAATAGTCATGAGGCCCTTGATCGACAGGTGTCCTAAGGCATTCAACTCAGGCAACAGGGCTTCGATCGCCGAAGGACTGAAGCCCCCCTTCGTCGATTCTCCGGCAATATTCACTTCGAGCAGCACCGATTGACAGAGATCGGCTTGCCGGGCTCGGCGGTCTATCTCCACCGCCAAATCGAGACTGTCGACCGAGTGTATCATCTCAAAGACACCCACGATGGATCGGACCTTCCGTCGTTGGATCCGACCGATAAAGTGCCATCCGACGGTGCGCCGGCCAAGGTGATCGATCTTGTCAAGCGCTTCTTGGAGCCGATTCTCGCCCAGCAGTGTCAGACCTGCCGCAATGCCGGCTTGAATCCGATCGACCGACACTGACTTCGTCGCCGCCACCAGCCGAATCGACTGTGCGCTTCTACCGGCTCGTTCAGCCGCGAGGCGTATATTGTGGAGGACGATTCTGACATTGCTCGCGACGACAGATGAATCAATGGTGTCCGTCACAAGAAGTAGGACCAGGAATGGTGGTCACACGATACCGGAACGGCAGATTCTTATTGTACTAGACTTGTTTTACTCGTGCGCCTCAATTCACTGCGTATGAACCAACGCAATTCCGCTGACCATCGTTCCCTTCACGGTTCCTTCACGGCGATAGGAAAAAAACAGGTCCGGATGACACACTGTACAGGCTTGGGCGGCGAATACACGGGCTTCGCGCACCCCGGCGGCCTCAACTTGGTAGCGAATCAGTCCACGCAAATCCAAGAACCCCTTCCCTTTTTCCGATTCATGTTCATTAATCACGCGGCGCCAATCTGGAAATTGCTGCCGCAATGGACGCAACACCGGCTCATCCACCTCATAGCAGCAGGGGCCCACGGACGGGCCGATGCCCACGCTGACAGTTGCGGTCTCGGTTTCAAACTTGCTCCTCATCAGAGCCAAGGTCTTGGGAACAATTCCCGCCACCGCCCCCCGCCATCCGGCGTGAACAGCGGCAATCACGTGCCGCACTGGATCGTACAGCAGCACCGGGACACAGTCAGCTGTTCGCACCGTGACGAGAACACCGGGTTGATCCGTGACCAACGCATCCCATCCCCCGTCGAAGATTTCATCCCCTTTTAACGGTCGGTCGAGGACCAGAGCGTCAGTCCCATGCACTTGTTTCACTGAAACAAACGTGTAGGATCGTCCCTGCTGCTTTGCATCGCCAACAAATCCTGGATCACAGATTTCGCTCTTCTTCAACCTCGTCGCTCGGCCCGGCGTGGGTCCATCCATTCCGGCAAAGAACTGATGGCGAGTTCCAAAAAAGTGATTGATGCCATCGCCGTTGCGGGCGAACGCGGGAATCGTGATCACAGCAGCGCTCACACTATCCTCGGCGCTTCCTCGCTACTATTGTGGGTTGTGACGCGTTCAGTCCGCCTGCTTTCTCAGAAAGGTTGGGACATCCCATTCGTCATCCGCGACGACCGCCACTCGATCTGCGTTGCCGCGCGGTTCTCCCATTCGACGGAGAAATGTGGGCCGATCCAGATCCTTCCTGGGCATCTCCGCCCCACCGGCATGGACGCTCGCCAGTACTTGCTGACCCACTCGAACGTTGCGCCCTGCGGCGCGCTCCTGCGCAATGGGCTTGGCAGGCTCCTCGCCATGATCGAACCCAGTGGCAATCACCGTCACAGCTAATTCGTCCCCCATATCGGGATTGATCACCTGCCCCACGATGATGTTCGCCTCCGGATCGGCAGCCTGCTGAATAATCGACGCCGCTTCTTCCACTTCATGAAGCGAGAGGTTTGGTCCACCCGTGATATTCAGCAAGACGCCGCGAGCCCCTTCTACACTGCCTTCCTCCAATAGCGGACTGCAGATCGCTTTCTGCGCGGCTTCGATGGCGCGATTGGTGCCGCGAGACACTCCCATACCCATGACGGCACGACCCGTGTGGGTCATCACGGTTCGCACATCGGCAAAATCTACATTCACATGCCCGGTCGTCGTTATGACATCCGCAATGCCTTGAATGGCCTGCCGCAACACATCATCCGCCACTTTGAAGGCGTCCAACAATGGGGTGGCTTTATCGACAATACCCAAGAGCCGCTGGTTGGGTATCACCAGGAGCGTATCCACATGTCGCCGCAGGTCGCGAATTCCTTCTTCAGCATGGCTCATGCGCCGATGCCCTTCGTACTGAAAGGGTTTCGTCACGACCGCGACCGTCAATATCCCTAGTTCGCGCGCAATGCTCGCAACGATTGGCGCCGCGCCCGTCCCAGTGCCGCCTCCCATACCGGCCGTCACAAAGGCCATATCCGCGCCCTCGAGACATTCACGGATTTGATCCTTGCTTTCCAACGCCGAGTCCTTGCCCACTTCCGGTTTCGCGCCCGCGCCCAATCCTCTGGTCCGTTCCGGACCCAACTGGATTTTGAAGGGGGCATGGGAGCGCTCCAGAGCTTGGAGGTCCGTATTGGCCGAAATGAAATCCACCCGGCACAAGCCGGAATGGATCATCGTATTTATCGCATTGCATCCTGCCCCACCGACACCGATGACTTTGATACGAACCGGCGACAGCACATCCTCCTGGAATGAGAACATTGCGACACCTCCCTTAAGAGTGAAACGCTCGCGGCATCCGCCGCCAGCGCCGGTTTAGAAGAACTCGAACATCCACGACCGCATCCGTTCCAACACTCGCCCCAAGGGTCGCCCATGCCGCCCCCCGGCGGTTACCAACTGATCCGCGTGCTGGCGGGCGTGGAGAAGCAGCCCCACCCCCGTCGCATGCATAGGGTTGCTGACGATATCCCGGAGACCTCCGACCCCACTGGGAATTCCTCGCCTGGCTGGAAGGTTCAGGACTTTTTCAGTCGCATCCGGCATGCCCTCCAGCAGAGAAGTCCCTCCTGTGATCACGACCCCGGCCCCTAACATTCCTTCATAGCCCGCCCGCGCGATTTCTCGCCTGACCAGCTCGAACATTTCCTCAACCCGCGGCTCAAGAATTTCCGCAATATCCCGCCGCGAGAACGTCCGGGGCGGCCGATCGCCGACGGACGGCACATCCACCGTTTGATGGCCGTGGACCAACTCAGTGCGGGCAATGCCGTGCTGAATCTTGATCTTCTCCGCTTCTGTCTGCGACGTCAGCAACCCGATGGCCAGATCCTTGGTGAGATTCTGTCCTCCAATCGGCAGGACCGCCGTATGGCGGATGCTGCCGTCGAGAAAGATCGCCAAATCCGTCGTGCCTCCACCGAGATCGACCATCGCGATCCCGAGCTCACGCTCTTCGGAACTCAGCACGGCCTCGCTGGAGGCCAACGGCTGAAGAATAATATCGACGACATCCAATCCGGCTCGGTTCACGCTTTTGATGATGTTCTGCGCGGAAGTCACGGCGCCGGTAATGACATGAACATTGACTTCCAAGCGATTCCCGGACATCCCTAAAGGTTCGCGGACGCCATCCTGATCGTCGACCATGAATTCCCGCGGCAGCACGTGCAGGATACGACGCTCATGGGGGATGACCGCGAGGGTCCTGGCACTCTCGACCGCCCGTTGCACATCGTCCCTGGTCACCTCTTGCTTCTTGAGGGCAACCACTCCTTTACAATTTTCTCCGGAGATATGGCTGCCCGCGATGCCCGTATAGACCGAGTTGATCTGTACCGCCGCCATTAACTCCGCTTCCTCCACCGCCTTCTTAATGGACTCGACGGTGCTCTCGATGTTCACCACCACCCCTTTGCGGAGGCCACGTGACGGACTTGAGCCGACCCCGATGACATTCAGGATTCCTTCATCCATCACCTCTGCGACAATGGCGCAGATCTTTGTGGTACCGATGTCCAGCCCGACCAGGATCTGGTCTCGTTTGGGCACTGTTGGTTACCCCCTTTCTCGAACGATCACTCGACCCGAATAACGCAAATCGATTTCACTGGGACCGCGCGTTTTTCCGTCGAACGCCGCCACGCGGAGACGTGCGTGGACCTGGCGGAATCGTTGCCATTGTTCCTCAACGGACGCGGAACCGAACTGAAAGCGCAGACCGCTCATCGTTGCGACCAAGTTCGTCGGATCCCCCGCATCCACTTCTGCCCGGCCACTCAGCGTTCCCGCCATCAAGGTGGCGAGTTCGATACCGGCCTTCGCCGCCTGACGAACGGCGGCCTCCCCGCGCAGCATCCTCTTGGGATCGAGGCCGGACAGGGCGGGCAACGTGGAATCATCGTCGGCGCCCATCACAGAGAGGATGTATCCCTCATCGTCGACGAGAAGATTGTCCGAAGTCGTCCGCGCGACGGCTGCAGGTTTGCGCTCGACGACAACCACACGAAGTTCATGGAATGGGATACGCGTAATCGTAGCCTCCTTGATCCAAGGAATCGCGCGGAGGCGATCGGCCAACTGCGGCAGGTACACGGACCACAACGTCGCTCCGGCCCTCAGGCCCAATCGGTCACGCACGTCTTGCTGACTCACATGGTGCAGGCCCTGAATCGTCACCTCCCTGATGGCAAATGACCGTTGCAACAGAGGCGCCACATCCTGCGACAGCGGGATCGCGCTCCACGTTCCAGCACCGAGCGCGCTGATCAAGACCAGGACACGCACACATCTCCATATTAATGGACGTCGTTTCTGACGGCGGGATCGACCGGCCTCCCGATTCCCCGCGTGAGAAGACCGCTCCCCTTTCCATTGATTGGGCTTGGGACCGATCGGTTCTTGCCGCCACTGACGTGATCGCAACGGCGATCGTATTTTTTTTCTCATCCTCTGAACCCCGTCTTTTTTTCTTTCTCTCCCAAAGACACCACAGGATTTCTGCGAAGCGCGGACTCAAGAATCCGTTCCGTCAATGAGTCGTAGTCGATCCCGGCTTGAGCCGCGGCCATCGGAAGGAGACTGGTTTCCGTCATACCAGGGACGGTGTTGATTTCCAGGACGTACGCTCGCCCGCGCGGGGTCACCCGAAAATCCACTCGTGCGGCGCCTTCACATCCCAATACCCGATAAACCCGTACCGCCAGATCTTGCAGTTGGCGGGCGACCTGAGGAGAAAGTGGAGCCGGGCAGAGGTATTGAGTTCGACCCTTTTGATACTTGGCCGAGAAGTCGTAAAACCCACCCGGCGCGACGATCTCAATGGCCGGAAGGGCCGACAATTCTCCGTTCGCCCCTCCCAGCAGAGAAACGGTAAGTTCATGTCCGGGAATGTACCCTTCCACCACGGCCTCCGAATCATGTTGATGCGCACGAATCAACGCGTCGTTCCACTCCGAAGACTTGCGAACAATGGTCACTCCGATCGTGGACCCTTGCGCGGCGGGCTTCACCACGACAGGCAATTTCAATTTCCAGGCGCGAAGCACGGTGGAGATGGCAGGACCCTCTCCCTTCCGCACGACCCCTCCCGGAGGAATCGGCACCTTGTGATAATCCAGCAGCTCTTTGGTGGTGACTTTGTGCATAGCCACCGCGCTGGCCTTCACTCCAGAGCCGGTGTAAGGCATACCGATGGACTCGAGGAAGCCTTGTATGACCCCGTCCTCTCCACCGGGACCATGCAGCGCAAGAAACACCACCTCGACTTTGTTGTCCGACAGATCCTCGTACAGCCTTGTCCCCACATCGATCGCTACGGCATCGTAGCCGCGCCGCGACAGCGCGCGATAAACCGCCTGGCCGGTCTTGAGAGAGACCTCGCGCTCAGCCGACCGACCTCCCATGAGAACACCGATGCGGGCAGCTGTCAGCGGCATCGTGACCACCCGTGATGCGTGACCCGTGACGCGTGACGCGCTGACCAATTCTTCGTACGGCTAGAGTGCTTACCCGTCACTCGTCACCCATCACTTGTCACTGTCCTCACACCTGTCCAACAATCTTGAGCTCCAGCTCCAACAGGACCCCGGTGCGCTGCTCCACGTCCCGGCGCACCTTCTTGATCAACGCGATAACGTCGGCCGCGCAAGCCTGCCCTGCATTGACGATGAAATTTGCATGCTTTTCCGACACCTGCGCGTCGCCGACGCGGGCTCCCTTCAGACCTGCCGCTTCAATCAGGCTCCCCGCCGAATCCTTGTCCGGATTCTTAAAGACACATCCGGCGCTGGGCAGCGTGAGGGGCTGGGTCTCCTTTCGATAGCGCAGGTAATCCTTCACGACGGTCCCAATGCGCTCGCGCTCCCTCGGCTTCAATTGCAGCCATGCGCCGACCACAATTCCCCGGGGCAACCGCGCCCGGCGGTAGGAGAATTTGATCTCTGGGGCGGGACAATCAATGATTTTGCCTCGGGGGGTCACGATTCGGACGGCTCGGACGGAATTCTTCATTTCTCCAAGCCGGGTACCGGCATTCATTACCACACAACCGGCCAGGGTTCCGGGAATCCCGGCCGCCCATTCGAGACCGGAGAGAGAACGCCGGATGGCATGCCCAATCAGGGTCGGCATGCCTACTCCCCCTTCGGCATACAACACGGCATCAGGTTCCACCTTGATGGCGTTGAGTTTGGCAAGGCTCACAACTACCCCCCGAACCCCTTTGTCTCGCACCAAGAGATTGGTTCCTCCCAGGACAAAAATGGGGACGCGTGCATGACTCGCCTGTCGAACCAATCGACAGACATCCTCCACATCGGCGGGTTCGACGAGGACATCCGCAGGGCCACCGATTCGAAAAGAGGTATAGTCGCGGAGCGGCGCATCGAACGTGACCTTGCCTCGCAACCCAACAACCGACGCGCGTAGTTCACGAATCCCAAACTGTCTCCGGCTTTTGAGTGACAGACCCTGGCGCCGGCGCTGGCTGTTCATACCGCCGCGGAAACCGGCAACCGATCTAATAACCCCAGACCCGCTTTCCAAATGTCACCCGCCCCAAGCGTGATCACCAAATCACCAGGCTTTAAGGCCGACAGCACTCGGTCCGGCATCGTTTCCTTCCGGTCGATATATGTTACCGACGGATGCCCGGCAGCTTTCACAGTCTCCGCAAGTCGCTCTCCGGACACGCCGGGAATCGATTGCTCCCCCGCCGCATAGATCTCCGTCATGAACACCACGTCCGCCCGATCGAAAGCATGGGCGAACTCGTCGATCAGATCGCGTGACCGCGAGTACCGATGCGGTTGAAACAACACCACGAGTCGGCGATCATCCCATCCTTCTTTGGCGGCGGCGAGGGTCGCCCGAATCTCCGTCGGATGGTGCCCGTAATCATCCACGATCATGATGCCCGCCTTTTCACCTCTGAGATGAAACCGCCGTTCGACTCCGGTGAAGGCCGCCAGCCCCTTGCGGATCAGATCCACCGGCACATCGAGTTCAAGCCCGATGGCGATCGCGGCCAAAGCATTCAACACGTTGTGGACTCCCGGTGTGGCAAGACGGAACGGTCCCAGGCTCTTCCCACGAAAATATGCGCGAAACTCGGAGCCCCACTGTTTCAACGTAATGTCCGACGCGCGGAAATCCGGCGTGACTCCATCTCGCTCGTGCAACCCATAAGTCTGGTACCGCTTCACCACCATCGGAAACAAGGATCGGAGCCGCTCATCATCCGCACAGAGCACGGCAAGCCCATAGAAGGGAATTTTGTTGATGAACTCCAGAAAGCAGTCGTGCAGCCGCTCCATCGTGCCGTAGTGTTCGAGATGTTCGCGGTCCATGTTGGTCACCGCTACGATCGTCGGCGACAGCCTTAAAAAGGACCCGTCGCTTTCATCCGCCTCCGCCACCAATAGATCGCCCCGTCCCAGCCGAGCATGACTGCCGAGCGCATTGACCTTTCCTCCGATGACCATCGTGGGATCGAGACCGCCTTGGGCCAACACACTGGCGACCATCGACGTCGTCGTCGTCTTCCCGTGAGCGCCCGCGATCGCGATGCCGTATTTGAGACGCATGAGCTCGGCCAGCATTTCGGCTCGAGGGATCACCGGGATCTGACGAGCTTTGGCCGTCACCACTTCGGGGTTCGTCGCGGCGACGGCCGACGAAATCACCACGACCTGCGCTTCGCCCACATTCGATTCGTGATGGCCCATGAAAATCTTGCCGCCCAGCTCCTCAAGCCGGCGGGTGGTCTCCGATGGATGCAGATCTGAACCCGATACTTTGTATCCCAACGTCAGCAAGACCTCCGCAATTCCGCTCATGCCGGCCCCGCCGATGCCCACCAGATGAATATGCTGCGTTTTTCTGAACATGGATGTCCGCGTTACCCCTCCAGTCCTGTGAACACCGCTCCCGTCGTCATGCTGCTCAACCCCGCGAGTCTCCCGTCGCTCCAATAGACCGGTTGGTCTCATGATTGCCTCCCATGAGCGCATAACAATCCCGTACGATCACTTCGGCTGAATCGGTCCGCCTCATCGCCAGACTCCGCTCGCTCATCTCGCGCAACCGTTCTCGATCTCCCCCAATCGCGTTCACCACGTCGGCCAACCTGGTTCCCGTAAGTTCTGTTTGAGGCAGCACGACCGCCGCGCCTGCCTTCTCCATTATTTGCGCGTTTCTGGCCTGGTGATCGTAGATCGCCTGCGGCAGGGGGATCAAAATGGCCGGCTTTCCACAGACCGTCAGTTCTGCGATGGTGATCGCTCCTGCTCGGGACACCACCAAATCCGCCGCGCGAAGGACCTTCGGCATGTCATATAGGAACGGAACCACCTCCGCCTCGAACCCTGCCGCTTGATAGGCCGCCTTGACGCGAGGGCAATCCGGTTCTCCCGTCTGGTGAATCACCGACACCTCTCGTCCGATACGCGTTAATTCCGGCAGCGCCTCAATCATGGCCGAATTAATCGCCTTCGCTCCCTGACTGCCTCCGAATACGAGCAGATGGAGATTCGCCTCCTCAGAGCGGCGGTCATCTCCTTGCGCCTCTTCGAGAAAGGCCCGCCTGATGGGGGTGCCGACTACGCGGACCTTCGAGGCAGAAAAAAACCCGGCAGCAGACTCGAAGGCTAAAAACACGCGTTGGGCGAGCATCCCGACGGCCTTGTTGGCCATGCCGGGGTAAGCATTGGGTTCGAGAATGACGCGAGGGATGCCTCGGAGAAACGCCGCCACGACGACCGTGGGGCTGGTGTAGCCTCCGACTCCGATGACCAAATCGGCCCGTTGTTCCCGTAAAATACCGAACGCTTGCCACAGCCCCATGGGAAGAGACAGCAGCCCTTTGGCGGCATCGACGACACTCTTTCCCATCACAGGCTTGGCCACAATCAGACGCAATTCGAATCCTTCGTGCGCGAGCACTTTCGACTCGATCCCACGTGGGGCGCCGACGAAAAGAATGGAGACTTGCGGATCGCGTCGTTGAAATTCCCGTGCAAGGGCCACCGCCGGATAGAGGTGTCCGCCGGTCCCGCCTGCGGCAATGACAATGTTCATGAGACGTCCGATCCGCTTCCATATTTGTTTTTGGAGCCACTACTTGGCCTCCCCCCCTGCCGGTCCCGAGATATGCTGAGGAGGATTCCGACGCCCAGCAAAGTGACGATCAACGAGGATCCGCCATAGCTGACGAAGGGTAGCGTGAGGCCTTTCGTCGGGAGCAGCCCCGTCACGACGCCCGCATTGACCAGCGCCTGAACACCGATCAGAAGGGTAATGCCCATCGCCAAGTGTCTGCCAAACGGCATTCGTGCCCGCCCCGCGATCTGAAACCCTTTGAACACAAGAATGCCAAACAGCAGCATGATGGCAGCGGTTCCCAACAGACCAAGTTCCTCCCCCACTAAGGCCAGCACAAAGTCGGTATGCGCCTCCGGCAGGAAAAACAGCTTCTGTTTGCCTTCTCCCAGTCCGACTCCAAACGGTCCCCCACTGCCGAACGCGAGAAATGATTGCGTCACTTGGAAGCCGGAGTCGGACGGATCCTTCCACGGAGCCAGGAACGTGAGCAGCCGTTGTCGGCGGTAGCTCGATCCCAATGCGAGAACCAGCACTGCGGGAACCGCACAGAACGCGAGGCCGGCGAGATGGGCGACACGGGCTCCGGCCAAAAACAGCAAGCCGACCATGACCGTCCCCATCACGACCACGGTGCCCAAATCCGGCTCCAACAGCACCAGCCCACTGAACACCCCCACGACGACCAGAGGGGGAAGGAATCCCGCGGTGAACTCTGTGACGCGCTCGCTCTTCTTCGTGAGATAGGCTGCCAGGTACAAAACCGAGACGAGCTTGGCGATTTCCGCCGGCTGCATGGCGATCGGCCCCAGCCGGAGCCATCGACGGGCACCCTTTGTCGAGACTCCGAAAGAGGGGATCAACACGAGAATCAACAACACAGCGGTCAGCCCAAGCATCGGAACGGCGAGAGGTCGCCAAATTGTATAATCGATCCGGGACATCACGTGGAGCAGGAAAAACCCGAACAGCAACCACGCGACCTGGCGTTTCAGAAAAAAACCTGGATCGTGGAACCGGTTTCCTGCGAGCACTGCGCTTGCACTGAAGACCATAACCAATCCCACCAGGGTCAGCACAATGGCGATGACGAGGACCGTTCGGTCGATCGACACTCGCGTGCGCGACCGTGGGCTCAAGGTGGGCCAGGGAAGAGCCAGAGTGCCCGCGGCCTTGTGTGACATACATCTGCCCCGTTAGACGGCATGCTGGGTACGGCGTGATAGACGACACGTCATTGGGTTCGGTCTCTTTTTCACTGGTCACTCGTCACGCATCATGGTTGTTACGGTAGCGCATTGACCAGAGCCTTGAATTGACGGCCTCGGTCCTGATAATCGGCAAACATATCGAAGCTGGCGCAGGCGGGTGACAGCAGCACGACATCGCCGGGCGCCGCTTCGGCCGCAGCTACTTCCACCGCCTCTTTCAACGTGGACGCTCGACACACTTGATCAAAGCCACGTAAGGATTCCTTGATGCGAGGCGCCGCTTCTCCGATCAGAATGACCCGTTTGGCTCGGTTCCGAATCGGCTGCTCCAATTTTGCAAAGTCGCCTCCCTTGTCCCGTCCCCCTGCGATGAGCCAGATGGGTTGGTCCAGACTCTCCAATGCCTTCACGGTGGCGTCCACATTGGTTCCTTTTGAATCGTTCACAAATCGCACGCCCCGACGCTCCCTCACCACTTCCAGCGCATGCTCGAGACCGGGAAACGAGCCCAGTACGTTTCGAACAGCATCCAGCGGACAGCCGCACAGCCTCGCGAAGGTGACAGCAGCCAGCGCATTCTCAACGTTATGCTGTCCCAACAAACGAATGTCGCTCCGTCGGCAGATGGTTTCCTTCCCCCCTGTTACAGTCGTGACGATCCACTCTCCCTCAAGATAGGTTCCGCCGGCCATCCCCGCTCCGACCTGTCTGGTTCGACTAAATCCCAGTGCCCTCGCTCGGCCGGGAGGAATGAGTTGTGCGACTCGTTCGTCGTCCAGATTGACAAGGGCGAAGTCGGTGGCCGTCTGGTTTTCAAATATCCGGGCTTTCGCGGCCGTGTACTCGTCCACGGAGTCGTAGCGGTCCATATGATCAACGGTGATATTTAAGACTGCCGCACCCCAGGGGTGAAATCGATCGACCGTCTCTAACTGAAAACTCGACACTTCCACCACATGGTATTCGTACGGATCGGCAGTCCGGCCTGCTTGCTTCGACTGATAGGCAGCCAGCGCGGCTTCGCTCAGGGCAGTACCCAGATTGCCTCCCACGAATGCCCTCTTGCCGCTTTGTTGAAGGAAGCGTCCGATCAACGTAATCGTGGTGCTCTTGCCGTTGGTTCCAGTCACGGCAAGAATCGGCGCCCGGAGAAATCTTGAAGCCAGCTCCAACTCCCCAATGACTGTGACGCCGCGTCGCCTGGCACGTTCCAACGCCTCCGCTCGATATGGGACTCCGGGACTGACGACGATCAGATCGGCGGTTTCCAGCGCCGAGTCGTACCTTCGGCCGACCGCGACCGACATCCCTTCGGCATCCAACTTCGTGATAACTCCCGCCAGGTCCTGTTCCTCTTTCCTGTCCGCTACCGCGACGTGCGCCCCCGCCGCTTGAAGCAACCGCGCTGCCGCCACGCCGCTCCGTGCCATGCCGACCACCGTGACCTGCGCGCCGGCGAGTTCCATCTGATTCCATTCCAGTCGCACTTCTCACCGGAGTTTCAGCGTGCTCAGACTGAGGAGCGCCAGCAAAATGGCAATGATCCAAAGCCGCACCACCACTTTCGGCTCTTCCCACCCTTTCATCTCAAAGTGATGATGGATCGGAGCCATGAGGAAGATCCGCTTGCCGCGCGATTTGAACGACAACACCTGAAAGATGACGGACACCGCTTCGATGACAAACACACCGCCCACCATCAACAGCAGAAGCTCGTGCTTGCTGATCACGGCGACGGTCCCCAGTGCCGCGCCGAGCGGCAAGGATCCGACATCCCCCATGAACACAGTCGCCGGGTAGGTATTGAACCAGAGAAATCCCAGACTTGCGCCCAAGATGGCCGCCGTGAAGACGGCGAGTTCACCGGCCCCTTCGATGTGAGGAATCAGGAGATATTCCGACAAGAGACGGTGGCCTGCCATGTAAGCCACAATGGTATAAGCCAGGGCGGCGATCATGACGGGGCCGACCGCAAGGCCGTCCAGGCCATCGGTCAGATTGACCGCGTTCGAACTGCCGACGATCACGAGCACTGCAAAAGGGATGTAAAGCCAGCCGAGATCGGGAGTGAACTGCTTGAAGAACGGAACGCTGAGTTTCGTCGTGTAGGTCGGCAAGAAGTAGAGAAAGAGACCGACGCCCAGCGCCACAGCAATCTGAGCGGAAAATTTCTGGGTTGCCGTCAGGCCTTTGGATTGCGATTTGACGAACTTCATATAATCATCAGTGAACCCAATCAGTCCGAATCCTATCGTCGCCGCAAGCACGAGCCACATGTACCGGTTGGTCACATCCGCCCACAGGACCGTGGAAAGCAGGACGGCAAAGAGAATCAGAAGGCCTCCCATCGTCGGCGTACCGCTCTTGGCCAGGTGCCGTTTCGGTCCGTCATCGCGCACTTGTTGGCCCAGCTTGAGGTCCTGTAATTTTTGAATCAGCCACGGCGCCAAGACAAACGCGATGAGAAATGCCGTCACCGCGGCATAAATGATGCGGAAGCTGAGATAACGGAAGACGTTCAGGAAGGAGAATTCGGTATGAAGCGGGTAGAGCCAGTTGTAGAGCATGAGTTCTCTGCGCCTACCAATCCGATCTAAACTTCGATCAGGAAACGACCGCTGTCCCTAGCACGCTTCGATTATTCAGCAGGCTTTCTTTGCCACCCGCCGTGCGCTGGTCAACGCCTCGATGACCTGCTCCATCCGCACCCCTCGCGAAGCTTTGACGAGCACCACATCCCCCCGTCGGACCAAACCTTTCGCCGCAGCGCCTGCAGACAGCGCATCCGGCATTTCAGTCACACGGTCCGGCGCCATACCAGCCGAACGAGCGCCTTCTGCAAGAGCTCGTCCCAACGCTCCGCAAGCAATCAGTTCGGAGACGCCTTGCTCGGTCACAAACTTCCCGACCTCGCGGTGCATCGCGTGACTCTCCGGTCCTAACTCCAACATGTCACCCAGCACGGCGATCGTCCGTTTAGAAGAGCCAAGCTGCGCGAGCAACTGAATCGCGGCTTTCATGGAAGCCGGATTGGCGTTGTAACAGTCGTTGATGATCCGCACGCCGTTCCACATGCTCACCTGGGACCGCATCGCAGCGGGTCGAAAGCGCGCCAGTCCTTGCGCCATTTGACTACCGGTCAACGAGAGCACGTGGCCGACGGCGGCGGCCGCCAATGCGTTCGACACGTTATAAGCCCCCTGTGCCCGAAGAAGGACCACCGTGGGGCGCGCTTTCCCCGGAAGGATCAGCTTAAAGCGAATCCCATGCCGATCATCGGAGCGAACATCTGCGGCCCGCACGTCTGCCTGTGAGGAGATTCCGAACGAAACCACTCGGCACCTGGCGCGCGCCGCAAGATACGCGAAGTACGCATCGTCGGCATTAAGCACCGCGACGCCGTCCGATGGCAGGAGGTCTAAGAGTTCCGCCTTTGCCTGAGCGGACGCCTCCATGCTTCCGAAAAACTCCAGGTGGTCCGGCCCAATATTGGTGATGATGCCGATCGTCGGACGGGCAATCTCACAGAGCCGAATAGTCTGACCCTCCCGATCGACTCCCATCTCGATCACAGCCGCCTGGTGTCGAGATGCGAGACGAAGCAGGGTCTGAGGCACGCCGATCCGGTTGTTCAAATTCCCCTCTGTCTTGAGGACGACCTTCTCCTGAGCCAGCACGCCGGCGACCATTTCTTTCGTGGTGGTCTTGCCGTTACTCCCAGTCACGGCAACCATCGGAACATCAAAGCGGCATCGATGGTGCGAGGCCAGTTGTTGATAGGCAAAGAGGGGGTCCGGCACGCCCAACAGAAACGGCGCCTTCCTATCGGTTCGCTTTGGCGCTCTATCGCTTCGCGTCGTACGGTAGGACTCCTGAACAATCGCTCCGGCCACTCCGCGCCGAAGGGCGGTCTCGACAAACGCGTGGCCATCAAATCGATCTCCTTTGAGCGCAATAAAGAGATCTCCGGGACGAACGGTGCGAGAGTCCGTGCAAAGCCGCCTGATTCGACGTTTCATCCACTGCGCATCGCCGGTCGCCAATAGCTTCGCACTGATGACCTCCAACAGCTCTTCAACGGTGAATATGGCCATCGGATGTTCTACATTGGTATTGAACGCAGTCACGAGTCAGGCCGTCTTCAACTTGAGAATGGCGCTGCGCGCGACTTCTCGATCATCGAAATGAGCACGCGCGGTCCCAATGATTTGGTAATCCTCATGTCCTTTGCCGGCGATCAATACGATGTCCCCGCCGGTCGCTTCTCGAATCGCCGCTGTGATGGCTTCACGTCGATCCGAGACCATTTCATACCGGACCGCGCCCTTGTTGCGTAAGGCCTCTCTGACTCCCACTTCGACTTCTCGAAGAATCGCCATGGGATCTTCCGTGCGCGGATTATCCGACGTCAGCACCACGACATCGCTATGTTCGACCGCGGCACGCCCCATCTTCGGCCGTTTCCCTCGATCTCGATCTCCGCCGCATCCAAACACGGTAATAATCCGTCCCTTCTTCAGCGCTTGCGCGGTGGTGAGCACACGAACCAGCGCATCCTCGGTATGCGCATAATCCACGACGACGGTGAAGTTTTGCCCCGCTTCCACGCGCTCGAAACGACCAGGCACGTTCGTGATGCGCGTGATCCCGGCGCGAATGTGATCCGGTGACAAACCTTCCTGCAGCGCAACTCCAATCGCCGCCAGTAAGTTCGCGACGTTGTGCTCGCCCACGAGGCGGCTGTCGACCTCGAATGACCCGGCCGGTGTCGCCGCGGTGAACGAACTGCCGGACAATGACAAGCGCACATCGGTGGCTCGAATATCCGCCGAGGCTTGAATGGCGTATGTCCACACCGGAACGGAACAGGCGGCGCGAATCTTCTCGCCATACGGATCATCGAGATTGACGATGGCGCGCTTCGGCCCCGGTTTTTTCCCGTTTACCGACAGTCCGGTAAACAAACGCAGCTTCGTTCGGAAGTACTCCTCCATAGTCTGATGAAAATCGAGATGATCTTGAGTTAGGTTCGTGAAGACCGCCGTATCAAATTCACAGCCCGCGGTCCGATCCAGCGCCAAGGCATGAGACGAGACTTCCATGACCACCGAATCGAGACCCGCTCGCACCATCTGAGCAAAAAGGCCTTGCAACTCAACCGATCCCGGCGTCGTGTGAGACGCGGAGATGACTTCTGCCCCAATCTGATAAGCCACAGTCCCGATCAGGCCGACTCGCCTCCCCGCAGCTTCCAACAGCGACCGACACACGTAGGTCGTGGTGGTCTTCCCATTCGTGCCGGTCACTCCGATGACCCGCAGACGCAAACAAGGATCGTGGTGCACTCGACTGCCCAAGAATCCTAATGCGCGCCGCGAGTCGCGCACGCGGGCCAGCGCGCACGATGCGGAGGGGAGATTCTCTTCTGTCACCACGGCCGTCGCCCCTGCGGACAATGCCGCCGGCACGTAATCATGGCCGTCAACCCGCTCCCCTTTGACGGCCACAAAGACGCTGCCCGGCTTGACCTGACGCGAGTCATCCGTCACATCGTTAATCGAAGCCTGGAGATCGCCCTTCCGGGCGATGACGTCCACGTGGCCATGTAAGCTTTCGATTAAGTCAGCAAACGTCATGAACTCCCACCATCCTGCCTGGTTAACGACGGGGCGGTGCCATTGCGAGCCTGACCGGTCCACTGGACTTGATCGACTCAGTCGCGGTCACACCAAGATAAGGCAAGACCTGTTCTCCCACTCGCCGAAAGACGGGAGCTGCAGCCGTCCCGCCCCAGGCATCTACCTGGGGGTCGTCTATGATGACAATCATAGCCAGCCGAGGCTCATTGGCGGGTACATATCCCGCAAACGATCCGATCACCTGGGTCGATGAATAGGTCCCGGTGCGTGGATCGATCTTTTGGGCTGTTCCCGTTTTCCCGGCTACTCGGTACCCGGGAATAGCGGCACGCGTTCCTGTTCCGTTCGTGACGACTCCCTCTAAGATCCCGCTCAACGTCCGAGAGGTGTCCGGAGACAGTACGCGCCGCCGAACATGCGGTCCATTTTCGACGATGAGCTGCCCTTTGGTGTCGCGAATTTCCGACATGACATAGGGCTTCATAAGCAGACCACCGTTGGCGATCGCTCCCATTGCGGCCAAGAGCTGCAACGGAGTGACTCCGACTTCCTGCCCTATAGCGATCGAGGCCAGGGTGCGACGTCCCCAATCCCGATTGTGCTTCAGCAGTCCGACTACCTCGCCTGGCAAGTCGATTTCCGTCCGTTCTCCGAAGCCGAAATCCTGCAATGATCGATAGAACCGCTGTTCTCCAAGCATCATGGCCGTCTTGGCTGCGCCGATGTTGCTGGAACGCTGAATCACTTCGGCAAACGTCATCCATCCCATTTTTTCATGGTCATGAATCACCGTGCTTGCAACGGTCATCCGTCCCTGCTCGCCGAAAATCATGGTGCCTGGCGTCACGACCTTCTCTTCCAGAGCCGCTGCCGCGACGACGACTTTCATCGTCGAGCCGGGCTCATACGTATCCGTCAATACCCTATTGCGCCAACGGTCAGGCGTTAACGCCCCGACGCTGTTGGGATCAAATCGTGGACTTACTGCTAGAGCAAGAACAGCGCCTGTTCGCGGATCCATGGCCACCAATATCCCTGACTTCGCACGAGTTCTCGCCACCGCTTCTTCGAGCTCCTTCTCAGCCACGTACTGAATGACCTCGTCGATCGTGAGAGTAATATTTCGACCTGGGGCAGGGATTTGTTCTTTGAGACCTCTCGGGAATACCGTTCGCCCCAGCGCATCGCGCTGCAAAATCGCCGATTGCTTTTCCCCGTGCAGGTAGGATTCATACTGGCGCTCAAGCCCTTCCAGTCCTTGTCCGTCCATTCCCGCGAACCCCAGCACATGCGCTAAGAGAGGGCCTTTCGGGTAAAAGCGCCGCCCCTCCATCACCACGCCGATACCTTCCAGCGGGATATGTTCCAACTTCCGCCCTTGGTCAGGATCTATTTTCCTGGCCAGCCACACGAAACTTCGATCTTGTTTAAGCTTTTTTTCGATGTCGCCGGCGCGCACTTGCAGAATCGGCGATAACCGGCGAGCCACCTGCGTCGGATCATCAAAGAATGTCGGTACCCCGAAGACCGACGGGACCTCCATGTTGATGGCGAACACTTTGCCATGTCGATCATAGATCGTCCCGCGGGCCCCTTCGAGCGTCACACTCTTATGATGCTGCCGATCCGCCTTGATAGTGAGTTCCGCCGCTTGCAGGATTTGGAGGTTGAAGAGGCGCACGAGAACGATGGCAAACCCCGCAATGAAGGCCAGGGCCGCCACAACTCGACGTCCGCGGTAAGGGGGACTCGCCACTACCGGATCCTCCTTGCGGTATCATTCTTCGCCAGCCTCACTTCAGTCTCGTTCTTATTCGATGGACCCTCCCGGTCAGGATGAACGAGCACGACTTGCCCTTGCTGAGGAGACACCATTCCCAGCTTCTCCGTGGCAGTTCGTGCAATCCGTTCGGGGGAAGTCAAAGCCGACAGCCTAACCTGTAATTCATCTCGCTCTCGATCGAGGAGAACTTTTTGTGCCTTGAGTCGTTCAATGTGATAGCCCAAGCGAACGATGTCGACTCGCTCCCACACAAACAGCAGCACGAGAGCCATCACGACCACAATCGCTGACGCCTTCATGAGAAAGTCTCCTTTGCAACTCGCTCAGCAACGCGGAGCTTGGCGCTCCGAGAGCGCGGATTGCGACGCCGTTCCTCGTCCGACGGTGTCTGCGGTTTCTTGGTTAGAACTGCGAGGCGGGCGCCCGTCTGTTGAGAAAGGCTACGGAATGTCTGTTTCACAATCCGATCCTCAAGCGAATGAAATGAAACTGCGCAGAGTCGGCCGGAAGGGGCCAGGACATCAACCGCGTCCCGCAATGCAGGCTCCAGAACATCCAGCTCGCGGTTCACCGCAATGCGTAATCCTTGAAAAGTACGAGTGGCATAGTGGATACGGCCATGGCGATACGAAGGCGGCACTGCTCTCTGAATCACGGAAGTCAGTTCCCCCGTGGTACGAAGTGGGTGAGCACGACGGGTGCGTATAATTGCCGCCGCAATACGGCGTGAATAACGCTCTTCTCCGTACCGAAAAATGACATCCGCCAGCTCTGATTCAGGTAGATGATTGATCAAATCAGCCGCCGTCCGGCCGGAACTTTGTCGGTCCATCCGCATATCGAGAATGCCGTCGGCCGTAAAGCTGAACCCTCGATCAGCCCGATCCAACTGAGGAGAGGAAACCCCCAAGTCGAACACTATTCCGTCTACGATAGAAACGCCCAGCGAATGCAAGTGGTGTTTCAAGTCTTTGAAGTTTCCTTTGATGAGGTGGACCCTGGTCTCGTATCTTCCGAGCCGCTCTCGAGCTGCAGCCAGAGCCATCGCATCTTGATCAATACCGATCAATCTTCCGCTCGGTTCACTCAAAACTAATATCCGAAAGGCCAGCCCCCCATACCCAAGGGTGCAGTCGAGATAGCATTTGCCCGGCTGGCACTGAAGCCACGCTGTAACCTCTTCAATCAGAACGGGAATATGGTTTTTGTTCTGCGCTTCTTCATGATATCCATTTTCAACCACTTCAACCCACTTTTCGGGCGCAGTATACACTCGCCAAGGGACTTGTCAACAGAAACTTCGAGGGCTCAAAAATATTTTCTATCAAAGAGAGCGCACTGTGGTGACACGGCGACAAGTCGAGGTTTAGGTCGAGATTCACCCGGTTCCGCCGGGGCAGGCAGGAGAAAACTCGGCGTGGAGCTGTTGCCTGTCTATATGGCGAAAAACAATGGAGGTGAGAAAGGGCAAGCCCTGACAACTGCGCGGATGAGAGACTATTCGGTTCGGTAACTACCATCGTCGCGATCCCGCAAATCAGGGACATCGCGCAAAGTAACAGAAAACGACACGCTTTAGGGATACAGCTTATAAAGCATGCGCGGGAAAGGAATTGTTTCTCTCACGTGGTCCAGCCCGCAAATCCACGCCACCGCCCGTTCAATGCCCATTCCAAATCCTGCATGAGGAACGGATCCGAACCGGCGCAAGTCAAGATACCAGCGAAAGGCGTCTTCCGGCAATTTATGTTCTTGGATGCGAGTCATAAGCTTGTCGATCTCATGGATGCGCTGACCTCCACCGATGATTTCACCATAGCCCTCCGGAGCCAGGACATCCATGCAGAGAGCCAAATCGGGACGTTCCGAGTCCATTTGCATGTAGAACGCCTTGAGCGCAGAGGGATACCGATGCACAATCACCGGACGATCAAACTCGTTCGACAGCATCGTCTCTTCGTCGCCTCCGAAATCGTCGCCGAGCTGGATGGGATTCCCGCGTTTTTGAAGCAGACCTATCGCTTCTTCATACATGATCCGGGGGAAGGGAGCTTGCACACATTCCAGTTTTTCCAAGTCTCGCCCAAGCGCCATGAGTTCCATCCGCCGGGCGGCAAGCACTTGCTTTACGATAGAGACAAGAAACTCTTCAGCTAAATTCATCATGTCGGAGAGTTCAGCAAAAGCCACTTCCGGCTCTACCATCCAGAACTCCATTAAATGGCGGCGGGTTTTAGATTTCTCCGCACGAAACGTAGGGCCAAAACAGTAGACCTTGCCAAATGCCGCCGCGGTAGCTTCGCTATACAATTGACCGCTCTGTGTCAGATAGGCTGTTTCCTCGAAGTATTGAGTTTGAAACAAGGTCGTCGTTCCCTCGCAAGCGTTCGGTGTAAAAATGGGTGCGTCGATAAGCGTAAACCCTCTCTCATCGAAAAAATTTCGGCAAGCTCGGATAATTTCGTGCCGGATGCGAAGGATGGCATGCTGTCGACTCGACCGGAGCCACAGATGCCGATGCTCCATAAGAAACCCGACTCCATGCTCCTTGGGCTGGATCGGAAAAGGTTCGGCAATCTGAATAGGCTCAATCCGGACGACATCCAATTCATAGCCTCCAGGAGCCCGGACATCCTGACGCAGACGGCCCGTCATGATAAGGGACGACTCCTGAGTCAGTCCAGCGGAGGTCATGAACTGCTCCTCGCCGACTGCCTTCTTACTCACCACAGCTTGCAGGTCGCCGGTCCCGTCCCGAACAATGAGAAAATGAAGTTTCCCGCTTTCTCGCCGACTCCTCAGCCACCCCCTCACAATCACTTCCTCTCCAACGTGGCTGGAGGCATCCTGAATATAGATCACCGACATGACGGCTCCGTCCTTCCGTTTGATTCCTGAGTCCGGCAGCCTATCGCATCCCCGCGGTGCTTTCAAGAATGCCGTATTTGCACATGGGTTTGACTTTTCGTAAGACCGGGCGGACAATGTGACGCATGACTCCTGCAACCATAAAATGGCTCAGGCAGCCGTTTCTGCGCCTTCTTGCAGTGACTGCCATGCTGGCTGTGATCTGGGCCGCTGGAGATGTCCGAGCAGCGGACCCCATCGATTATTGCGCAAACCGTGCACCCGACCAACAATTGGGAGCCTCCTTACACCCTGAACGGAAGGGCAAAGCGAGATCGGAGCCAGGGTGTGTCCCACTAGTGGATAAAAATACTCATGCGATCGGTGACGAACCGGACGCCGCGGCAAGACCTGCCAAACCACGGCGCACCCTCAAGATCGAGAACCTCCAGAGCGAAGCAACCACCTTCCTTCAAAAATACCGCCAGTTTCTCGCGTGCTGCAAGACCGATCTGAATGAGCTCGCAACCGTCGAAGAACTAGGTGATGAGGTCGCCGACTTGTTACAAATGGCACAGTCTGAGCTCTTCAGTGAACAAATGAAGCTCCGTGGTTGGACTCTTCGTGAAATCATTCCACCTGTGGCCAAAGCCAGGGGTGAGATTCGCGATCTCCGAATTCAGTTGGAGGATATCGGCAGATCAATGGAAAAGCGCGGCATGCTTGATTACGAAGCAGCTGGAAAAGAGACGCTCGCCATTCAAGAGACTGAAGAGTCAATCCAAAAGACATTCCGGCCGCACAAACTGCCCGCTGGCGCGAAAACCGGTCTCGATATTGGCACGACCCCTTCCACAGGAAAAGAAATCGGGAAAACTCCTACCACCGGCACACGGATCGGTGCGGAAGGTTTAACCGGTCCTGAGATCGGGGTAAATCCCAAAACCGGCCGAGAAATTGGATCAACTGGACCGACCGGGTTTGAGATCGGCGTCGCTCCTCGTGCGGGCCCGGAAGTAGGTGAATCGCGTTTGAACAGTGACCCATCAGCCGTTAACTCGACACTCCAACCATCGACCGTCAATTCTAGTCTGACTGATTCAACACTCAAATCCACTGTCACCACGCCATCCACAATGGGCTCGAGTCTCCAGGATTCAACAATTGGTTCGACACTAGGAGGCTCTTCCGTCGGTTCCTCTCTTCAGAACCGTAGTACAGGCCCCCAGTAAGACCATCCACTTCACGAACCTGCTCGCTCGATCTCCACTCACTATTGGTTCGGTTTCACGGGTGGCTGAGCGATCCAGGTTTCCCCGTTATCCCGGCTGCGATACAGCCCGCTTCCATTCGTGCCCAGATACCAAGTGTTGGGATCGATTTGACTTTGAGCGAGTGACCGTACGTTGAGTGTCGCTAAGCCGGAATTCATTGTCTTCCACTTCACCCCGCCATCCTCGCTTCGCTGAAGTCCCTCGCGTCCCGCGATGTAAATCACCCCGGCTCGCGTTCGGTCGAGCACCATGGCAATCATCATCTGGTCCGGCAACGATTCCGCAATGCGGGTCCACGACTGCGCGGCGTTCGTGGACTTGTACAGCCCGCTCAACGTCGCGGCGTAGACGGTATCGGGTTCGTACGCGTCGACTTGAATCGACGTCACGCCGAGAGCTCGAGAAGATTTGATCATTTCGGGGGGCACGAGACCGGTGTTCACCTTTTGCCATCGTCCCCCTCGGTTGATGGTCTTGTAGACTCCCCCACTTGTTCCTGCATACATGATCGGTGTGCGAGTGGGATCAAGACAAAGCGTGACGACCATCAACACTTCCTTCATCCCGTCCATCCGTTTTGCCCAGGTCTCCCCACCGTTCGTCGATTCGAACACACCCATTGTCGTTGCCACAAACAAGTGGTTATTGTCGGCGGGATCGAAGACAAAGTGATTCACAACGGAAGAAATCGTGACGTCGTCCAGACCGGTACGCTGTGAGACCCACCGCTGTCCCCCATCGTAGCTCTTGTAGACCGCGTCCCCCTTGGTTCCCGCGTAGACGGTAGCAGGATAGGCTGCGTCGATCGCCATCGAGATTACGCGGGAATGGCTCATTCCTCTGGAAAGATTCTGCCACGTCGCCCCCCCGTCTTTGGTCTTATAAATATAGTCGTTCGTCGCCACATAGAGGATATTGGGATTCGTCGGGTGGAGGGCAATGACGACGATGGCATCGCTCCGGCTACAGCCGGAGAAAGCCAGAGTACAGCACAGCAACAGTGCGCAAAGACTCGGCATAAAGATACCGCCGGCAGCGGCAGAAGGTAACGGCGAGGGGCAGGCAGGTGGCCATCTTTGCGGCTCGAACAGATGCTCCCCCGCGGTCGGAGGGAGCATCGAGTCCCGAGATGTACTATTCAGACTCTGTGGAGGGGATTGACCGACTGGGAACAAGGTTATGAACCCGTTTCAGCGTCGCGGTCTATCGATAATTCACGAACTGCAAATCGATTCCGAAGTCTTTCTGCTTCAGGAATGCGATGACAGATTGGAGTTCATCCTTACTCTTGCTGAGAATCCGGACTTGGTCTCCTTGAATCTGTGCCTGCGCTTTGAGTTTGGCATCGCGGATCTCCTTTGCGATGTCCTTGGCCTTCTCGCTTGGAATTCCGTTCTGGATGGTCATCGTCTGGCGCACCGTTCCACCCAGCGCTTCTTCTAGTTTTCCATATGTGAACGCTTTCAAGGACACACTGCGCTTCACACACTTCGCCTTGAGAATTTCCAGCACGGCGTTGAGCTTGTACTCGTCATCCGAGACGACGATCAGCTCTTTTTCTTTCTCTTTCAGCGTCAATTCTGTTTTGGAATTCTTGAAATCAAACCGCTGCCGGATCTCCTTCAGCGTTTGATCCACCACATTCTTCATTTCCTGCATATCGACTTGAGATACCACGTCAAAGGAAAACTGATCAGCCACGTCGCCCTCCTGTTAGCAACAACCGCCTCCCAGAGGAAAATGGATCCCTTCACTGACCGTGAGCCGAGATTGAGCGACAGATCCGCCACCGGTCGGCATCACTTCGCTGCTGGCAAATGGTCGTTTGAGAACCACATACCCATACCACTGAATAGTACTGTCTACAAGGACAATGATCGCGAGTACGGCCACGACGCCGACGAGCATGGCGTCCAGGTATAGTGGGAAGGCTTGTCTGCCACTGCCGACGACAGCCGCCTGTTGGAGGAATAAGGCCAGCATCTGATAGGAGCTGGTCAGCGTGATCGCGCCGACAAAGATCATCGGGACAACGGTCACCCAGAGGTAACAGGCTTTGCGCATCTTAATAAGCACGGTCGTTCCTATGCAGAGCGCCAGCGTCCCCAGCAATTGATTCGCCGCGCCGAACATCGGCCAGATCGTCGAAATGCTGCCGGTGCCGATTAGATAGGCCCACGATCCCACCACCAGTCCGCTGCTCGCCAACACCCCGGGCCACCAGTTGATCTGCTTCAGCGGCGCATAGACTCGCCCGCCCATTTCCTGGATCAGATACCGGGCAACACGCGTCCCGGTATCGATCGTCGTCAGAATGAACAGCGCTTCGAATACCAGCGCAAACTGATACCAATAGGCCATCAATCCCGCCATACCCGGCAGCGCCGCAAAGATCGAGGCCATGCCCACCGCCAAGGACACCGCTCCACCAGGCCGCCCCGCCACATCCACTTCCACCAGTTGCGAGAGTTCCTGAATGCGAGAGACCGGAAATCCCATCGCCGCCAGCACTTCGGGTGAGAGCATCGTGTTGATCGCCAGATAATCACCGGGAATCAGCACCGACGCGGCAATCAGCGCCATCACGCCGACGAAACTCTCCAACAACATTGCGCCGTATCCAATAGTGGCCTGAGATTCCTGTTCAATCATCTTCGGCGTCGTGCCGGAGGACACCAGCGAGTGGAAGCCCGAAACAGCCCCGCAGGCGATGGTGATAAAGAGAAACGGAAACAGCGTGCCAGGAATGATCGGCCCGCCGCCCCTCGCAAAGACCGTGATGCGCGGCATTTCAATCGTCGGCGCCATCAGAATCACGCCAAAGCCGAGCAGGAACACGACGCCGAGCTTCATAAAGGTCGAGAGGTACCCACGCGGCACCAGCAACATCCACCCTGGCAGCACCGAAGCCAGGAAGCCGTAGCCGGCCAGGAGCCACACGAGCGTCGGGCGCTCGAACTCGAACCACGGGGCTAACGAAGACTGTGCAACCATTCGTCCGAAGATCACCGCTCCGATGAGGAGCATGACGCCGAGCGCAGAGCCTTCTGCCACCGCGCCCGGACGAAACTTCTGGAGATAGAAGCCCATCAGGAAGCCGATAGGAATCGTCATCGCAATCGTGAAGGTGCCCCAGGCATTCCGATAGAGCGCATTGACGATCGCAAAACCCAGACCGGCCAACGCCACGACGACGATGAAAAGCACCGCCACCGCCGTCGCCGTGCCAATGACCACGCCCAGCTCGTCACGAGCAATCTCCGGCAACGACCGGCCATTGCGCCGCATTGAGGCGACAAGAATGACGAAGTCCTGCACCGCCCCAGCCAGCACCGCGCCAATTACGAGCCAGAGGAAACCAGGAAGAAAGCCGAACTGCGCCGCCAGCACAGGGCCAAGCAACGGTCCAGCGCCGGCAATTGCCGCGAAGTGATGGCCGAAGAGCACGTACTTATTGGTGGGGTGAAAGTTGACGCCGTCATTCAGCCGCACGGCCGGCGTGACGCGCTGATCGTCCAGTTCGACGACCTGCCTTGCGAGCCAACGGCCATAGACTCGGAACGCGAGGACATAGATGCAGGCCGCCGCGACGACCAACCAGAGACCGTTGACCTTTTCATGGGGATTAATGACGCCCGTCACGTGGCCAAGGGCCACAGCGCCGAGCACAGAAAGGAGGCCCCAAACCAAGACGAGAAGACGTTCCACGCGGAGCATCCTAACAACCCGCCAGCCGCTTGTAAATCAAGAGCCGCGCCATTATTCGGACGAGGGATTCCGTTGTGAGAGAGGACTTCTCACGCGAAAGCTGAATAGTTGCCTACCAACTCACGATGTGATTACAATGTAGCGCCATTGTGGAGGCGAGGATGAAAGCGCACATCGTTCGGATCGGCAACTCCCGAGGTATCCGTCTCCCTAAGACCTTGCTTCAGGAAGCCCAACTTGAAGACGAAGTCGAACTCCAGGCTGAACCGGGCCGGATTCTGATTTTCAAGACGGCGCAGCCGCGAGCCGGCTGGGCCGAAGCCGCCCGACGCATGCGGGCACGGGGCGAAGACCGCCTCCTCGACGCGCCGATCGCCACTCGATTCGATCAGGAAGAGTGGAAGTGGCGATAGCGAACTCGCCACCGGCACGCGGTGAAATCTACCTGATCGAGCTCAATCCCACCCGAGGCAGTGAAATCCGCAAGACAAGACCCTGCTTGATCGTCTCTCCCGATGAGTTGAATCAGCATTTACGAACGGTGATCGTCGCGCCGATGACCACTGAAGGGCAAGCCTATCCCTGGCGTGTGCGATGTCGCTTTCGTGAACGCGCGGGTTTTGTAGCGATAGACCAACTTCGCACGGTAGATACTGAACGCCTTGTAAGACGGCTCGGGCGTGTCGCCCCTGGTACACTCACAGCCGTCCTCGTAGTCTTGCAGGAAATGTTCACGCTGTAGGCATTCAAGCAAACCAGATCTTACCAACCAGTCAAATTGACGCCGACGTTCAACCGCACCGCCGGCGTATGCGCTGATCGTTCAGCTCAACAACGCGCTGCGAAAGTCAGCACCCATAGAAACGAAACGTAAGCACGTAGATGCATGCCGCAGCGACGACGAGCAGAGTCCATTCACTTTTTCGTAGGGATAGACAAGACCCCGCGACATGAGCCAGTGCCACAGTACCTAGCATGGAAAGAAACGCCCACAGCACAGGCTTTACCACCGACATGTGCGGCATCCTAATACAAAAGAAAGAGGCGGGAGTGACCCAGTCCCTTCGTGCTCGCGGAACTCCCACGATGAAGCGGTGGGTGGTCGCTCAACGC
>JBQTHT010000009.1:0-64229 GCA_052389595.1 Nitrospiraceae bacterium
ATCAAACAGATGCTGCAGGCCGTCCAACAGGAACTGGCCTCCACCACCTAGGTTGAAACCCCCCTGCTCTCGCCTACCACCTTTCGAGGTGAAGCCTCCCGCGCGTGGTTCCTGCAAACCGACGCATGCGAAGAGAAGAAAGCTGTTTGTTGATTATGTTGGCCCAGGAGTTTTGGTCTGGACGTAACAAATGAATTCTGAAAGAAACGAGCTACAGGAGCAGTTAGAGTCTGTCTGACACAGTGCCTGCATGGTCACGCGCTTATGTGGTACCTACTGTGGATTCTGTGGAGCGGCCTCATCATAGCGGCCGGGGTCTATAACACTGACTTTGTGGCGCATTCCCATTGGGAATTCGTGCAGTGGGTTCCGACCTTCGCGGAGTTCCGCACTCCGCTCTTCTGGCTTGATGTGCTCGACAATGTTGTCCTGTTTATTCCGTTCAGCTTTCTCTACTTTCGATACAAGATACGCGCAAGTAAATCCCCGAGTATTCGTATCATCGTGTTCGCGCTGATTCTTTCGTGCGGCATCGAACTCTATCAGGTGTATTCCCACAATCGCCGTCCATCGCCGGTGGATATCATCAATGATGTGGGCGGGGCGGTGGTCGGCTTGTGGCTGGGGCGCACCTGGCTCGTTCGGCAACGAGCCGGCGCACCGGCATATCCGCTCATTATTCCCACCCCATCGGCTCATACCCACGTTCCTTCAGACACCGACTGACGAATTGCATATAAGCCTGACTCGGTGGAGATCGTCTGAAGAGCCCGCGTAGTAGCCCGGCTGTGGCCCCGCTTGCCGCCCCGACTGCGGCTCCTCTTCCTGGATTCCCAAACACAGCGCCTCCCACGGCTCCACTGGCTGAACCGATAACGGCTCCTCCGGCCGTGCTGCCTGCCACCTGGCCTCCTTTTCCCTGGCTTGGTGTTGCGCCGGACTCTTTTGCGAGCTCCTTGCATGCGGCGATATCGCTCTCAGCCGTCTCCAAACCCACCTGCTGATAATGCGTGTTGGGATAGAGAATCGGTTTCGGACCGGAGCAACCGGCGATCCCGAACACGAGAGAGACCCGCAAGGCAAGAACGATCATTCAGCCCTCTTCGTTCCTGAGAGTCAACGTGTGCTGACGGAGATGACAGTTCCGCTCATTGCGTCTCGCGCCGTCGCAACGCTCGCATCAACACCGGGTCATTCAGCGCAACTTCGCTCAACGCATCCATCAGATGAAGTCCTCGCTTGCCCACCAGATCTTTGGCCTTGTCATACTGAAGTCGGTTAAATCGGGCGACCGCCGGCTGGCCATTGACGATCTGGCATGCCAAGACCTCGTCCTCCACGTCCAGGGTTCCTCCCTGCTCAATCAACGTCCTCGCTTGAGGAATGGAAATCTTATGAAGCGCCGCGAACTCCTCCATGCCCCCAGTTTCAATCAACCGCCCATCCGGCATGATGCAGAGGCGCTTGAAGTGTGGCGACCAATCCTTACGGAAGTCGATGTATTTAATATCACCCCCTTGGGCCACGCTGCGCTCCAAGGTCCGGTAGTCAAGACCGAGGTTCTTTTGCTGAAGCTTGCCTTTCAATTCGTCCGACAACGTGCGATGAAACACCTGTGCCGCAGCCTCATCGAGTGATATCCCCCGAGACCGGGCCCATTGCTCCGCCTCGGCAAATTGCATCAGGTCCAACACCCAGGTCTGTTTGGGGGTTGCTCCCGTGGGGTCGATACGGCAAGCAAACATCCCTTTTGTCACAATTCCTGCGACTTGGGGATACACATAAATGCCTCCCTCGGTCAGCAGCGAGGTCATGGTCTCGAGGCAGATATCATAACTCTCTGAAAGGACCCGAGCATGAGCCGCCAGATCTTCCTTCTCCGTCATCGCACAGACCGTGACATTCCCCGGGGCATCGAACTCCGTATAATCCTCAACGATGTTATACAGTGCCGGCGGCTTCTCTGACTTGGTTGGCTTCCGTTTAATTTTGTACATCTGGGCGTTACCCTCTAGGACTGAGGACTGAGTATGGAGGACCGTGCGAAAAGAAGTCCGTGAGAGGGCATACCTCAGTGCTTTCGTCGTTCATTGATCGGAGCGATCGCTTCGCGCTTTAGGATCGACGCTTCACGTCCCCATACGGCGGCAGCGTCGTCAGGCGCGTATCCTCAATTGGTCCCCCGGTCGTGAAATGATACAACGACTGAAATGCCAGCCCCTTGATTCCCACGATCTCATGCACCGGATCGTCAAAGAAACAGCCGATGCCGGTTCCTCTCACCCCGGCTGCTTCGGCTTCGAGATACAACACCTGCCCCAGTAAACCTGCTTCCCAGAAGAAACGTGGATACCACCAAGCTCCATCATGCCGCAAGCGCCCTTCGAACTCGGCAAGCATCCCCAGCGAAAAGGCGCTGTCGCCTGCAATATCCTGGTGGCAACTCACTTGTGCGGCCAATTTTTTCGCATCGCCTTCCAGAAGCCAGTATAAGGGAAGATCGTCGGGACAACCCGGTGCCGGCGCCCATGTGATCTCCCCATTCATAGACTGTTGTAGAACGGACAATTTCTCTCGATAGCGGACTAGAACATAGAGACCCGGTGTCAATCCATCCACGCGATGCACGAACAGCAGGAGATGAATCGTAGGCTGCCAGGGCATCGCATCCCACGGCATCGGCCGGTCCAATGGTGAAGCCTCAGCGCCGGGCATCACGCGACTCAACATCCGATAGAACGTCGTTACGGCGATCGATGTTTTTCCGTCAAAGGCGACAGCGCTCCGGCGCTGACGAATGATCTGGCCCGCATTCTGGCCGGCGTCGCTCGTCGCTCGTGAAGCGTGAAGCGTTCCGGAACTACTGTCATGGTCCCGTAGAAGAATCGCCACAGAATCATGTTCACTCGTAGACTTCCAGCTCGCCGAAGCCACGTCATCGATAATCTTCCACGGCACCGGATTGTCCCGGCTCAGCCGATTCGCTCGGCCATGCCAGGTTCCATGCGCAAGGTCTTTGCCTGTCGCTGGATCAAGGAACAATGGGATATTGACCGCTTCATGACACTTCACGCTTAACGTTTCACGCTTCGCATCTTCGGATGGCCACACCACCGCTAGGCAATCAGGATGCTCCCGCTCGGCATTCATGAAATCTTCACCGCGATTGGTGCCCAGCAGGGTAGCGACGGTGTGTTGATCCACTCCATCCAGCAACACCATGCTCCAGCCGAGTGTCGCGGCGGCAATCCGTGCCGTGCCAATCGCATGGCCGGCATCGTGGTTGCAGTAACGAAACCCCCGCTCGCCATACTTCCAGGCTTCCCGCCAATGAACCGACGTCAGGCCGAAAAGAAATGCGCCTTGGGGAAACGGAGCCAGCAGACGAGCCACTTGGTCAGCTGCAAACTCCGCTCGGAATTCCAACCCATGTTCCTTCGACGCGTAGTGATACAGCCCGGCCTTGAGATCAAGCCCGTCGATCTGCGGCAGCACCACATAGCCTTCCGTCGGATGGAGATTGCCGGACGACGGGTTACTCCGCAGCGCCCATTCCGACTCCCCTGCTTTCTTCCAAGCCGATAGAGCGAGAGCAAATTCGAAGAACCTGGAAAGAGTCCGCACGGTCACAGGCTGAGTCGGGACTACTCCATGTTGATAGATCGCGTCATACGGCGGTGAAACCGGCTCTTCATCCGGCTTGAGCAATGGAAGCCGGATCAGCTGCGCTCCCTCGTAGCGTCGAAACGGATCAGGCTGATTCGCCCAGTCGAGATATCCCAACGATCGAGCATACCGATCGAAGTGATGTTTCGTTTGAATGTGATAGCGAATGACCTGATCGATCGGATCGGTCTGGCCAGGCTCAGTTGCAGTGGCTTGCTGAGAATTTTCGATACTCATGGGAACGATACCTCACAGTCTAACGAGACGCAGGAAGGAAAGTAAACGCGGGAAGATGGCTCTGAGCGTAGTATATGGCGATGATTTAGGAATCCGGATATACTGCGCAATGAGGCCAGCATCTGCTTTAGTAAAGAGAGTGCTGCTCGCTCAACGGTTAGCGACTATGGACACACCTGAACTCGATCAATCTGGTGTTTTCATCCTGGGCGTCGACTTAGATGGTGTGTGTGCTGATTTTTACGCCGGTATCCGCCCAATCGCAGCTGAGTGGCTAGGCGTATCTGAAAGCTCTTTGACAACAAAAGTTAGCTATGGTTTGCCTGAGTGGGGTCTTAATGCAGCGCCGGGCGGATATCTCGACTTCCACAAGTTTGCGGTAACACAGAGAGACTTATTCAAAAGCCTTGCCCCAATCTCAGGATGTCCCCAAGTATTGAGGCACCTATCCAAGGAAGGGGTCCGAATCCGAATACTTACTCACCGCTTGTACATCAAGTACTTTCACAAGCAAGCGATATCTCAGACCATCGACTGGCTCGATTCACACGGCATTCCTTACTGGGATCTTTGTTTCATGCAACATAAGACCCACGTTGGCGCAAACCTTTATGTTGAGGATTCTGAAAAGCACGTGCTTGAGTATCGTGCTGCCGGAAGTGAGTGTATCATTTTTACCAACACCACCAATCGTCACTTGTCAGGGCTTCGAGCTGACAACTGGGAACAGGTTAAAGATATAGTCCTTGATAGATATACCACGTGGAAACCTAAACACTAACCACTTGCTGCGGACAGATGCTTGGCGACATCGACGAACTTCACCCAAGGCAAAAGTCACAGCCTATACGCACGACCTCATTCATCCCTCCCCGAGTATCCTGCAATCGGCGCCGCGACACGTGACGACGAAACAGTATGAGATATTTGGGTAAGGAGATGGGATGAGTCAGGTTCAGCAAGGGATCCTTGCTCCAGTTCCACCACTAGTCCGCTATCTGTCGTTCACTATCGCCCCAGGAAAGAATCCCACCAGTTCTTTGCGCAATCTGTGCAAACTGGCCGACGATGATAAGACGGTCGGGGGATTGGTTTTTCGAGACTGGTTCCGAATCAGGCATTCAAGCTCAACACGCTGCCCGTCTCCGCCTGATTCTTGGTCGTCTCGGCGCCGCCACGACCCCAAGCGACATGGCGCTACCAGGGTTAGATCTTCATCCGCTCAAGGGCGACCGGAAGGGCCTCTGGGCTGTATCTGTCAGCGGAAACTGCGGGTGACGTTTCGATTTATCGGAAAGGACGCCGATTCTGTGGACTACGAGGACTATCACTGAAAGGAAGTACCCATGCGCATGCACAACCCACCTCATCCTGGTGAAGTCATCAAGTCGTGCCTTGAGCCCTTGGTGTCACCGTGACACAGGCGGCCGAGGCGTTGGGAGTCAGCTGTAAGACGCTCTCTGCCATTTTGAATGGTCGCGCAGGTATTAGCCCTAAGATGGCAGTCCGTCTATCCATTGCATTCGACACCACAACAGAAAGCTGGCTAAACCAGCAAACTCAGTATGACTTGTGGCACGCTGAGCGACACCGCAAACGGCTTCGAGTGGCGAGGCTGACGGCTTAGTGGTCCAGGTGAGCTGACGCTTTCGATTTCGAGGAGACACCTATGCAATTCGATCCAGCTCTTGCCGCACAGCAGGCATTCAGTCAGACAGAAGCCCACCATGAACTCGGTTCTGACTGGCCGGATGCGGCAGGGGCAGAGGAAACCTTTTCTTCCAATGCCGGCTCTACCGCCAGAGAGGCTTATGAGCAGCTTCTGGCCATTGCTAGGCGCTCTCCTCAGGCCTACTTCTTCCAGGCCTTTTGCATTTACATCACCTGGCAACAGGTGACCGAAGAGACGATCCCGCATCATTTCCTGACCGGCGTAAAATTGTGCGAACAGTTTCTCCCCCTCGCGTCGACGCAGACCCCGCTCGCTCAACACGTGGCGCAAATTCGGGAGCTGTATCAGTCGTTCAAAGCCGGGTTGGGCGCAGATGAGGCCGATGAGCATCAGAAGGAACTGGATCGGGACTCGTTCAAAGGCGGAGACTAAGACACTCGTATCTCGTGAAGCGTAGGGAAAAGACGTAAAGCGTTATTCGTGAAGCGTGAAGCGCGGTTGGTCACGCGAGAGACGAGATGCGAACGACGCTTCACGCGCCAGCCATGTCCGACGACCACAAACATCGCGCGCGAATTTTTCTTCATCGGGGCGATCTCTCCCAGGCGCGACAATGTCTGGAGCAAGCAGTCGCGGACGATCGGGAGTCCAGGGATCGAACCGCGCTATCAGATTCGCTCGGCAATCTGGGGAACACATGCGCCCTCCTGAACGACTTCGCGACAGCCGAGCAGTGCTATCGCGAGGTGCTCGCTCTCCAACGGATGTTACACAACTCCCACACCATCGCCCACACCCTGGTCAACCTCGGCAATCTCCTGGTCGGCGCCGGCCATTCATCCAAAGCCCGCCCCTAGTATCTTGAAGCGCTCGATCTTCTCCGCTCCTTGAATGATCATCGCGCGCTCGGCGTTCTGCATAACAATCTCGCTCTGCAAGAGGCCCGCGAAGAACAATGGGAGCAGGCGATCGAGTCCTTCAAGCGGGCGCTGGACTACCACAGGACCGTCGGTAATGAGGAGGGATTGGCTGTCACCTATAGCCAGCTCGGTAAAGCCTTTCAGGATTGCGGTCGCCTCCTCGACGCCGAGCGGTGCCTCAACAACGCCTCGGAACACTTCATCAAACTCGGGAGTGAACCGGGCGAAGCCGCGGTGCTCCGCCAGTTGGCGACCCTCTACCGACAGACCGACAACCTGGTGTCTGCCCTACGCTGTCTGGAGCGAGTCGTGTCACTCGATGGTCGCTACAAACTTGACCAGTTGGAGCAGGACCGAGCCGATCTCGAATCGCTCAAGCAATCGGTTCAGAGACAGCAGGCCCCTTAAGACGTCATCCTCCTCATCTAGCCGATACGTTCCAAACGATGCTAAGATGGGCCGGTCACCCAACCGAAAAAAGGTACGTGATGGATATCGATGCTTTTCGTCAGATGGTCGCCAAGAATCCCCAAGGCTTTTTGGGACGTTACGGCCTTGGCAACAAGATCCTGCAGGAAGGCGGCAATCTCGAAGAAGCAGTTGATCATCTACGCGTGGCCACAGAACTCGATCCCACGCACGTCGCTTCGCATCTCGCATTAGGGCGCGCCTTGGTGTCGGTGGGAAGAAATGAAGAGGCGAAACCGGTTTTGAAGGCCGGCATCGATGCCGCGCTTTCCGGTCGTTCCAGCGGGGGCGTGGATCTCGTTCCCGAGCTACGGACCCTGCTCCAACAAATAGGCTGAGATGAACCACGCGAGACACCCATGACTCTGGATGAAGCACGGCAGCGCATTGAATCGGCAATCGAGCAATATGGCCAGCATGCGGGCATGGCTATCGATTTGGTCATCAATGAAGTCAGCGGTGATCTTGGCCGGGAGAGCGCCAATACGCTGATCGAGGAGTTTGACCTTGAACTGCTCTATAACATCGCCCCCACGGATTCCCAAAGTTCGGGCAGTTTCTAACTCCGTGGGCGTCGTCCTTCCGTGCCATTGATCTGGTGCTCGATTTCCGGCCACGGGTTTGGCCATGCGGCGCAAATGGTCCCGGTTCTCAATCAGCTCGGCTCTCATCTCCCCCACCTGACGGCTCTTCTTCACACCACTGTTCCAGCCTCATTCTTCCACAACCGTCTGACCATCACATGGGAGCGATTCCCGATCGAGCAAGATATCGGGTGCGTGCAACAAGACCCGCTGAAGATTGACGTCGAGGCCACGTGGACCGAGCATCAACGGTTTCATCGCGAATGGAACAGGAAGCTGGCTGAAGAAGAGGCCGCGATTCGCGCACATCGACCTGACCTCGTGTTCTCGGACATTTCCTATCTGGCTATCGAGGCGGGCGCCCGAGCCGGCGTGAAGGCAATCGCACTCGGATCCTTGTCATGGGATCTGGTACTCATGCCGTTTGTGCAGCGAGGCAACGGGGACCAGCAGAGATTGATCGAATCGATTCAATGCTCCTACAGTCACGCCCAATGCCTCTTGCGCCCCACGCCGGGCCTATCGATGGAGGCATTCCCGCGTGTCATCGATATCGGCCCGATTGCTGAACCGGCCCGAAACGAAGCTGCTCGCCTGCGTGAAGCCATCGGAGCAGCGGCGACCGAGTGCATGGTGCTCGTGGGATTCGGAGGAATCTCCATGCAGACGCTGCCCTTCGCTCAAATGGAACAGATGACCACCTACCGGTTCGTGGTTGATGGGCCGGTTCCCGGCGAATGTCGGCGCGTCCATTCAGCCTCTGCCCTGCCCTTGTCCTTCAAAGTCCTGCTTGCCTCCGCCGACCTCGTCATCACCAAACCCGGATATGGCACGATTACGGAAGCCGTGACGCTTCACAAACCTGTGGTCTACGTCCGGCGCTATAATTTTGCAGATGAACAGTCACTCGTGGATTACCTGCACCGATACGGGCGCGGCGCCGAATTATCGACAGCAGACTTCTTTTCGGGCAATTGGAAGAAGGCCTTGGAAAGTGCGAGAGCGGCGTCTCAGTCACTCGAACGTCCCCCTGCTCCGACCGGTGCTGCGGATGCGGCAGCACTGCTGGCAACATATTTGCGGAGCGCGGCTCGTTCATCTGCATAGAATGTAAGATCGACAGTGAAACGACGACGATCGGCGGCGTCTCATCACCGGATCGGAGCGTGATTTCGTGTGTTGGATTGCATGGTTTGTACGACTGGCTGCAAGAGGATTGGATTCACTCGGTCACATGTTTCAGTCGATCGCGTCTGTCCTCTACAGTCTGTTGCCCGCACTGCTCCCTCCAAGTCACTTAAGCCGCCTTATCGCACGGCACTATGATGTCAGCTATCAGGACAATATCAACGAGTTCACTCCCGAGCTGTTCGAATGGGACTTGGACCAGTGGGAGCAGCATGCCTTGGATCGGCATCGGATTGAAAGGGGTCGCATACTCGTGCTGGGAGCGGGAGTGGGCCGAGAAGCCGTCGCTCTGGCGCGGCGCGGTCTGAGCGTGACCGGCATCGACGTGAATCATGTTGCGCTTCGCACGGCTCGTCGGGTAGCCTCTACAGCTCACGTTCAGGCTCAATTCATTCAGGCCGACTTTTTGAGGTTACCCTGCCGTCCCCGAAGTTTCGATTATGTGATGTTGTCCGGCATCATGTATAGCGCTATTCCTGGCCGTGAGTTAAGACAGGCCTGGGTCCGTGACCTTATCGCTTCGCTGCCCTCACGAGGACTCGCCATCTTGAACTTTATGATCGACCAACGCTCATCAACCAGAACCCAGCGGCTGAGCGGCATATTGACTGCAGTCATCATGAGGTTACCGGGTGCCAACCGCACGTTTCAGATGGGTGACACCTGCGCTCAAGCGCACTTTCTCCATGCCTTTCAAAACGAACAGGAACTGCGACAAGAGCTCACCATAGACGGGGTCCTCATTCGAGAATTGAACTGGCGCGAACGGTATGCCGTCGTGACCTGCAAGACCACATCCCGCGAGTGAATTCGTCCGACGATCGAGTGGCGGACTCTCAAATAGCACTGGAAGGCCTCTGGAGGATTTGCTATCCTAGCGCCGATTTTGATCATGGAACACGTCTACGTGAAGAATTCTGACTTTGTCCAGCGCGATGTCGCGGGTGAGTGCATCCTCGTTCCAATCCGCCGTCAACTCACCGATGTCAACAGCATTTATGTCCTCAATGAAACCGGCGCCGCGCTCTGGCATCGCATTGACGGAAAGCGCTCCGTGCAGGATATCGTCGAGGAGGTGTGTCAGGAATTTGAGGTCACTGCCGACCAGTTGATGCAAGACTTTGCCACGCTCCTCGACGATCTTCGCTCCATTAAAGCCATCGAGAGTATCACTCCGTAGTCCTATGCATCACCTGGATGCACTGACGCATATTCCCGAACGGTTCCCGCTTGCCTGTCAATGGGAGATCACCTGCCGGTGCAACCTCCATTGCGTGATGTGCTACACGGATTGTTTCAATCGCCCGGATAAGATTCGTGACGAGCTGCTCACTCATGAGATCCTTGAGCTCATGGATGAGCTGGCCGAGGCCGGCTGTTTGGAAGTGTGCCTGACCGGAGGTGAGCCGCTGGCCCGACCCGATTTTTTCGAGTTGTACGAGCGGGCCGTCAGGAAGGGATTTCTTGTCACCGTCTTCACGAACGGGACGTTGATCACCAAAACCGCAGCCGACCGCTTCGCCGCTTTTCCGCCGCATCGCATTGAGATCAGTGTTCACGGTTTCGGGGAAGAGAATTTCGAGCAGGTCACGGCCGGACACGGATCCTACCAGCGCTGTATGAACGCGATTCGTCTCTTGCGTGAGCGACAGCTTCCGTTGATCGTAAAGACGACTGCCATGACGGTCAACATGCCGGACGTTCTGAAGATCAAACGATTCGTGCAACAGCTCGGGTCTGTCGGTTACAAATTAGGCGAAGAGCTTCGTCCGACACTCGATCACGATCTGTCGCCTCTGCAGCTAGGCCTTTCGGCTGACCAACTCCAAGAATTGAATCGGGCAGACCCAGAACTTTGGCAGGAAGCATGCTGGAAACAGACCGTACTGCCCGCACCATGTCAAAGCGGGATCCGTTCGTTTCATATCGATGCCTACGGCTCTTTGCAGCTGTGTTCCGGGAATCGAACTCAGGGCTACGACCTTCGGAGCGGTTCCTTCGCAGAAGGGTTTTATCGCTACCTGCCGACGTTTGCCTGTGAATGGAAATCACGGCGTGCGAGTCTTCTTGTCAATCCAGCGACCAGCCATGCGTGATACTCGAACCATGGTTCCCATTGAATACAAGGATTTCAGCCGCACCATTCACGAAAATGCCGCGGCCCAGGATCGCGTGATCAAAGCGCAACTGGAACTCACCTATCGCTGCAATCTCCACTGCTTGCATTGTTATACCGACCCGTACAATACGAAGGAATTCTTTCCACGTGAACTCACCTTAGCGGAGACCACGCGACTCATTGATGAAATGGTCGATCTGGGAATCATCTGGCTCAACTTGACCGGCGGCGAAATCTTTACGCATCCGCATTTCTTTGAGATCTACGAATATGCTCACCGTAGAGGCCTCTTGCTGATGCTGTACACCAACGGAACGCTGTTCACACAAGGCATTATCGAACGCCTCCGGCAGTCTCCTCCTTTTTCAATCGATGTTTCCGTTCATTCGGTCGACCCGGAGGCTTTTGATCGGTTCACCCAAGTTCACGGTTCGTTTCGAACGTTCATCAAAGGGATGGAGTTGTTGAAGAACAGCGGGCTGCCATTTTGTTTCAAGACCAAAGCGATGAATTGGAATAAAGATGAACTGCCTGAGATTGAACGGTTCGTGACATCATTCGGCCAGCAGTTTGGATACACCACGTCGCTTTCCCCTCGACTGAACGGCAACCTCTCTTCACTGGCGTATCGTCTCACGCCGTCGGAGATTGGGGACATTGAGACACCACACGTTTCGGCGAATAACGATGGCGAGGCCTGCTGTGTCTCTGATGCACTTGGTCCTGCACAGAATGACCGCCTGTTCCGATGCGGCTGCGCCACCAACCAGATTCATATCAATGCGTGGGGAGCATTGGGCACCTGCACCCTGCAATACGAACGCCGCGTTTCTTTGCGTGAGCATGCGCTGAAAGAAGCAGTGGATAAACTTTTCCGAGACGTGCGCGCCCTTCGTTATGAAGGCGACTCTCCGTGCAGGCATTGCGCTATTCATCGATTTTGCGACAAGAAGCCCTCTGACGCGAACTGGGAACGCGGCCATCCGGAAGCGCCCATTCCTTACGATTGCGATGTCGCCTGGACTCGCGCCCAACGCATTTTCGGACAGACGTTGATCCATCCCCTGCACCTCCGGGTTAAGGGGTGAAAGGAGGTTGCGATGAGAGAGAAAAAATCCTACAGTCCTCCGCAACTCTTTCGAGTCGACTTGAATCATGAGCAGGCGATCTTAAGCGCATGCAGCTTGATGGCCAGCAATCCTATGGCTGGAGGGATGGACATCTCTTGCCGTGCAGGAAGCTGTAAGAGAGCCGCGACGGGAGACAGCGGGCTGCGTCCATCCTGAATCGCAGCGCTTTACGTCAGACTTTTTTTCGTATACGCCGACGTCAACCAGAGTGCAAGTATGCGCATTGATGTCCAGATTGCCGGATATACGATTCGCCTCGAAGAGGCCGCTGATCAGGCTTGCCTATCTTGGCCGCTCAGCCCGTTCGAATCGTTTACGACTCCATCCTCTGTTGCTCCGGACATTCATTTCGATGTCAGAATCGTGAAGGAACTTTCACCCTGCCGACTCGGTTCGTTGCGCTTCGATGCCTGTCACGGTCTCTGGAAATTGTTCGAATCCGACACAGGCTTGATCCTGGAATCGGCGGATACACGCACTCTTCAACCGCGACTCCGTGCGTATCTCACCACTGATTTTTCTCTCGCCGAGGTGTTGGCCTGCGAGCAACAGACGGATGGGATCACCGGCTGGGTTCCGATGCACGTTATCAATCCATTGATGGAAATCTGTCTTGTCACAAAGCTGGCACGGCAGGGCGGGATTCTGTTGCACGGATCCGGAATACTGGTGAGCGGCCATGGCACGATCTTTACCGGCCCTTCCGGAGCAGGAAAATCTACCTTGTCCGCTTTCTTTGCAACCCAACAGGCCACCGTGCTCAGCGACGAACGAGTCATTCTTCGCAAGATGGGGGAAACAGTAGTCGTTCATGGAACTCCGTGGGTGGGGACCGGTTGCTATGCGAAGAATGAGTCGGGTCCTTTGACGCGACTGTATTGCATACGACATGGTCGCGACCGCCATCGTCTCGACCCGATGCTCCCTGGTGATGTCTTTCGCTTTCTCCTTCGCCAGTGCTATCTTCCTCACTGGGATCGAGACGCCTTGGACATGACGCTCCGTTTTCTTTCTCTGCTGATTCAGCGCGTCGATTGCGCCGGATTGGCGTTTGTGAAAGATCCCGATATCGTAGAATATCTATCGCGCCACCCGCCCTCCCCATCCTTCGCGCTTTCATGAAGCACCTGAAGCCTGATGCCTGGTTGGAATCCGTCACGACGCGAGCCGCCATGCGACGCCGGCCGGAGGGCGTCACCTTCGAGCTGACCTATGGATGCAATCTCCGATGTCTTCACTGCTATAACCCGACTCATCGCATCTTACCCGAAGAATTGACGACGGCAGAGGTTGGCGGGGTCCTCGAGCAACTTGCCGAGTTTGGTGTCCTGAGCATCACCTTCACGGGTGGAGAGCCGTCCGTGCGTCCCGATATTGCCACGATCCTGCGGCAGGCCCGTTCCCACGGATTCGTGATTCAATTGTTGACCAACGCCACCCGCATCACGCCTTCTTTCGCCGATGTCCTGGTAGAGACTGGCATTCACCAAGTGAATGTTTCGATCTATGGCGCCACAGAGATGACGTATGAACGAATGACCGGAATCCCTGGTTCCTACACACTGTTTCGACAAGGACTTACCTGTTTGGCCTTGCGACAAATATCGGTCAACGTGCGAATGCCGGTTACCACGCTAAATGAGCATGAAGTGCCGGCATGTCGCGCTCTGATCGAACCTTTTGGTTTCAAATTCCAATATTGCCTCGATGTCATGCCAAGGACCAACGGCGACACAACTCCACTGCAATATCGGCTCAGTCCTGAGGCTAAACGGCGGATCGACCAAGCGATGCTCAACCGGTCGGCAGTTGCGATAGAAGATCAATGTTCTTCAGATCGCCCGTTTATTGAGTGCGCCTGCGGCAAGACCCGCTTTGCGATCACACCCTATGGCGAAATGAATCTCTGTGTGGCTTTTCCCATCCCGAGGTACAACCTTCGCGCAGGCTCGGTGAAGGATGGATGGGAGATCTTGAAGCAGACGGTCGACCATGCTAGGCCCAATGCCAACTATGAATGTCCGGCCTGTGAGGTGCGGTCTCACTGCCGCCAGGGCCGGAGCGACGCGTGGCTTGAAACCGGCGACATGAGCGCCTGCCTTCCTCATTTCAAAGACTTGGCTCGGTTGGAACAGACCACCTATGTTGCCATCGACTCTCGACCGGTTCGTTGAGTCCTACGCGCAGGTCGGCGCCTTGAACACCAGAATTCTTGACCGGCTCGCTGCGGTCGGGATGCTGTTTCAGCGTGAACAGATTGATTTCCTGTTGTTGAAAGGCGCCGATCTGATTTCCCGCCTGTACGGCATACGGGGAATCAGACCGCTCTCCGACGTGGATCTCCTGGTCCGAGAAAAAGATCTGCCACGCATTGATACCCTTCTTCAGTCTTCTGGATTTGTCCAGCAGATAGACGGTAATCCGGCCTATTGCTCACTGGCAGACCACGTGATGTTGGACATCACCACAGATCTCTGGTATCTCGACCAAACGGACCTTTCTAAGCTGTGGGAACGGGCCATCCCGCGCCGGATCGGCGGCCGAATGATGAAATGCATGGGAAGTGAAGACCTCGTGCTGTATCTCACGGCCTATGCGGTGATCCATCGCGGACAGCTTTCACCCTCCTTTTATACTGACCTCGCCTTGCTGCTTCAACGTGAACCGGTGGAATGGCCCATGATCAGTCAACGTGCTGCCCAGGGTGGGTTGAGAACGGCCCTGTATCATGGCCTCACCTCGTTGTCCCGGTCGGGATACCATCCCGTGCCGGATCGCTACCTTCAACAATTGGCGCCATCGACGATGTCCGAACGCGGTCTGTGGTTTCTTTTACGAAAGGTCGTGACGAAGGAATGGCTACCGGAGATCGGGCATGTTCTGCTGTTGCTCACCACTCCGGGTAGAAGGAAATGGCATCGACTGTGGGCGCTTATCTGTCCTTCAACGAGATTCCTCGGTTATCGGTATGGGAAACAGGGCACTGAGCATGCCATCCGTACAAGAGTGGCGCGCCTGGGTATACTCTTCGCTCGAGGCGTTCGATTAAGTATCCACCTTCTGATGTTGACCCTGACACCCACCCGGCGATGATCCGGCTGCTTTGCCCAGACCCATTGCGCACGGCTTTTTCAGCCGCCGACCTCACCCCCGTCACGGCTGCTGAACTGTCTCACCTGGTTGAATTTACCGTCACCAGCTGGAGCATGCTCCCGGCTATTCATAAAGGTGATCGCGTGCGCTTCGAGCCGGTCGAGACACTCATGGTCGGCGACATCGTCGTGTTTCGCAAGGAAGGATCTCTTATCTGCCATCGAATTATCGCCGTCACCGATACCGGCATGGTCGAAGTAAAAGGAGATGGTAACCAGGGAAGTGGGGAGGTCATGGCCCCGTCGCAGATACTTGGGAGGGTATGCGGGATCGCTCGATCACAAGATTGTATTCCGAAACCATCTACAGGCAACCAGGACCGCCAGGTCGATCTCTTGGTCGTCGTCCTGCAGTATTGGGTCGCGTCGGTACGAGCGACGACGCTGGTAGCATGTGGCTGCTTGATTTCAGCTCTGAAACAATATGGGTGGATTTGCCGTCTCTTTTCGCATGCGACGAAGCAGAGCGTTCGCTTTTCCCTTAGCCGACGAGCGCCCCTGCAATCAATCCGGGGTTACTACAGAATGGGAGGACGGGGTCACCGCTTGCATGACCTCCTCCGGCTGATTCAAGAGCACGAGGTGGTGCTTGAAGCGCTGGTGGTCCAAGCTCACCTGGGACCTTACCCAATTGCCTTCTATCATCCCGCCTCCGGCGAACAGCATATCCGGCGTACGCTTCACGGATTGGGCATCGAAGAATGTTTCAACGTATTGGGACAGGCATGGCCTCGCTCGACCCGAGTCCATTGTCACCAAAAAGACCATCTGTTATCGGATCGCCAACAGTTTTCTTCCCTGCGGTAGGGATTTCTCCCTTACCCGACTTTCTCTAAAATTTCTCTGTACTTAAGTATGCATCTCTTTGGACGATCCGTCCGTAGAATGATATGATTGCGGCGTGTCCTTTACTTACGCAGTAGGGGCACCAAAAGGTTCGCTCGAATGGAAGCTTCACCACAGCACGCCGCAACGTCCATTGACCCAAAACTGATTGCCCGCGTCGTCAAGGGTGATGCACATGCATTCACCCAATTGTACGATCAGTCCTGTTCGCTGCTATACACGTTGGCATTGCGTATATTAGGAAACCGCGATGAAGTGGCCGAGCTGCTTCAAGATGTCTATCTGGAGGTATGGCGCAAGAGCGCCCGGTACGATGTCGGACGGGGAACCCCGATCGCATGGCTTGTGACTTTAACCAGGAGCCGTGCCATTGACCGTTTACGAACCCGGGCTTCGCGTCCTCAGGCCGTGGCGGACTCGATGGACAACCTCACGACGATTCATATTCCAGACCAGGGGCCGGGACCGTTTGAACATCATGCGGACACGGAAGTTCGCCATCAGGTTGCGAGCGCGCTCGGGGCGCTTCCCGCAGCGCAACAGCAAGCGCTGGAAATGGCCTTCTACGAAGGTTTGTCGCATGTGGAAATTGCAGCCCGACTCAATCAACCCTTAGGTACGATTAAAACCAGGATCAAGCTCGGCATGACCAAATTGCGAACGGCATTACGAGGCTGCTGGGACTTAGGTGACGAGCCATGACACACGAAGAACTGGACGAGGCAGTGGCGCTGTATGCAGTCGGCGCGTTGGATCGCGCGGAGCGGCAACTCCTTGAAGCACATCTGCTTTCGGGATGTTCCTCATGCCATGCCTCACTCAAGGAATATCAGGCCGTGGCCACGTTGCTTCCATTCGGTTTACCGCTTTCCTCGCCGCCGCGCGCGCTCAAAACCAAGATCATGGCGGCTCGCACGCCCGCGATTCCGAGTCCGTCTGAGACTGTCAAAGAACCCGGCACACCAAGCCTAGAGCCGGGCGAATGGATGAATCATCTCTTCCCGCCGATCACACCCACTCGCTCTCTTCCGTTCAGATTTGCGATGGGTTTTGCCGCTTTAGCGATTGTTGCCGTGACAGGATATGTCGGGTGGTCCCTGTATTCTCGGGTGGCAACGGAAAGTGGAAAGGTAGAGCAGTTGCAAACGGCCTTACAAAAGGACACGACGAAGCTTGCCTCTTTTCAGCGGGAGCTGTCCGAACGGGAGACCGCCTTGGGCAGACTGCGCCAGGAATTACAACAACGTAACACCGACATCCAGGAGTTTCGCGACATCGTGATCCAGCGCGAAGCGGAGTTGGACGACTTGCGTAACCAACTGGCACTTCTGGAAAAGGCCTCCAGCGCAACGCGCAAAGGACGCTCACAGCAAGATGAATTGGCGACACTGTTGCGGGCGCCGGACGTGCGCGTCGTAACCTTAGCCGGATCGAGTATTGCCAAAGGCGCCAGCGGCTTGTTGCTCTACGATCCTCATACAAAGAAAGCATGGCTCTACGCCGTTAATCTCCCGGAATGTCCAAGTGGTACGATTTATCAAGTTTGGGGTATCGATGAGAAACCTGTGAGTGTCGATACGTTTCATATCGACACTGGGCAAACGGCGCATTTGTTGAGCAAGCGATTACCCGACTTTCCCCGTATGAAACAATTCGCGGTCAGCCTCGAACCGGTCGGTGGCCGTCCCCAACCAACCGGCGCGATTTATCTTCAAGGTCAGCTCTAAGCACTTCTTTGTTCTGCCTGCCCATACATATATCTGCCTCGGGGTCAGTGCCTTCTCTCAAAAATGACAGTGTGCTAGGATAGCGCCATCGTAGACCATCCCCTGCGCTTCACACGACCACAGATTGTCTAGGGCGATATGACGGAGTGTCTCCGGAGGGATTTCGAATTCATGCAGCTGGCATTGGAGCATGCGAAGCTGGCTCCTGCCCTGGGCGAGGTACCTATCGCGGCGTTGCTCGTGCTGGACGGGCAGATTCTGGCGCAGGCGCATAATTATCGAGAAGTGTGGCAAGATCCTACCGCTCATGCGGAGATCGTTGCCATTCGCGCAGCGGCCCGGCGACGTCCTAGCTGGCGGCTGACAGGCGTCACGCTGTACGTCACGGTCGAACCTTGCTTAATGTGCGCCGGAGCGATCATTCAGTCGCGTGTTTCCAGACTAGTGTTTGGAGCGCGGGATCCAAAAGCGGGGGCCTGCGGATCGGTATTCGATATCCCGGCCGAGCGACGATTGAACCATCGGATAGAGGTCACAGGAGGAGTCTTGGAGGAGCAGAGTCAGGCACTACTGCAGACGTTTTTTCGAAACTTGCGGGTCGATGTGAGCGAGCGGACGGGGGTCCAACCGCGGTAGGCCTATGACAACGTCGCGATAGCCCATCCATCGTCTCTTGGCCATTCTTGGTATGTGACGTCCCAATTCTCTCCTTCAGCCGCCACCGAACCGACATAGCCGGGCTTGACGGAAAGCGTTCGAATAAGCCAGGGGTTGCATGCATCCCTGCCTGATACATTGACTCGCGCCTTTCCGGAGACCAAAGAGATTTCACATTGACTCAAGGGAACGGAAAGACCACTGCCTCTGCCCTTCAGATAAGACTCCTTACAGGTCCAATAGACAAAAAACAGCCGCTTGGCTTCGTGGGGAGGCTGCTGTCGAAGGCGCTCAAATTCAGTGGTTGAGAAGAAGCGCGCGGCCAGTGCCATCGCCTCCACGTCGTCACGGAGCGCCTCAAGATCTACCCCGACTTCCCGTTCTCTTGCAAAGGCGAACAGACCCAGCTCGTGAGAATGAGACAGATTAAATTGCAGGCGCCCGGAAATATTCGAGGGATTATGAAGAAACGGTTTTCCCTGCGCCCCTGAACGAAACACCAGCGTGGAAGGCGCCAGACGTTCATAGAGACCCACGAGTGTCCGGAGAATTCCGTGCGCGGCGATAAACCGTATGCGGTCACATGGGAATACAAAGCGGCTCGCCCTCATGCGTTCATCGTCCGATAAAATCCGTTCGAGTTGAACGATCTGAGGTTCGGGGAGCGCCAACGAAGCCTGCCACACATGGACATCCGTCGACGTTATCTGATAGGGCTGAGAAGGAGGGCGATTCTGTGAAGGCTCGCTGATCATCTGCCGGCTTGACATACAGAGCGCTTATCTTGGTAATGGATTCGATTAAGCATTCTGGACGGAACGCAAGACCCGATCGCGATATGAAGACCCGCTCCACGACTCTACAATTTTCCCATCATTCAACTTTACAATTCGATCACCCAGATGGAAGTAGCGATCATCGTGCGTGATGACCGCTACGCCCTTGCCGCCGGCGCGTAGTTCCGGCAACAGCTCCTTGTAGAAGACCTCCTTGTATTGAGGATCCTGATCAGCCGCCCACTCGTCAAAGATATAGAATGGGCGGTCTTCCAGATAAGCGGTCAATAAGGCCATACGCCTTCGCTGCCCCTGCGACAAGTCCGTCGTGGAGAGACGTTCCCCAATGAGATGGACTTTATGAGCGATCTCGAGCCGGCGCAGATAATTTGTCGCGCGCTCATTCATGTGAGCGGAGTCCAGCCCCAGCAACTTCTCGAACAGATAAAAATCCGAGAATACCACGGAGATGAGCTCCCGCAACCACTCTCGATTCGAGTCAGTGATCACTTGCCCATTGACACGAAGCGTGCCCGCTTGTGGGCGATACAATCCCGTTAATACTTTGACCAAGGTAGATTTGCCGCTTCCGTTTCCTCCGACGACAAAGACCAGTTCGCCCGGCCTCAGATGGAAATCGAGGGGACCCAGCACAAACTGATTGTGCTCATCTTGAGGACCGTCGTGGTAGCGAAATACGATGCTCTCCAACTCGAGACCAACATCTGAACGAAGGACGGAAGTAGACGCCACAGGGCTCGCTGGTGCGTGCTCCGCTGAGTCAAGCGAGAGTCCCAGCGCATCGATCGTGTCCAGCGCGACCTGACCTCTGACCAAAGTCGGGAGCGTGCCGAGCACACCCCACATGGGTCCCATCATATAGAGCATCGCGAAGACATACCCCGTGAGCGTTTCAGTCGGCAGCGCAAGATACTCGGGAAATATCAGGAGCACAGCGCCGATCAGACCATAAAACAGGACTTGTGTCCAGCCGTCTGCGACCAGGTATTGTTTCGTTGCAGCCAGGTTCAAATCTCGGAAGGTCAGCGCCGCTGGTCCAATCTCTTCGGAAAGGAACGCTTCGCGGCGACGCTTGTGTACCATCAATTCCTTGATGCCTTCGGTCAGGCTTCTGAAGTGATGGAAAAGGAGGCTTCGACGGTCCCGCGCGGCATGAATCACCGTGAACGCCCGATCATACAGCACCTTATAGGTCGCTGCGCCCACCATCGTCAAAACCAAAACCATCACGAACAGTTTCCAAGACAACCATGTCAGATAGACCGCGCACCCTGCGAGTATGGCTCCATTGATGACAAGACTGGGGACAGATTGCAGAGCCCAGGCGAGCGAGCTTACGTCGTCGGTGAGAGTCGCGAAAATGTGCGCCTGACCTTTCTTCTCCAATATTCGGAACGGCGCATTGGCGATGCTCGCGCACAGCTTCAGGCCAAGGTCCAGGATCGTGTCTTGCGCGAAATACACGAGCCATAGCTGAGACAGTCCGCTTGTGACGATCTTCAAGATTGCTAGGCCGACAAATGCTAACGCCAGCGCTCTCGGCGCTCCTCCCGTCTCATGGAGCAAAGTATTCATCACCGCAAGAAGCCCTGCGCTGCAGAACCCCGAGAGAATACCGGCTACGATCAGCAGAGCCAGCCGAGGTTTGGATCCGCGCAGCAAAAACGAAAGGAACTTTCGAATATTCACAGCCCATCCCTCAGTATCGAGTTCACCTAGACCCTGTCATAGCTGCCAGCCGAACGTGAAGCGTCTGCCTGAAATTCACCGGCGTCGATCGCCCATTCTTCGGCCAAATAGCTTTGAAGATTGTGCGCAAGTTCTCGAACGTGAGGGGGAACGAACAACCGTCCGGAGTCCTCGGCGCTGATGAAGACGGTGCGATCGCCCAAGAGCGCAAATTCGCTCCAGGCCATCCGCGTATCCTCCGTGGAATCCGACAGCGGACGATGGGAGGCAATGACGTTCAAGAGCCGGCCCCGATACGCTTTCGGTTCATACCGTGCCACTGCATGGAACGTGGCTCTTGCGACAAGATCGGTATGATCCATTTCCGGACCCTCGACAAACCCCTGAACCGTCCGCAACCGTTCACGCCAGTACGCCGGCCACAGCCAGATGGGCGGTTTGTCTCGATGCTCCCGGTGAGACCGTGGATGCCATGATTCCATGATCGTGAGGATCACCCTCTCGCCTTGCCCCGAGAGTTGCTGAGCCATTTCATACGCCACCACTCCTCCCGTGCAAGTCCCTCCGATCAGATAAGGACCCTTCGGACTGACCGTTCGGATCTCTTGAACGTAGTGCGCGGCCATCTCTTCCACCCGCGTAAACGGTTGTTCCCGACCATCAAGTCCTCGCGATTGTAATCCATAGAACGGTTGCTCCTGCCCCAGCAATTTTGAGAGCCGCGCAAAGACCAACACGTTACCGCCGACTCCCGGAACCACGAAGAACGGCGGTTTGGCGCCGCCAGGCTGAATGGCGACCAAGGAATTCCATCGCACCACGCATCCGGTATGACTTAACACCTCAGCAAGCGATTCGATCGTCGGCGCCTGAAATAAGAGCGACATGGGCACACGCTTTCCTAAAGACTGCCCGATGGCATTGAACATTTGAAGCGCCAAGAGAGAATGTCCCCCCAGATCGAAGAAATTATCCCGCACGCTGATATGGGGAACTTCTAAGACCTGTTCCCAGATCGCAGCTAATTGCAGTTCGAGGCGACTCCTCGGCGCAACATGTCGGGAGGACATCTCCCAAGGATGCTCCCCGGGCGCCGGCAGCGCGAGTCGATCCACTTTTCCGTTGGGGGTAAGGGGTAGGACATCCAACTGTTCCACGGTCGGCGGTATCATATATTCCGGCACCTGTTCCCTCAGTTTCCTCCGCAGTTGGTCTGGGTCAAGCGCCGCACCTTTTCGAAGAACCACATAGGCCACAAGCCGCTTCTCACCAGGAGTATCTTCTCGTGAGATAACCACACAGTCCTTGATTGTTTGCTCCTCGCGCAAGATTGATTCGATTTCCCCGAGTTCGATTCTGAATCCACGCACTTTGACTTGATGGTCCGACCGCCCGAGACACTCAATGCGTCCGTCAGGGAGCCATCGCGCCTCATCACCGGTCTTGTACATTCGTTCCCTTCCCCGAAGGAACGGGCTTGCGACAAATCGAGTATTCGTCAATTCAGGAGCCGCGCGATAGCCTCGCGCAAGCCCCAATCCCCCAATATACAAATCTCCTGGGATTCCCACAGGAACCGGTTCCAATCTGGAGTCGAGAATATAGATCTGGGTATTCGCGATCGGACGACCGATCGAAATCGTCTCCGCGCCTGCGTCCACTTTTTCTAGAGTGGACCAAATGGTGGTTTCCGTCGGTCCGTACATGTTCCACACTGATCCCGCGCGCCGCAAGAGCTTCTGGGCCAGATCATGGGAGAGTGCTTCGCCTCCGCACAATGCTTGGAGCTTCGGCGATCCGGTCCATCCTGCTTGCAGCACCATCTGCCAAGTCGCCGGCGTGGCCTGCATCGCCGTGATGCCGTGGTCATCGAGTTGCTCGCGCAACCAGGCGCCATCTGATGCTTCCTCCCGAGTCGCCATCACAACCGTCGCGCCCGCAAGGAGAGGGAGGTAGATCTCAAGTCCCGCAATATCAAACGACAGCGTCGTCACAGAGAGGAATCGATCCTGTGCCGTCAATCCAGGCTCACGCCGCATGGATTGCAAGAGGTTCACCAAGGCGACATGTTCTATCTCCACGCCTTTGGGTTGGCCCGTGGAGCCGGACGTATAGATGACGTACACCAGGTGCCGCAACCCTGCTTGTGGAGCCGGATTTTCCTTGCTCTGTCGCGCCAAGGACCCCTGTTCACAATCAAGCTGTATCACTCGAGTGGCTGTTGGAGACACCATCTTGGCAAGCTTCTCCGTTGTGACCAGAAGCGCCGCCCCGCTATGCTCCAGCATGTAGGAGATGCGCTTGGTAGGGAGTCCGGGGGCGAGAGGGAGATAGGCGCCGCCGGCTTTCATGATTCCCAGCAAGCAAGCGACAAGGTCCGGCGAAGGTTCCATCAATACGGCGACGAGGTCCTCAGCCTTTACATTCATGGCCCGTAGGTGGTGGGCAATCTGATTGGCCTTCTCGTTCAGCTCGTGATAGGAGATCTCCTGCCCTTGGCAGGATACGGCGGGTCTTAGCGGACATTCTTTGACTCGGGCTTCGAACAACTGTGGAAAACACACGTCGTTCTGATCATTCGTGGTTGTCTCATTCCATACCTCAAGGAGCTGCCGTCGTTCCTGTTCGGTGAGAAGCCGCAATCGGGAGACGGCTGTGTCCGGCCTCTCGACGATCGCTTCCAGCAATGTCCGATAGTGGCCGAGCCAGCGTTCCATCGACTCCCGGTCGAACAGGTCCGTATTGAATTCCAAATAGATTCGCTTCGACAGGGTCGGATCGATCGAAAGGCTGAGATCGAACTGCGACGCCCCTCGGTCCAGTTCAAAAGGCGCCCACGAGAGGTGTTTGAAGTCAACTCGGCCGAAGGGAGTATTGGCGAAATTGAATAAGACTTGAACGAGAGGTTGCCCTCCATGGCTTCGGTCCGGGTGCAGTTCTTCGACTAATTTATCGAACGGCAAATCTTGGTGGGCGTAGGCTTCCAACGTGGTGTCTCGGACGCGAGCCAACAGCGTTCGGAAACTCGGCTCACCTGAGACATCCGTCCGCAATACAAGCGTGTTCACAAAGGTACCGATCAGGCCTTCGATCGCCAACAGATTGCGGTTCGCAATCGGTGTCCCAATAGCAATATCATCTTGTGCCGTCACGCGATGCAGCAATGTCACGAACCCGGCTAGGAACACCATATACAGCGTCGCGCCCTCTTCGATGCTCAGCTGTTTCAGACTGTTTATCAGGGATCGAGGCAGATCCATTGAGAGATATGTTCCACGGAAGGACTGCGTGGCTGGACGAGGGCGATCCGTCGGCAACGCCAAGATTTGCATTTCGGCCAAACGATTCCTCCAATAGGCCAAATGATCATCCAGCACAGGCCCCTGCAGATACGCACGTTGCCAACACGCAAAGTCAGCGTACTGGATCTGAAGAACTGGTTCGACTGCCGACGGCTTCCCCTCACAGAAGGCGTTGTAGGAATGGACTAACTCTCGTGCAATGACGCCGTACGACCATTGATCGGAAATAATATGATGCGTGGTAACAGTCACAAGATGTTCTTCATCGCTCATTTGAACCAGAACCACCCTGATCAGCGGGCCCGTGGACAAGTTGAACGGACACCGTGCTTCGTCGGTCACCACACCGACAGCTTCCTCTTCCCTAGAGCCCTTTGAAGTTTGTCGCAGATCGACTTTCCGGATCGTCACGGGCAGTTCCGCATGTACGACTTGGACAGGTCGCCCGTCGATCGCATGGAAGGTGGTCCGGAGTGATTCGTGACGGGAGATGAGCACCCGGAGGCTATGGTCAAACGCTTCATAATTGAAAGGCCCGGACAATCGCACGCTCACCGGAATGTTATACGCCGCACTCTCTGGAGCAAGTTGGTAGAGAAACCACATCCGTTCTTGAGCGAACGAGAGTGGCAACGGTTCTGCGCGGGAGACAGGGAGAATAGACGGTATCTCCGCGTGAGGTAACGGAGTGCGGCCTTTTTGGAGCCAAGTCGAAAGGTCTGCGATCGTGGGCGTTTCAAAGAGCACTCGGAGAGGAGGCTCACGCTGAAAGAGTGGCCGCAGTCGCGAGAACAATTGGGTTGCCAAGAGCGAATGGCCGCCTAGCTCAAAAAAATTGTCGTGCACACCCACATCCTTGAGATCGAGAATCTCGCCCCATAGCTGCGCCAAGAGCTGTTCCGTGGGGTCCCGCGGCGCCACGTATTGCGATGTCAGGTGGGGAATCCTCGCACGACTGGTGGCCGGCGCCTGCAAGGCCTTCCGATCCACCTTTCCATTTGGTGTGAGCGGCAGGGTATCGAGTTCCACAAACGCCGATGGAATCATATAGTCCGGAAGACGCTCCCTTAGGAATAGACGCAATTGCTCGACACTGAGCGCGCTCTGCGGAGCCGCAACAACAAATGCAACCAAGCGCTTATCGCCCGGAAGCTCTTCCCGCACTTCGACCACGGCCTCTCGAACACCAGCATGCGTCGCTAAAGCCGTTTCGATTTCACCCAGCTCGATACGGTGACCTCGAATTTTTACTTGCCGATCGACTCGACCAAGAAACTCCAGCGTGCCGTTCGCCGCCCACCGAACCATATCGCCCGTTCGATAGAGGCGTGCGTGGGTGTCCGAATTGAAGGGATTCCGAATGAATCTCTCCGCGGTCAGGTCGGGGAGCTTGAAATATCCCCGAGCCAGTCCCACACCTGCAACAAATAGTTCCCCGGGAGTCCCGATCGGTACAGGTTGCAGGTGTGGGTCAAGCACGTAGACTTGGACATTCTGTATCGCTCTCCCAATGGGGACCTCTCGAACAGAATTAAGATCAGTCTCAGGCTCCGTCAGGTCGCACATGGTGGCGGCCACAGTGACTTCCGTGGGCCCGTAGGTGTTGAACAACTTGACACGATGGCCGACATGTTGTCGCCAAGCCACGAGGGGCTGTCTCAGCGCGCGTTCTCCTCCGATCACGACCGAATGCACGTCGGGCGGCAGTCCAAGCCGTTCGGCGTGGAGGTGAGTCGCCAGTTGATGCCAATAGGCAGTCGGTAAATCCAGAACGGTGACCTGCCATTCACGGCACTTCTGCAAAAAGCCCGACATCGAATCCAACATGGCGCTCGTCCGCAGGACCAGTGTGGCGCCTCGCATCAGACAGGGAAAAATCTCCTCGGCCGCCGTATCGAAGCTGATGGAGGCGAGCTGAAGCGTTCGGTCCCCTGGAACCAGGTGAACCTGCGTCGCCATGGCTTCCGCGTAATTGACGACCGACCGATGTTCCACCATGACGCCTTTGGGTTTTCCAGTGGAACCGGACGTATAGATCACATAGGCAAGATTTCCGCTGGTCACGCCGCTTGCCGAGCATTCTTCATCTACCTGGACAATCGTCGATGATGAAGTCTCCAAATATATGGTCTGGGCGTCGTGATCCGGAAGCCGAGCATTCAAATGCTGCTGAGTCACGAGAATCGGCGCCCGGGCATCCTCCAACATAGCCGTCAAGCGTTTCTTCGGGTATTCGGGATCCAACGGCACATAGGCCCCGCCGGCTTTCAAAATTCCGAGAAGCCCAACGATGAGGTCAACAGATCGCTCCACGCACAATCCGACCAGTACATCGGGCCCTACTCCACATTTCCGTAGTCGATGACCGAGCTGATTAGCACGCCGTTGCAATTCGCGATATGTCAACCGGCGTTCCTCATGCATGACTGCTACCGCCTCCGGGGCGCGCGCTACTTGGGCGTCGAATAGTTCGTGCAGACATCGTGTATCTGAATACTTCGTCCGGGTGTCGTTCCATGCCACCAGCACCTGACGTCGCTCGTCGGCTGTCATCAGCGGCAACTCTGACAATGGTTGACCCGGTTGCTCTACGATTCCCTTTAGCAGGACGTGGAAGTGTTCCTGCATCCGCTCAATAGTTTCAGCATCGAAGAGATCGGCGTTGTACTCAAAACACCCTTCTAGTGCTCCACCGGTTTCCGACATCTCGATCGTGAGGTCGAACTGGCCTGTGCGCTGGGGAATCACATAGGGCTTGATCTGGAGAGGCCCGCGGTCTATCGAGACCGGGGTTTGGTCGAACTCCGTAGCTTCCTCAAGAAGGGTCAGAAGCGTGAATGTTTGAAGAACAAACAACGCCTGAACGAGCGGCGCGCGGGTGAGATCTCGAACTGGTTGAAGTTGTTCGACCAGTAACGAGAACGGGTAATCCTGATGGTCTATGGCCTCAAGGACCGTGCGTCTCGTCTGTGCCAGGAACTCGATGAATGGGAGGCTCCCGCTGAGGTGATCACGAAGGACTACGATGTTGACACAGTCGCCTACCGTCTCCGCAAATGCAGCCCGGCTCCGGCCAAACATCGGAGAGCCGATCAGAATGTCGTCCTGACCGGTGCTCCGATATAACAACACTTGAACCGCGGCTACCAGCATCGTATAGAGCGTCGTACCCTGGGCTTTCGCTAGCGCCTTCAGTCGTCTGGTCAGCGCTTCACTGAGTCTAAAGCTCCGCCACGCACTGTTGTCCCGTTGAATCGATGGTCGAGGGCGATCGTGCGAGAGATCCAGGACGGGTAATTCTCCTGATAATTTCTGCTGCCAATAGGCACCCAGGACTGTTCCCTTTGAACTAGCCAGTAAGCCGTCCTGCCAACGGACAAATTCTGAATACTGCTTCGCTGCAGGGAGAACGTCCGTATCTTCATTCGTGACAATGGACCCATACAGCCGCCGGAAATCCTCCACCAGAATCTCCATCGACCACCCATCCACGGCAATGTGATGTGCGACAAGCAACAGCCACGCGTCGGTTTCTGATCGTCGAAACAGGTGGGCTCTCCAGACAGGACCTCGCTCGAGATCAAATACGGCTTCGGAAGCTTCCGCTGCTGCGGCTTTGACTCTCTCGAACGTCCAGGTCGCTGCATCCGTCGCTTCAAAATGAATCGAGAGCATAGAATGAATCTGCTGACACGGCAGTCCGTGCTCCACGGCATAGGTGGTTCGAAGGATCGCGTGGCGATCGCCTAACGCTTGTAATGCATGTCGTAAGGCAACAAGGTCGACCGACCCTCGGACGGCAAGCATGAGAGCCGCATTCGCCGCCTTACTATCAGGAGCAAGCCGGTGCAAAAACCACAGCGCTGATTGATTGTGAGACAAAGAAGAGCGCGAAGACTTCTCATCGGGCGCCTCGCTTGTCCGGCCGGAAGGTAGACCGGTGACAGAATTCAGGACAAGCATCCCCAAAGCATGAATCGTGAGATCATTCAGCAACGTCGAAAGAGAGATCGATACTCCGAAGCGGAGTTCAAGTTCATGCGCGATCTCCGCAGCCATCAGTGAGTCGATCCCCAGCATGTTGAGGGACTGATCTGCGCTCAACCGCTTTGGAGACACATGCAACAACTTGCCTACAAGGACCTCTAAGTAGGCAATCAGCAGGGTTTCCCGTTTGTCTGTGGGTATGGCTAAGAGATCGTCCCGCGTCAGACTTTTCTCGTGATATTCCTCTGCCTCTTCACCAAGAACGCTGGTAGTCAGGGTTGTGAGCCGATTCGATAAGAACGCGTCTTTGCACGCGCGCCGCTGAAGTTTTCCGCTGGATGTCTTTGGGATGCTTCCTGCCCGTATCAACACGACGGCGTAGACTTGCAGATCGTGATATTCCGAGATCGCGCTCCGAATTGCGCCTATAACGGATGCACTATCAGTCATTCTCTCCCTGCGCTCGACCTCTTGAACGACCACGAGCCGCTCTTCCCCTTCGACATCCACAGAAAAGGCCGCACCAGGAGCTTCCCGCAGCGTGGGATGGCTCCGTGCAGCAGTCGATTCGATGTCTTGAGGATAGTGATTCCGGCCTCGGATGATGATGAGATCTTTTAGCCTCCCTGTGACAAACAGTTGTCCCTCGTGGAGAAACCCCAAATCGCCCGTACGCAGAAAAGGTCCTTCTTCAACACCAGACAGAGACGCCTCAAATGTGCGTCGCGTTTCCTCCGGACGGTTCCAATATCCCTTGCCCACACTTGGATCTCTCAACCAAATTTCTCCGATGACATGGGAAGGACAAGGCGTTCTTGTTTCTGCGTGGACCACAGCAACCTGCGTGCTTCCGACGGGATGCCCGCAACTCATGACCGTACGCACGTCTTTGGAGCCCTCTCTAGCTTGCCGTACTATCCCCTTCTCCAAGGCTCGCCCGTCAAGATGCAGAAAATTAGGCTGTTCATTCTGCCGTTTGAGCGCGGCAAGCAGGGTGAACTCGGCGAGCCCATAAGCCGGATAGAATGCCTCTCGTCGAAATCCCGATGGCTCAAACGCCTCCACGAATTGATCCATGGTCTCTTTTGAGATCGGTTCCGCTCCACAGCTGGCCACTCGCCAAGAGTGAAGATTGAGCTCCTTCCGCTCTTGTAATGTTATGGCCCGCACACAGTGGCGATAGGCAAAATTCGGCCCTCCACTATGCGTGACGCCATATCGCTCAATGGCTTCCAGCCATCGGGCCGGCCGCTTCAGAAACGCCAGGGCAGGCATTAAATAGGTGGGAATTCCGGCAGAGAGAGGCTGCACAATTCCCTTCACCAATCCATAGTCATGGAAGTGGGGCATCCATGACAATGTCACGGCGTGTGAGCCGTAGCCTCCGTCTTGTGTAATGTATCGACAGTGATGGAGGAGATTGCCATGACTCACCATCACTCCCTTCGGTTCTGAAGTAGAGCCGGAGGTGTATTGCAGATACGCGATACGATCGTGAGTATACTCAGGCTGCCTCCATTTGCCGAACCAGTCTTCGTGAATCTCCTCCGCGGCAAACCACGGGATACGACCGTTCCCTTCCCTCAGGGTGATCTCGCTTTCACAACTGCGTTTTGTAAGGCTTGTGGTGAGGATGGCGGAGATTTGAGCATCCTTCACGATCGATTCGAGGCGAGGCTGGCTTTTCTTGATTCGAAGGAGGTCAACAGGCGGAGTTGGGACGGCCAAGACACCTGCGTACAAGCAGCCCCAAAAAGCCCGCACAAAATCAAGGCCGGGAGGGAACAGCACGAGCACGCGATCCCCTACCCGAGTTTGGCTCTGAAGAAAGCCCGCCACCGCGCGAGCCTGCCGATCCAGCTCGGCATAGGTCAACGAGCCATCGATCTTTAGCCCATCTTTGAGAAAACAATAGGCCAGCCTATCCGCCTGATGAACAGCTCTCCAGCAAGCCAGTTCGACGAGAGACGTTAAGGAAGGGAGACCGTCAAGACTATCTTTTTGCAAGAGACCCTTTCAAGCATGGTGCACGGCGAGGAATGGCACCGCTTCAAGAATGACATTCAACAAGAGAGATTGCCTTCAGAGCACAGGTGTCTACCTAAGCACTGGTTCGAAGCCGCCTCAACCCTGTGCAGTCCAGTAAGTCTATGATACATATGGCAAACGACAAAATATTTCCCCTCTTTCGGTTTATAGATCCTCTACAAAAGGAGGGATTTCCGGGAGTAATAAGGTGAAAAGAACTTGACGAAATTGAGGAATTGCCTTACGCCGGGCTACACCATATGGAAAAAAGCGATTGCCTGTAAATAGATTTGAAAAAGCCCCGCGCGCGCGATAAGCTGCGCGCTCTTCCAAGTAGGCAAAGAGGAGAGGTGCGAGAGCGGCCGAATCGGGCAGTCTCGAAAACTGCTGTCCGGGCAACTGGACCGTGGGTTCGAATCCCACCCTCTCCGCCATATCATAACAGTCACGCCGACAAAGTGGACCAACTGAAAAGTAATAAATCGCCCGAAGAAGGTGGGATTCGAACAGGGGTTATAAGGGGGGGGGTGCCTTCATGGGGTGACCGGAGCGCAGCATAGGCGCGAGGGAGCGCGACTTCGAACTCCGCCCTCTCCGCCAAACCAAGCTTCGCGACGGAGGCTATCCAACCAGCAGCGAAGGGATACGACCTTTGGCTGTTTCGGATGAGTTTCTGAAGCTTCTTCGGAGTGTGGGGAGGAAGAGTCTGTTTCAGTAGCTATTCACATTGGATTCGGCGCCGAGCATTTCCGCCACAATGCCTTCCGTAACTCCACCATGGCGAGCGTATCGCGGCCGCAATATTGAAGGAGTGACTCTCGGATATTCATCCTCTCTACCCAATCGGTCTCCAGAAACACCATCCGGTAGTATTGACTCGCGGCAACTCCTCCTTCTTTAATCCGTAAATCGCCGTATCCCAACGAAGGCACAATAGCCGGCAAGACTGACTTGATGGAGAAGGAGCCGGCAAAGGCGGGATGGTAGTAATGATCTTTAATAATGGGGAACAGGTCCCACAGCCGTTCGATGACCTGAAGAAGATCTGAGCGAAGCGTCGGCAGCCCTTCCGCCAATCGCTCTAAGATAGCCCGCTCGTAGCTGGAATAGACACAAATGCTACCCCGCTCACCCACTGAGTCCAGTAGCGCAAGAGTCAGGTCTCGCCTCGGATCGCTGCACTCCTGGTGCAAGTATTCCTCATGCCTCACCTGTCCATCTTCCGTCTCGATGTGATTGGACCACTGGACGGGAATCGTTTGATAGGGTCTTGTCACGGCGTATTTGGGAATGGCCGGCATGATCGTTTCAAAATCCAGATGATGAATAGGATAGCGAACACTCTTCAACAAAGACTGCAGTTGGGGTCCCGTCCATTCCAGATTGTCCTTCATACGTCGCTGCACAGTAGATAATGTGAAGCTGTCCGGGATCTGATCAATCGTCTCGATTCCTTTTTGCGTCAGCGCCTGAAAGGTTCGTTCCTCACCCGGCAGGTAATAGACCCAGCGGGCGGGCTTGTCTTTGACGCAATGATCCCAAAACTGACATTCATAAGGAGCGCGACAATGTCCGTCCGGCTTGACTGAAGGAGCAGCCGGCTGATTGAGCATCTCCTTCATCGTCAGTAGTTGCCCTGGAACATTAAGTTGGCGATCGGCCACGTGCGCACTCAGGTCTTGCAGGGTGAACAGTTGATCAAGATTCGGTTCATGTCCGTCATACACATACTGAATATTGATATGCATGAGACAATCGGCGACCAAGCGAATGCCGGTTCCGGTGAGGACATAGTGCTGGATCGCCAAATCAGGAAGATGGATATCCTTCACTCGCGTGGACGACTTCACCTCGATCAATCGCCACGAGGCCGTTCCGACGTTCTCCGCCTCAACCCGCTCCAAAATATCGACTCGAACCAGCACGTCGTCGAACCGGAATGCGCCTTCGAAGATCGCGGGCACGTCCGGATCGTTGAGGAGTTCAGCGGTTCGCTTCAATGCCTCTTCCGCATGCCGGTGACTGGCCTCCACAAGAACGCCGTTGGGAAAACACCGGCGAGCCAATTCACCCACCTCGGTTCCCATATCCAGGATCGATCGCGTCGCTTCGCTGGGCTCGGTGGCTAACTCCGGGGAGTGAACTTCAAGATACAGCCGCTTGTGACATTGGAGACCGGAGAGGAATTTTGACTTTGACAGACGGTGGGCGGTTCGCTGGGACAAGACAATCATCCTGCCGGCGCAGCGTACAGAACAGACGTCCCATTGTCCAGCCCTATTGCGCGTCTCTCCATCTGATAGGATAGGCCGTCATGAATAGGCGCATTACTCAAATCCGCCGAGCCGTGCTGACCCTGGCGCTTCCTGTGACAATCAGCAGCCTGCTGCAGAGGACCGAAGGCATCGTCGCGGTGTTCCTGGTCGGTGGATTGGGAGTGACATCCATCGCCGCTGTTGGGCTTGGCCAGTTGTTCGCATTCATGGGCACTACCTTTCTCGCAGGTGTCTCAGTCAGTGCGACCGTCATGATTGCACAATTGTGGGGTGCGCGGCGGCATCGCGACGCAGCCGAAGCCGGGACGCACGCGCTTCTCCTCTCCTCGATCGCAGGACTGCTGCTGATGAGCATGGGGATCATGTTTAACCGCCCCGCCATGCAATTGCTTGGAGCCGAGCTGGAGGTCATCGAATTGGCTGGTCCCTATACAAATATTATCTTCCTCGTCATTCCTCTCACGGTGTTTATCCAAGTCTTGTCCGGCATCCTTCAAGCAAGCGGAGACACGCGCACGCCGATGTATGCGTTGATGGGCGTTAATGTCTTACACATATTCGTCGCCTACCCTTTGATCTACGGATACTGGGGCATGCCCCATTGGGGAATCAAGGGTGCGGCGATGGCCGTCGCTGTGGCCGAGTCTTTCGGCACGCTCTTTCTCTTCTGGCGCTGCCGGCCACTTCTTGCTTGGCCGGAGCGTATCCGTCTCCCTCTCCTCAGAGCCATGTGGACCGTCGGTGCGCCGGTGTCTGGAGAGCGCATCGTTCAACAGGCTGGCATCATGCTCTACACAAAACTCGTGCTTCTTTACGGAACTCTTTCGTATGCGGCCCATCAGGTCGGTCTTTCCATCGAGTCCTTGTCATTTCTTCCCGGTTATGGTTTCGCCATTGCTGCGGCGACAATGGTGGGCCAGAGCATCGGAGCCGGAAAATACACGCGAGCAAAGATCGAAAATTGGGAAGCCAACAAACTCGCTTCGCTCATCATGGCTGGAATGGGGGTCGTGTTTTTCTTCTTCCCTTATGGCCTGCTCCGCGCCTTCACCGATGATGAGGCGGTAATCCAGCTTGGCACCCTGTTTTTGCAGATCGTAGCCCTGTTGCAGATTCCGCTGGCGGTCACCATGGTCCTTGCGGGCTCCCTTCGCGGGGCGGGAGACACTCGCTCCATCATGGGAGCAACTATGGTGGGCATGTGGCTCGTGCGCTTGCCAATCGCCTGGATCGCCGCGCAATGGCTGCATCTCGAGTTAGTATTTGTTTGGAGCGCAATGGTCGCGGACTGGACGGTGAGAATGGCTCTTTTACTGTGGCGGTATCGTTCAGAACGGTGGCGGGCGATTCAAGTGATCCGATAAGGATGGGGTCTCGTCCGCCGGCAGCCCTTAGCAGCTTTTCGTTGAAGGTCTGGTGTCCTTTCCCGGTCCCGTAGTGATTTCGATACGAGCCACCGCCTTCACGTTGGCACAGAGATCACCGAGTCCGGGGGTCACCAGGCGGAACGGGCCGCCTTTCGCAGCCGGTAACGAAGCTCCCTCCATCTCATAAATCAGCACTCCATATTCCTCTGCCTGCTTGAGCGTGAGACTCGCGGCAAAATGTCCATCAGAAGAATGAACTGTGACATGGTCTGCTCCGATGGCCAGCGCCGGCACATCTAGAAGGCCTCTGAGACGAATCCCCCTGCCCTTCATACCGGGCAGGATCGTGCTGATGTCCGCCACCTGGTGTTGGGACGGCAATTTCGCCAGAGTCTGCCGGTCTAATACCACAGACTGAATAACAGCCCCGTCGATCCGCAAGACGCCCGGGCCGGTCTTTTCTTGTCCAGTGATGGTCTTGATGATCGCCGTGAGTGCTTCATTCACGGGAGTGGGAATACCCAATTGTCGGCCCATCGCAGTCACGTATCCGTTCAAAGAATTGATCTCGGTGGGACGGCCCGCTTTCCAATCATCATACATCGACGTATGAATATCCCGAATCTCTTGTGTCCAACGCACCACGTTCTCGGCCATATCGGGAGCCAAGGGAACTTTGAGCGCCGCTGACACCGCCGCAACCTCACCGACAATTTGCTGAATGACGTGGAGCATTTCTGGATGATCCAGGGCTTTGGAGACTCGATCGTTGATCAAAACGGTCAGCGGATTGAAGACACAGTTCCAACACATCTTTTCCCATTTAGTCCGGCGGATATCGCCGGAGATCTGACAGGAAATTCCCGCTTGCTTGAACAGCTCACGAATTTTCAGCACCCGTTCGCTCTCATGCCCCATCAACTCACCGATCGCCAGCGATCCCTTCTTGTAATGATCGATCACACCGGGCTCAACAACCTTCGAGTAGATAAACGCCACACCTCCTACCACACAATCCCGCTTCAAGCGCGCGAGCAATCGATCTTCCGTATCCACACCATTCTGCAAGGTCAGGATGACAGTCCCGTCCGTCATGACCGGTTCAACGTGACTCAGCGCTTCCTCCAAGTCATAGGCCTTGACCGACAAAATAATAAGATCAGGCGCTGGCAATTCCCGTGATTTGGACGCGGCCCGAGGACGAACCGTGAAGGCTCCAGTTGCGCTCCGGATCGTAAGGCCATTCGCCCTCACCGCCTCCAGAGTGGTCGGTCGGAGTAAAAACGACACGTTGAGGTTGGCCTTAGCCAAGTGGGCTCCAAAAAACCCTCCGACCGACCCAGCTCCCACCATCATGATCTGTTGCATCACGCTCTCCTCTGGCTCTGTCGCGCCACTATAGCATGGCGTATAATCACACGCCTATGTCGCAGGACCTGACCATCCAAGAAGTACGCGCTCGTTTGGTCAAGGCCCGTTCAGTCACGGTACTGACCGGCGCCGGCATCTCGGCGGACAGCGGAGTTCCCACATTCCGTGGGAAGGAGGGGCTTTGGCGAAACTTTCGAGCCGAGGAGCTTGCGACACCTGCGGCTTTTGCCAACAATCCCCGCTTGGTGTGGGAATGGTATAACTGGCGGCGCGAACTCATCGCGACCAAGCAACCCAATCCCGCGCACTATGCTCTCGTTGAGATGGAGCGGCGCTACGAGCGATTCTGGCTGGTGACACAGAATGTCGATGGGCTCCATGTAACCGCGGGCTCGCGAAAGTTGTCGGAAATCCACGGCAACATTTGGACGGTCCGCTGCACACAATGTGGCACCCTCGAAGCCAATCGTGACCTGCCGATTGCTATCCTTCCTTCCTGCGCCATTTGTCGAAGCGTCCTGCGACCTCACATCGTGTGGTTTGGCGAATCGTTGGCGGTGGAAGATTTGCGCAATAGCGACGCCGCGCTGCGAACGTGCGATGTCCTGCTCATCATCGGCACTTCGGGCATTGTCTATCCTGCCGCAGGATTTGCCGCTGTAGCGAAAGAGGCCGGCGCCTATGTCGTCGAGATCAATCTTGACTCCACCCCCGCCTCCTCCATCGCGGACGTCATTGTCCTGGGGCGCGCAAGCGAGATCGTGCCTCGCTTGCTATAGGGCGGCAAGCAGCGGCCGAAGCTCCTGAAGATTGTGAATGATGGGAATGGGCGGACGAGCCTTGTCTGATTCCCTTTCAATCAAGACCCCCGTCATCCCGGCATTACGCGCGCCTTCCACATCATCTTGCACACTATCTCCCACATGCACCGCTTCTTCCGGATCGACGGCATGTTTGCGCAACGCGACACGAAAAATTTCCGCCGCGGGTTTGGCCGCGTGAGCCAGGCTGGCAATCGTAATGGTGTCGAAGAAATCTCGGATGCCAAGGCTTCGCAGAACTTGAAACAGTCGCGAATCAAAATTCGAGACGATGCCTAGCTCCAATCCTTCTTCCTTCAGCTTCTTCAGCACTTCTACGGTCTCCGGATACAACGTCCAACATTGCGCCCCCTCGAAGGCTCCAAAGATTTCCTCGAAGAAATCGTCAAATCCGGCGAACATCCCGACACGATAAAATACGTGATGCACAATATCGAACCACCACAGCCGTTCGCACTGCTTGATCTCTGCCGCTTCGGTCGCTGAAAACACCGGCGGAGGAGCTTCCCGAAACGCGCGAGCAAAGGCCGCACGAACGGCCACAAGCGAATCGTCCGTTCGCTTCACCCCATAGTTTTCGGCATAGCGCAGATAGATCTCTTCTACCGAACCTTTCACATGAAAGAGGGTGCCGGCTGCATCGAAAAAAATGACCTGAACTCGGCTTTTCATCGCGTCCGGATTCTAGTCAGCCGCTGAATGCGAAGTCAAAATGCCCAGTGTCGGCGTTTTCTTGACAAAGAATTAGGCCTCTGCTAGCTTCAATATACCTCAATATTATTGGTGACTTACGTGTCATCACGAATCTTCGTCATCGATAGCAGTCCTGCCGTGCGGCGAATGGTGGAACAACTTTCCACCTCGGAAGGCTACGAGGTGGTGGGATTCCAGGATGGCCCTGCCGCCCTTGAGGCCGCCAAGCGCCTCAGTCCTGAATTGATTATTGCCGACTATCATCTAGACAACATCACGTTCTCCGGCTTCTGCAAAGAACTCGGGAAACTAGATAACCTCTCCGAGACATTGATCATCTCACTCATCAATCCCGCAGATCGACCAGACGAAAACCTTCTGCGTACGCTCGGCGTCAAAGCGTTTCTCAAAAAGCCTTTTCAGGCTGACCATCTTTGGGACGCCATTAAGAGCCTACAATCGAACGGAACGCAGGGAAACGGCAAAGGCACGTTGCATAAGCGCCGCACATGGCCACCGGCTAGTCATTCCACGGACTTGGATGAGTCCGAAGAGCGGGAGGGCTTTTACGAACCCGAATCGCTCCCCGAAACTGAAGATGAATCAGTGACAGCGAGTCACGAGCGGATGTCTTCACCGTCGGTCGATTCCATCATTGAATCATCAGAGGAACCGCTTTTAGTTCCGGAACCGGTCACATCGGCATCCCCTTCCAATACCACCCCTACCGCTTCAAATGAGCCGGCTATAAACGCAGTTATCGATCGAACGTCTGCGAGCGGCGCAGTAGAAGCGACGAAAGGTTCGGTTGATGATCGCTCCACATTGCTGAAGGAACATTCAGAACGGCAGAGCGCCGAACCGTCGTCCGAGATGATGACTCAGGAAATCACCGTTCGGCTGAACCAAATCGTCCGCTCTGAGGTGACCGAGCAAATGTCGGGCTCGCTCTTCTCCGACCAAATTGCCCATGTGGTAAGGGACATCGTGCGATCGGAACTTCCGAACCGCATCGACAAACACCTCACCGATATGGAACGAATGGTGCGAGAGATGGTGAAAGACCTTTGCAGGCCCTTGGTTCAGAGTACGACTGAGAATCTGGTTCGGGAGTTGGCAGCATCGACGATTCGCCGCCACTTGTCCGACGTCGTCCGTGAACATTTGGATTCGATCGATCCTCTTATCAAAGCGACCGTGGATGAATCGGCTGGCCGGCATGCCCGGCAGATCGCAGAGGAGGTTGTCAGAGGAGCCGCGCAGGAAAGTATCAATCGGGCGGTGCAGCAGATCGTGCCGGATATCGCTGAAGCTCGAGTCCGGGAAGAGATGAAGAAGCTGACTTCAGAGTGACCGCTAAGCACATCTACTCGTTTAACCCTTCTTTCCTCGTTTACCCCGTCGCGCCTTCGCCAGACCTTTCATTCGCTTGACGTTCTTCCTGTGCTTCCTTCTCGTCTTTCTGTCCTTTTCTCGCCCTCTCGCCATGCGTGATCAATCCTTTCTCCAAATCATCGATGAGAGACTTGTGCCAGTGGCCGCGATGTATAACATAGTCCCGATATACCCACAAGACCAACCACTTCCCTGGGCATTGCCTTGTGGGGCATAGGTCGGCATGCTAAGATCGTTTACCATCCGTATCTACCGACCGTATGCCTACTCCACAGTTTGAAAAAATTTACGAATCGCGTCAGGTCGAAGAGCGCTGGTATCAGTTTTGGGTCACGAAACGTTACTTCCATGCATCCAGCACCGGTCCAGGACAGCCGTACTGCATGGTTATTCCCCCACCGAATGTCACAGGATCGCTCCATGTCGGCCATGCGCTGACGTACTCCTTACAGGATGTGTTGATCCTCTGGCGGCGGATGCAAGGTCGCAATACCCTCTGGATGCCCGGCACCGACCATGCCGGGATTGCCACCCAAAACGTCGTGGAACGCCACCTCCTCGCCGAGGGCACATCGCGTGAAGCCCTAGGCAGAGACAAATTTCTCGCTCGAGTCTGGGAGTGGAAAGCCAAGTCCGGCGACACCATCATTCAGCAATTGAAGCGACTCGGTGCATCCTGCGATTGGGACCGCCTCCGCTTCACAATGGATGAGGGCCTCTCGAAGGCGGTTCGTGAAGTGTTCGTACGACTGTATGACGATGGATTGATTTATCGCGGTGAACGGCTGATCAATTGGTGTCCGCGTTGCCTCACGGCTCTGTCGGATATCGAAGTCGAGCACGAAGATATCACGGGGAAATTGTACACGATCCGCTATCCCCTAGCCCACGATGCCTCCCAGTATCTCTTGGTTGCCACGACAAGGCCGGAAACCATGCTGGGTGACACTGCCGTGGCGGTACACCCGGAGGACGATCGCTATCGCCATCTCATAGGGAAACGCGTCAAGGTTCCCTTAACCAATCGCGAGATCCCGATTGTCGGCGACTCGATCCTGGTGGATAGGGAGTTTGGCACCGGGGCAGTTAAGATTACGCCGGCTCACGACTTCAACGACTTTGAGGCCGGCGAGCGGCATGGATTGATGCGCATACAGCTCATGGATATCCATGCAACCCTCTTCGAACCAAACCTTCTCAAATCCAAGACGGGCATAGATGAGGGCGTGTCTCAAGCCATTGGAGGTTTGCCGCGCGAGAAGGCACGTCCTAAGATCGAACAATTCCTTTCAGAACGGGGATTACTGGAAAAGGTCGACGCTCATAAGATGGCTCTGGGTAAATGTTATCGCTGCAAGACAGTGGTTGAACCGTACCTATCCGACCAATGGTTTGTGAAAATCAAGCCATTGGCAGAACCGGCAATCGAGGCAGTCCGCGAAGGTCGCATCCGGTTCATTCCCGACACCTGGACCAACAACTACATGGGTTGGATGCGGGAGATCAGAGATTGGTGCATTTCTAGACAAATCTGGTGGGGCCACCAGATTCCAGCTTGGTATTGTGAACCCTGTTACGGCGCTCCATTCTTGAGAAGAACGTTCGATGGTGCGCCGCTCATCCCCTCCGACGCCGGACCCATCGTGGCAAAGCAGACGCCAACAGCCTGTCCACAGTGCGGCGCGACCGCGCTCGTTCGGGATCCTGATGTCCTCGATACCTGGTTTTCCTCGGGCATTTGGCCATTCTCCACCCTCGGATGGCCGGACCAGACGCCGGAACTTAAAACCTTCTACCCGACTTCGACATTAGTCACCGGTTTGGACATCCTGTTTTTTTGGGTCGCACGCATGATCATGATGGGTCTGAAGTTCATGGGAGACGTGCCTTTCCGGGATGTCTACGTCCATGCGCTCGTGCGGGACGCCGAAGGCCAAAAGATGAGTAAGTCGAAAGGTAATGTCATCGATCCATTGAATGCCATGGAACAATACGGAACGGATGCCTTGCGATTTACCCTGGCGTCTATGGCCTCTCCTGGCCGCGACATCAAACTGGCCGAGGAACGAATCGAGGGGTATCGAAACTTTGCTAATAAGATTTGGAACGCGGCTCGTTTCATTCTCATGCATCTCGAGGGTCAACGGGGGAACATCCCGACGGTCGAGCGCTCCTTCGCTGATCAATGGATTCTAAGCCGGCTCAATGTCGCGATCCGGACCGTGAATCACGAGCTTGAACAATACCGATTTGATCGGGCAGCGAGCGTGCTCTATCAATTTGTCTGGCGCGAATACTGCGACTGGTATCTGGAATTGATCAAGCCGGTGTTCCAAGACACCTCCAGCATCGAGGCTCGGCAGACGAGGCACACCCTCCTGGAATCGTTCGAGACGACGCAACGACTGCTCCATCCCTTCATGCCGTTCATTTCGGAAGAAATCTGGCAGACGTTGCCGCACGAGGGAGAAAGTATCGTCACGCAGGCTTACCCGGCCCCCAAGGCCGAGTGGGAATCGAAGGAGGCCGAGGCGTCGTTTTCCGTGCTGGAGCGGTGCGTCACCACCCTGCGAACGGCTCGCAGTTTACTCAATTATGCGCCCGGGGAAAAAGTCACCTTCTACACGACCGGTGACAGTGCACATGACGTGCACCGGCTCACAACCTTGAAAAACCATATTGCCAATCTAGGGCGAGGTATCGTCCACATTGTCTCGATCCAACAATGGCCTGACCATGTACTCAGGCTTGTGGCGGAAGGCATCACGGTCGGTTTGGTGGTGGAAGGCAATGTCGATATCCGAAAGGCCGTGGACCGTATCGCTAAGGAAAGAACTGACGGCACGAAAGAAATCCAACGCCTCGAAGGCAAGCTGACCAGTCACGAGTTTGTATCTAAAGCGCCGTCTGAAGTCGTAACCGAACACCGAGAACGTCTTAAAGCGCTTCAGCGGGACCGATCTACCCTGGTCAGCAGCGAAGAGCAGCTCCTGAAAATGCTCGGTGGCGCACAATGAGTACCGTGTCAACTTTTCACATCCGGGAGGTGGTTCGCACGGCGCTCCAGGAGGATCTCGCGTTAGGTGATGCCACCACTTCGGCGCTGTTTGCGCACAATTGTCCGGCACGAGGCCGAATTGTTGCGCAACAAGATCTGGTTGCAGTCGGTATCGCCGTCGCCATACAGACCTTTTTGGAAATTGATTCCGCATTACGTATCGTGCAAGCCGTGCAAGATGGAGCATCAGCGGCCAAAGGCAGCACAATCTTGACAGTGGAAGGCGACGGAAGATCGATTTTGACGGGAGAACGCATCGCGTTGAACTTCTTACAACATTTGTCGGGCATCGCTTCATTGACCGCGAAATTCTGTCAGATGGCGCGTGGTTACCCGACGACCATCTTGGACACGAGGAAAACCACTCCCGGTTTACGCACCCTAGAAAAATGGGCGGTCGCCTTGGGTGGGGGGAAAAACCACCGCCGGTCGCTGGGCGACGGCCTTCTGATCAAGGACAATCATCTGACACTTATGCGCGGCCAGGGATTGGGCCTAGTGGAGGCCTGTCGATTGGCAAGGAATAGAGCTCCTCATGGTTTTCGCATCATTGTGGAAGTGGAATCAGTCGATCAAGTCGAGAAGGCGCTACAGGGTGGCGCAGACGTGATTCTGCTTGATAACATGGACTCGGCTTCCGTGCGTCGTGCGGTGGAGAGGATCAAAGGTCGGGCGCTGGTGGAAGTCTCCGGCGGCATCACGCTTCAGAACGTGCGGGAAATGGCAGCGGCAGGCGCTGATTTCATCTCCATTGGAGCCTTAACCCATTCCGCGCCCGCGGCCGATATCAGTCTGGATGTCGTGTCTCTCCGTCGCAAACTCCGGCAATCCAAATAAGACATCCCTCCTTGAATAATTCATCGCCTTTAACCGTTGATGCCATTCAGGCTTTGCTCCAGACACAATGCCTGGGACGCACCATACATCTTCTCGAACAAACTGAGTCGACCAACAGCATGGCCTTCGAGTTGGCGGCCAGCGGCGTCCCCGATGGAACGGTTATTGTCGCGGAGGCCCAAACAGCCGGACGGGGACGTCGCGGGAGAGCATGGTTCTCACCGCCCGGGAAAAATCTCTATTGCTCCGTGATCCTTCGCAAACCTCTAGCCCGCGACCGATGGTCGACCTGGATTTCCTGGATTCCGCTCGTGTCCGCATTGTCTGCAGCGGAAGCGATCCAGCAAGTCACATCGCTCAGCCCTTTCCTGAAATGGCCTAATGACCTTTTGTTGCATCAGAAGAAGGTCGGAGGAATCTTGTGCGAGAGCGCAACGCATCCACAAAAAGGACCATTCGTGGTCGTCGGCATTGGCGTCAATGTCAACACACGCGTGGAAGAGTTCTCTCAGAATCTCCGCGGAATCGCCACCTCTCTTCTTGAAGAGAGAAGCCGTCAAGTGGATCGCTGCGTTTTATTGGCGTCATTGCTCAACGAATTGGAAAGTCGGCTCACTATCCTGCTCGAAGAAAACATAGGCTCTCTCAGCCAAGCCTACGCGCAGCGCTGTTTAACCCTTGGCCGACAAGTCCGGGTGACGCTCGCGCCGGGAGTCTCCATCGAAGGGTTGGCCCACTCCATCGGGTCAGACGGTTCACTGAGAATTCTACCCGCCGCCGGGCTCTTCCCAACACAAGCTCAATCATTAGTGGAAGTACGAGCCGGCGACGTCGTTCACCTGCACTGATAGCATTCTCATTCGACAATAGAGTAGAATTTTCGTCATGTTGCTCGTCGTCGACATTGGAAACTCCAACATCGTGTGGGGACTGTTCGATGGCCAGACCCTGAAGGGTCATTGGCGCATCGCTACCGACACAAAAAAGACGGCTGATGAATACGGCATTTTGTTTCAGAATCTTCTTCACGGCGCCGGAATCAAGGCCGAGCCACTGTCCGGAGCGATTCTCTCCAGCGTAGTTCCAGCCCTGACCGCGACCTTTGAAACAATGACAGAAACGTATTTCGGTCAAGTGGCATTGGTCGTCTCTTGTGAAATGATGAATACAGGGCTGACGTTTCGTTACGATCAACCAAGAGAAATCGGCGCAGATAGGATTGTCAATGCCGTGGCGGCCTATGCTCGATACCGAACATCTCTCATCATTATCGATTTTGGGACAGCCACAACGTTCTGCGTCGTGACACAGGGGGGGGAATATTTGGGCGGCGTCATCGCGCCCGGCCTGGGAATCTCCGCGGACGCCCTCTTCACACGGACCGCCAAATTGCCCAAAGTCGAACTGACGCGTCCCAAAACCGTCATTGGGAGAGACACCGGGGCTAGCATTCAGGCTGGTCTCCTGTACGGGTATGCCGGGTTGGTGGATGAAATCGTCCATCGCATCGAACAGGAACTGGGATACAAGACGCTGGTGGTCGCAACCGGAGGTCTCAGCAGCATCATCGCCCCTGAATCCAGAACGATCCAAGAACTCCGGCCCCTGCTCACTCTAGAGGGACTGGAACTGCTGTATCGTCGAAGTCGTGGTGAGATGTGATCGTGCCATAAGCCAGGTGCTCTTCCCTGCGTCCTCTGCCTCTTTTCTTTCAGAAGAAACAAATCTATTGCCCCCAGTTGACTTTAGAAGTGGCGGTGGCTATCTGAGCAGTCAGATGAGTATGCCAATGAGTCATGACGAACAAAATTCAAATATAATTGAAGACTTAGATGCTAAGTCTCAAGAAGCGGATGGTGGTCAGACAGAGGAAGTCGGATCAGTTGCAGAGCTTCAACAGGCCTTGATAACGAAAACGGACGAATGTAAAGCCTTAACCGATAAGTATCTCCGGCAAGCGGCCGACTTCGAGAATTATAAACGGCTCACGCAGCGAGAACAACGTGATCAGATTCGCTTCGGCAACGAACAGATTGTGAAGGAATTGTTACCGGTTATCGATAATCTCGAACGCGCGATCCGGTCGGCTCGAGAAAATGGCGGCAATGAGGCGCTCGTCCAAGGTATAGACCTGACGCTCAAGCAGGCTCTTGAAGTATTGGCAAAATTCGGGGTTCGTCCAGTTGTAAGCGTGGGGCAGCCATTTGACCCCAGCTGTCATCAAGCCGTCGCACAGGTTGCATCACCTATCGTCCCTGAACACACGGTTGTGGAAGAGTTTCAGAAAGGGTATCTGCTGCATGACCGGATTTTGAGAGCCGCGATGGTCAGCGTCTCGATCGGACCAACGAATTCGTAAAACGATACAGCGCCTCTGTATTTCTGTATTCTGGCGAGGAAGGAGTAGTCACATGGGAAAGGTCATAGGAATCGATTTAGGAACCACAAACTCGTGCGTGGCCATCATGAGCGGCGGAGACCCGGTCGTGATCGCCAACGCGGAGGGAAGCCGAACCACACCCTCGGTCGTCGCGATCACAGACAAGGGCGAGCGGTTGGTCGGACAGATCGCCAAACGGCAAGCGATCACGAACCCTGAAAACACCATCTTCTCCATCAAACGGCTGATCGGCCGTAAGTTCAACAGCCGCCAGGTCCAAGAAGCCACAAAGCGGCTCCCGTATAAAGTCGTCGATGCCGATAACGGCGACGCCCATGTCGAAATTCGCGGGAAGCGGTATAGCCCCGCCGAAGTCTCCGCCATGATCCTGCAAAAAATGAAACAGACCGCTGAGGATTATCTCGGTGAAAAAGTGACGGAGGCCGTCATTACCGTACCGGCTTACTTCGATGACAGTCAGCGTCAGGCAACCAAGGACGCCGGACAGATCGCGGGCTTGAATGTCTTGCGCATCATCAATGAGCCAACCGCCGCCTCTTTGGCCTATGGCCTCGACAAGAAGAAAGATGAACGTATCGCCGTCTACGACCTTGGCGGTGGCACGTTCGATATTTCCGTCCTCGAAATCGGGGACGGGGTATTCGAAGTCAAGTCCACGAATGGAGACACCTACCTCGGCGGCGACGACTTCGACCAGCGGATCATGGACTGGCTGGTTGAGGAATTTAAGAAGGATCAAGGCATAGACTTGCGGAAAGATCGCATGGCCTTGCAACGATTGAAGGAAGCGGCGGAACGGGCGAAGATTGAGCTCTCCTCGTCTCAAGAGAGTGAAATCAATCTTCCCTTCATCACCGCCGATGCGAGCGGCCCCAAGCACCTGGTGACCAAGCTGACCCGAGCCAAGCTGGAACAACTCGTCGATGACTTGGTTCAACGCACGATGGAGCCTTGCAAGAAGGCCCTCGCCGACGCGGGTGTGACCGCCAAGGACATCAACGAAGTCGTCCTGGTGGGCGGAATGACCCGCATGCCTAAAGTGCTGGAGAAAGTCCGCGAGTTCTTCGGGAAGGAGCCTCACAAAGGTGTGAACCCCGACGAGGTCGTGGCAATCGGCGCCGGTATTCAAGGCGGCGTTCTCAAGGGCGAGGTCAAAGACGTGCTGCTGTTGGACGTCACGCCGCTCACGCTCGGGATCGAGACTCTCGGTGGAATTTTTACTCATCTCATCGAGCGCAATACGACCATCCCGACGAAAAAGAGTCAGGTTTTCTCGACGGCGGCCGACAACCAAAGCGCAGTGACGATCCGGGTCTTTCAAGGCGAACGAGAAATGGCCAACGACAATAAACTGCTCGGCCAGTTCGATCTCGTCGGTATTCCTCCCGCCCCTCGAGGGATGCCCCAGGTCGAGGTCACGTTCGACATTGATGCCAACGGCATCGTGCACGTGTCGGCGAAGGACCTCGGCACGCAGAAAGAGCAATCGATCAAGATCACAGCGTCAAGCGGTCTCAGCAAGGAGGAGATCGATAAGTTAGTCAGGGATGCGCAGTCTCACACGGAAGACGACAAGAAACGGCGCAAGGTGGCGGAGGCTCGGAATCAGGCCGATAATCTGATCTACAGCACGGAAAAGAATCTGACCGAGCACGGCGACAAGATCGGCGAGGAGGACAAAACAAAGATTAAAGAAGCGATCGACGCCCTTCGTAAAGCGATGGAGGGGAGCGAAGAATCAGCTATCGAGTCGGCCACCCAAGCGCTCACGACCGCCTCGCACAAACTGGCGGAGGAGATGTATAAGAAAGCATCGGCGTCCGCAAGCCCCGGCGCCGACAGCGCGGCCGGCGGGAACGGCGGTGGTCAAACCAAGACCGAGGACAAGGTCGTCGATGCAGAATTCGAAGAAGTGGACAAAGAGAAAAAGTAAGCTACAATACGCCGCATAACAGACCGAGCCTCATGCCTGTGGGGCTCGGTCTTCTTTGTGCATCCTGCTCAAACCTATGGCACCTGTGGGAAAACGCGATTACTACGAAACGCTTGGAGTTGAGCGTACCGTATCGGATGACGAGCTGAAGAAAGCTTTCCGTAAACTCGCCCGCCAATATCATCCCGATCTTCAGACCGGTGAACCACAGAAGAAAGTCGCCGAAGAAAAGTTCAAGGAAGTCAATGAGGCGTATGAAGTCCTGAGCGACCAGGAAAAGCGGAAGCGCTACGACGTGTTCGGCCACGCGGGAGCTCAACAGGGCGGCGGGTTTGAGGGTTTTGACTTTGGTCGGGGTGGATTTGGGGATGTCTTCAACGACATCTTCGATGACTTTTTCGGAGGTCAACGCGGCCGCAGCCGGGCTGAACGCGGGTCCGATCTTCAATACAATCTTGAACTGACGTTTGAAGAAGCGGTCTATGGTAAAGAAGCCAAGCTCAAAATTCCGCGGTGGGAGATCTGTCAAGATTGCAAGGGCACCGGCGCTCGTTCGGCTTCGGCGATTAAGACCTGTCCGAGCTGCAAGGGAGCCGGCCAGCTTCGCTTCCAGCAGGGCTTCTTCAGCGTGAGTCGGCCCTGCGGTCAATGCGATGGTGTCGGTCAAACGGTCAGCGACCCCTGTACTGCATGCCAAGGGCGCCAACGGGTCTATCGAGAGCGCACGCTCTCCGTGCAAATTCCAGCCGGCATCGAGGCCGGGATGCGGCTTCGCCTCTCCAATGAAGGCGAGCACGGGGTCAACACCGGCCCGCCGGGAGACCTCTACGTCGCGGTCACGGTGAAACCTCACCCGCTCTTTTCCAGAAAAGGGAACGATATCGCCTGCGATGTGCCGATCAGCTTCGTCACCGCAACACTGGGCGGCAAAGTTGAAGTGCCCACCCTCAAGGGAAAGACCGTCATTAAGGTCCCTCCCGGTATCCAGAATGATAAGGTTCTCCGGCTCAAGGGACTGGGGATTCCCAGCTTAAAAGGCGTCCAGACCGGCGATCAGGTGTTCAATATCAAGGTAGAAATTCCCACGAAGTTGACCGCTCGACAAAAAGAACTGCTGGCAGAATTCGGCAAAGAAAGCGGCATGTCCATGGAGAGCGACGGAGACGGTTTCTTCGACAAGATGAAAACGTTTTTTGAGTGATGCCTCGTTGACTGACTTCCCTCCCGTTTTTCAACCGCACCGCATGCCTATTTTCTTCGTCACGACCAGTGACATCCATGGTGAAACAATCACCATCAGCGACCCGCTCTTTACACACTTACGAGCCAGCCTCCGCATGCAGGTTGGCGAACAGCTCCTGGTGGGAGATGGTCGGGGGGGTCGGTATCAGGTACAAATCGACGACATCAGCCGCGGCGCCTTGACGGCGCGCATCCTTCAGGAGCAACGGGAGATGCCCAGGCAGATCTCACCCCTCATTCTCGGGCAGGCCATGCTCAAGGGGGATCGCATGGACTGGGCCATTCAAAAATCCACAGAACTTGCGACCCACTCGATCATTCCGCTCATCACACAGCATGCAGTGGTCAAACTTCAGAAGCAGCGGATGAGCGGCCAGCATGCTCGATGGCAGCGGATTGCCTTGGAAGCAGCTCAGCAATCTGAGCAATGGGCGATCCCTTCGATCGGCGAGCCTCAGGATGCGTACGAGTTCTTCGCGCGTCGGCAACCTGAGGCCGTAAAGCTGATTCTGACCGAACGCAAGGCGGAGGCCCAGGGCCTGGGCACATTGTCATTACCGAGGAATCCGGCATGTTCCGTCATCATCACGGTAGGGCCGGAAGGTGGATGGTCGAGCAAGGAAGTGGAGCGTGCGTTGGAATGCGGCTTCAGGCCTGTGAGCCTTGGAGCAAAGATCCTACGCGCTGAAACCGCAGCGCTCGCCGCGGTGAGTATCCTTCAGAGCCGGCTTGGAGCGCTCGCGTGAACGCGACCGGTTTAGAGGGGAGAGTTAGACATATCTGACGGTTCGTTTTTCATCTTAAACTCTACACTCATCACTTCTAACTCCCGCTAGGGACTCGCCCTGATGTGAACGATCGTCCCTTTTTCCCCGCTGGCCCAGCCGTGTGCAGAGTCAGGAAAAGAAAATCCAAACAACGACACTTTCGCGACATTGTCCTGTTCCACCCAACTAAAGCCGGCATCAGTCGTCCGAAACATGGTCCCGCGTTCCCCGACGACCCATCCTACTTGCCCGCTCGTAAACCGGATTCGAATCAAGTCGGTCAGTTTCGTGCACGTCCGCACGCAGGGTAATGTACGATCGATCCATCGTTGTCCGCCGTCGTTCGTTTGAAACATGGCGCCCGCATTGCCGACCACCCATCCCGTGGAAGTATCGTTCAAAAAGACATCAAAAAACGTTGCCGCGCCCTGCGCCTCCTGTGCCGTCCACGTCATTCCTCCATCTGAAGTGGCGAGAATCGTACCCAATGCCCCAACGGCCGTCCCTCGCCGCTCAGTCACGAAATGGACGGCATACAGTGTAGCATTGGTCCCGCTCGTCTGATCGTTCCAGTGGATTCCGCCGTCTTCAGTGTGGAGAATAGTGCCCGAGCCGCCTACCGTCCACCCCAAGGAGGGTGAGACAAAATACACACTATACAACGACGCCGAAGTTCCGACGGCTTGCGGTAGCCAGGTTTCTCCTCCATCTTTGGAATGTCGAATAGTGCCGTTAACCCCGACCAGCCAACCATGCTGCGCATCGACGAAGAACACGCCGGTCAACAGCACCGCTGTCGTGCTCGGTTGCTTCTTCCATTTTTTTCCGCCATCGAGGGTTTTTAGAATCGTCCCGCCCGCCCCCACAGCCCACCCCACCTTGGCGTCGTGAAAGTGAAGTCCCATCAGGGTCACACCGGTTCCGCTTTTTTGCTGAGCGACAAGAATGAGGGGTTCGGCCGCATGGAGACGCGCCACGACCAGCGCCATGATGAGACAACCGAGTAGGGCCCATCGGCGTTGTGGCGATGTCATGCGGTGTCTTGGACTATCGTTCAATATGTGGAGTCGGCTTCAGGGCGAGTGTCTGAGAAATATCCCTTATCAGGAAGCCCCTTGGCTTCGATGGTAAAAGGCCCCACATCGACGTTGATCCATTGTTTCGGCGTGCAGCAGTTGCCGTCCGGCAAGAGGTCCCAAGCGCCCCTGCGGACCACGAGCGGACCAGTCGCCAGGTCGGTGGAAAACTCATTCTTCTTCCCGATGCCGAACACATGGCGGCGCGGTACGCGAACCTTGATTTCGGAATCCGTCCACGACACGACGATTGCGCCGATGTGATTGAACAGCACTTCGGTTCGCGACACATTCTCTCCCAGCTCGATTGTGGCGGCCTCGTGTCCCGCTTCATTCAGCCCTGGTTGTGTTTGCTCGGTCGTTTTCAAGAACGAGCCGAATCCACTACCTTTGATCGTCACGATATCATCCAGGCCGGCCGACATCGGGCTGTAGGACTCGACCTTCGGGGTCACGACTGTGAAGGAGCCCGCCTCAGTCGAAATAATCCCTTCTTCCGCGCAACAAGAGCCATCCGCTTTCGGTCGCTTCGCTCCGCGGCGCACGACCACCGAGCCGCTCTTCACGCTGAACGGAACCCAGACATCGATTCGATCGTCATGCCACCGATAGATAATGGCGGGGACGCCGCCGACCTCGACGCGATTTTCGCCTCTATTAAAATCCGTGAACGCAAACGGCGTGGAACCGCTTTCAGAGTAGAATCCGAAATGCTCGCCGGTAATCTTCAACAGACTGCCGATAGGGGCGCTGGACGGGGAAACGGCTGTCGCTTTCGGAACATGCACGGTGAAGGTTCCCAGCGTCCGCTCCGTGCCGTTCCGTTTGAGGACGACCGGCCCGGTTTCAGCATCCAACGGCAGGTGTACGACAATGACATTATCAATCCACTTGGCGACCAGTGCAGGATGTCCTCCAAAGAGCACCATATCGTCCGCCGCCTTGGCAGGGCCGAACCCTGTCCCGAAAAGCACGACTTTCGTTCCGACAGGCCCACTAACGGGATCCACGCGCACCGAAGGAATCAGCGCCAGCGGCGCAGCGTTGCTGACCGTGTACTGTACGACAGCGCAACACGACCCATCAGGCAATGGGTCCGAGGAGGCCAGTCGTACCACGACATCTCCCGAGGCGGCATTGGCAGGAATCTCCACCTCAATCTTGTCATCACGCCAACGCCGGGAACGAACGACCACTCCGCCGATCATGACATCGTTCACGCCGAACATCGTATTCGGATCGCGAGGCCCCGCTGTATTGCCAAAATGCTCGCCGGTAATCTGCAGCACCGTCCCCGGTTCAGCAGACGGGGGGGAGAGGGCACGGATGTGCGGTCGGAGGGCGGTAAACGCGCCGGCCAGGACCTTTTTCTTTCCAGCCACCACCTCTACCGGGCCGTTCGTTGCCTTGAACGGCACCTTCACTTCAATCACATCCTGTTCCCAACGTTGAATTAAAGCTGGTTGGCCATTGAAGAGCACTCGATTGAACTGAGAAGACTTGAACGCTCCAAAGCCCTTTCCGGTAATCGCAATCGTGGCGCCGGGCGTTGCTGATTCGGGAGTGATTTGCGCGGCCGCCATGACAGAGCAAGGAACTCCCAGGAGTGGGAAGACAAGACAGCAGTAGAAAACCCACCCTTTCATCGCCTTACTCCAAGATCGCCACAGACGGGGGCCCCTAGCGGACAAACGAATTGGGCCGAGCGTTGGCACCTGATCATGACTGAGTTCAAGGGAAAAGCCCCGCGCGTGCACAGAAACCCCACGCAGGAGAGACAGAACGCCGGGACGGGGGTACAGGGTCAAGCGAAGGGACACGGGCACTATAGCAATCGCGTTTTTTTATTGTCAAGCTGGGCGAGAGGCGGGATGAGGGGCTACGGCCTACCGTTTAATGCACCGGCTGCCGCCTGCCTTATGTCGCGATCCGGATCATAAGCCGCAGCTTGCTCAAGCGCCGATGTGGCTTCCGCAGAATCATTCAGATTGCGTAATGCCTCAACGGCCAGGAGCCGGACCTCGCGTTTTCCCTGTTGAAGCAACGACACCAAAACCGGCACCGCACGCCTATCTTCAAGACGGCCAAGTTCACGGATCGTGTTCTCACGGGCCAGCGAGGCGTAGAGTGTATCACCGGGAAGCATTACACCGTGATCTGTCGTGGCCGGCTCACTCTTAGCCGGATCAGGTGGCCCCAACTTGGAGAGGCTGCGAATCAGAGCAGCGGTCGTGTCCAGATTGGAGCGAACCTTGGCCGCGAGGATATCGCCCAGAAAATAAAAATAGGGATTCGTATCGAACCGTTGCAAGGTTTCAAGATACGGCGGCGTCCCTGAGTCCAACGGCCCAGGGTCCTCCTTAATGGAGAGGTCGAGGATCTGACCGACTGAGTGATGTTCGAGCCGGGCACGAAAGATGATCTCAGTCCCGAACGTATCGATCCGATATTGCTTCCCCTGTTCTTCTCGATACTCAACCCTGAGCGTCAAGTCATGGGGATCGGTAGTCTGAGGAACAACGACGAACCCCGCATTGACGAGTTTCATCTTAACCGACGGAGCGATTTGAGACAGCGTGTGGCCATGCTTCATCCAAGTGGAAAAAGCCAAGTCCACAAAAATCGTCGTTGTGTGACGGTTCTGATGTGTCTCAGCGTCGGACACGACTCTATCAACAGCCTGAGCCGACGCTGATGCACTGAAGAGAATGGAGACTGTCAGACACACGGACATGAATGGCTGGTGGGTCACCTGCTGCATGGTCTGTCACACTACCTGAAGAATCAACTCCAATTCGACGGGAGCGCCGAGGGGTAATTCCGCAGCGCCGAGAGCCACCCGGGCATGACGACCGGCATCTCCGAACAGGGCCACGAGTAAGTCCGACGCTCCGTTCATCACCGGCGGGTGCTGAACAAACCCCTCGGCCGACGCGACGTGGCCGACCATCCGGACGACTTTGTGGACTCGATCCAATGTCCCCAATTCGTTGCGCACAATGGCCAGCGCATTGAGAAGCGCGATCCGCGCCGCCTCAACGCCTTGTTCAAGACTGAGATCCCTCCCTAGTTTCCCTTTCAGCGCCAATTGCCCATCCCGTAACGGAATGACGCCGCTCAGAAACAACAACTCCCCTACCCTGACAGCGGGAATGTAATTCGCCACCGGTTTCGGCGCAGCAGGGAGCACGAGCCCCAGTTCCTTTAGTTTCTGTTCAGCGGACATGATCACTCGTATCTCGTTGCTCGTCGTTCGTATCCCGAACGACGCTTCACGCTCCTATCATCCCGGACTCAGGGCTTGCAGGAAGCTATCCCCCCAGGCCAATCGTGCGGCGCCTAGAGCCTCGGCGATTGTCTGCCCAAGATCGGCGGCCGTCTGCCGCGTGCCTAGATTTACACCTTGCGCCAGCTTAGGTCCGGTCACAAGCAGCGGCACATACTCCCGACTATGATCGGTTCCCGGGGTCGTCGGATCATTCCCGTGATCGGCCGTGATGAAGAGCACGTCTCCGGGGCGGAGTTGCTCAATGATCCGCGACAGGCGGCGGTCGAATTCCTGAAGTGCACCGGCAAAGCCCGCCGTATCGTTTCGATGCCCATAGAGCGTATCAAAATCATTCAGGTTCACGAAGAGCAACCCGCGAGGCACCTTTGCGATCAGATGATGGAGCTCGTCCATCGCAGCGGGATTGCTTCCGGCATGTGTCGAACGCGTCAACCCACGGCTCTTAAACAGATCGTCGATCTTCCCGATCCCCATCACCAGCTGCCCGCCCCGGTTCAGCGAATCCAGCAACGTCGTCCCTGGGGGTTCAATCGCAAAGTCGCGGCGATGGTCCGTCCGCACGAACGCGCCAGGCCCCCCGATGAATGGCCTGGCAATGACCCGCGCAACCTGGTGCGGCGGTTTCAACAACTTTCTCGCCTCCCGGCAGATCTTGTACAGATCTTCGAGCGGAATCACCTTTTCATGCGCGGCAATCTGAAATACGCTATCGACGCTGGTATACACGATTGGAAACCCGGTTTTGAGGTGCTGCTCTCCTAATTCATGAATGATCTTCGTGCCGGATGCGACGCGGTTGCCAAGTGTCCTTCGACCGATGACTCGTTCAAATGCATCGATCACTTCGTGAGGGAATCCGGAAGGGTAGACGGGAAACGGCGTATCCACCGTCAGTCCCGCCAGCTCCCAATGTCCGACCGTCGAATCCTTCCCCTGAGTTAGAAAACCCATCTTGCCGAAACACCCGGTGGGCTGACCCATAAGACGGACGCCCTTGAACGAACCAATGTGCCCTAGACCGAGCGCCTCCAGGTTCGGCAGCGTGAGCCCGCCCACCGAATCGGCCACATGCGCCAAGGTGTTGCACCCACTATCTCCGTACTCCCCCGCATCCGGGAGCGCACCTACCCCGACACCGTCCAGCACTATGAGAATCACGCGAGTAATCATCCCGATGAGGTCCTTTGCTCTTCACACATCCGACCAGACAACCTGCGAATGGTACCTGCCCGACGTCCAAGTTACAAGCCGCCCGGCAACTCTGAGCTCCCTCGTGTTGACAACCATTCCACCCCCAAAATACCCTGTAGCCCCTTCCTACGTTGAACCCTCAATATGGGTCATACGACTGACCCTGTAGGGACACGGGAGTGGCCGGGGGCACCTTCCGCCGGAGCCGCTCTGGACAGGGTGTGGAGCAATGGCGGATTCCTGCTGCGATCCTCTGCGTTGGTCGTATTTTGTCGTTTGTATCTCGAGATGCGCTTCACGAGATACGCTGCATGTTTTACGAGTCACGATCAGCAATGAGGCTAGTGCGGCTTCGGGCGAGAATAGAGTTTCACCCTCTGCGGAGTGTGAAAGGCATAGGACAATTTGCACCCCGCGTAGGAACGGTCCGGCGCCTCAGGACGCAAACTCGCCGAATTGGGAATCAAAAGATTGTTCCATTGCGCTGATCGGTTGAGAGGACCCGGCAATATAAGTGCCACATGCCCTTCGTCTTGTGAATTCATCAGCACAGCAACGGTCGGAAGACCTATTTCTGCCTGCCGTTTGGCTTTCTGCAGCGCCTTTTGATCCGCCGCGTTTCCCAATAATTCCCAGCCGCTCCGCTTGCCGATGACCATGGCTGCCAACTCAGTTGGATTCATCAAGGACCCGTCCCGGACATGAAGGTCCTTCACGTGATAGATCTCCTGTAAGGCTTGCGCGGTCAAGCCGGCACACTGCTTCGGGTTCTTTGTCCCCGCTTTTGTCGAACAGGAGAGGAAGCGTACAAAGATCCGTTCTGCGGCTTTTTGTTCTGGGGACACCACTGCGGATGCGACGTGCTCATCCTTCATACAGCGGTGCAGCTTCAGCTCAGTGGCAAGCGCCGACGCCCAATCGAGAAGAGCCACCGTCAGTGTGATGGCGAACATACTCGTTCTCTGCCTCTCGTTCCTGGCCACAACGTTCATCAGATTCATCTTCTGGTTCGGATGGCTTCTTAGTCAATCGTGCAGTGAAACGAGAGTGCAGGCCGGCTCATGTCCTTCTGTACCACGGAAACCTGGTTCCAACCGTTCGCTTTTCGTCATCCACCGCGTATATGATTCGATAAATCTATTTAACGCACCCGATAGTAGTCAAGTCGGGACAACGTCTCATTTCCTGGCCCGGCGAGGATTCGGTGCGAGACTACAGTCCTCAGGCACTTTTTAAAATACTCGCGATGTCTCTTTGCTCCGCTTGTCGAGGGCTTCCAGATCAATGGCATCCTCCCACAGCGCTTCAGTGACAGCGACATTAACGAGTTCTGACACCGACCGATCGGTTGTAGCGGCTTCACCTTGTCCTATAGACATTCGGTTTGAGTTAGATGGTCGCTCTCGTATCGCTTGGTATCAAACTCTCCTTCTCATCTAATACCGTTATAACGTTTCCGCAGTAAAGCAGAACGCCTGGACAATCGTCAACGCCAGGGCTCCAAAGTTCGCAGGCAACTGAGGGCTCTCCGCTACCCAGCCCCGCAAACCATCCCGCTCCGCCACAGGCGGGTGAGTCCCAACCAGCGCCGGACTGGACGGCTGTTTCAGTGACAGGGTCCATTGAAGGGTAGCCGTCAGAAAATACGGGTGTGCGGGATGAGATCGATGGGTGGCGCCGTTATGAGAGATCTTGGCCGGTCGGCTCGAAGACTGGAGTTACGTTGCGGACTGCTTGGCAAGAAATCGTTGAAGCTGCTCCTTTGGGGATTGGATCATGAGGAATTCGACACCAAACTCTTCACGTGTGGACCATCGTACCCTCGCAGTTTCGACCACGAATGCCGATTCCTCGCCGGGCAGCATAATCCTGAGGGTGAGATACGATCCATCCAGGACGGTAGCCTGACTGTCGATCGCGCAGCCTCCCGGAGACAGGTTGTACGCCGTCCCCTCATGCTCCGTCCCATCCTCTTTTTTGAACGTCACGAGACAATCAGCCGAGCTCCGACCACGTAGACGGGATTCCTTGGACTGTTCTTGTTCTTCCATTCGGCCTTTCCTCTGACACCAGGCGATTGCAGCAGCATCGCCGGAACGCTATCGCGGTCGTTGAGTTGCCTCCCACTCCTCCATGATCTTCAGGCTCGCGCTCGTACCGATTCGATCGGCGCCGGCCTCAAGAAGAGCCAGCGTTGCCTTGAGATCTCGAATTCCACCCGATGCCTTCACCTTAGCTTGGCCTTCGACCGTGGCCTTCATCAATCGGACATCTTCGACCGTCCCGCCCCCCGCTCCGAACCCAGTAGAAGTTTTTACATACTCGGCGCCCGCATCGACGACAAGACGGCAGGCGGTGATCTTCTCCTGGCGCGTCAGATAACAGGTCTCGAGAATGACCTTATGCCCCACGGCGGGCGTCGAGCGAACCACTTCTGCAATATCCCTCTGTACGCCATCGTAGTCGCCTGACTTCAATCGGCTGATATTGATGACCATGTCCAACTCTTTTGCGCCGCGTGCAGCCGCTTCGACAGCCTCCGCGACCTTGGTCTTGGTCGTATGCGCTCCCAGGGGAAACCCGATGGGGATGCCGACTCGTATGGAAGTTCCCCGCACGGCAGCCACCGCCTCATCCACGTAACAGGGGGGAACAAAGATGACGCCGAAGCCATGCGCTCGTGCTTCTTCGCACAATCGCAGCACGTCGGACTTGATCGCCTCCGGCCGCAGCAAGGTATGGTCGATGAACGACGCTGGATCAATGCAGCGATGGCGTTCGGACATCGTGGAGGTCCCCACATCTGAGCTCACGTGCAAGATACGGATGGTCCTTTCATCCATGCGTAGCCGGAACTTTGCGGAACGGTCGGCGCTGATACTTTTCTACCGCAAGATTGTGTTCGAGCAACGTGGACGAGAACTGATGACTGCCGTCATTACGGGACACAAAATAGAGATAGGGGGTATTGGCGGGATACAGCGCCGCCTCGATGGCTCGAGCACCCGGATTGGCGATGGGACCCGGCGGTAAGCCCTGCACTCGATAGGTGTTGTAGGGACTGAGACTCGATAGATCACGTTTTCGAATGTTCCCATCGAAACCGGTCAGACCATAGATCACGGTCGGATCGCTTTGCAACGGAATTTTTCGTCGAAGTCGATTGTGGAAGACGGCTGAAATGAATTGTCGCTCTGTTTCCATACTGGTTTCTTTCTCAATCACGGAGGCTAGGGTCAAGACTTGGTGCGTGCTCAGCTTAAGTTCGCTAGCGCGGGCGAGCAGTTCCGGCGTCAGGTTTTGCCGGAGCTTCTCCACAAGAGTCCGGATGACCTCCTGCGCTCTGGTCCCCCGTGCAAAGCGATAGGTGTCGGGAAACAAATAGCCTTCGAGGCTGTCGGCGTCAATCTCCAAACTATGGATAAAGGAATGGTCGCGACAAAGACGGAGGAATTCACCGGGATCAGTTACGGCATGGTGCCCCAACACGGCGGCAACTTGACTCATCGTATAACCTTCGGGAATGGTCACAGGGTGAAGCACCACTCTGCCGGCCAAGAGTTTGGCGAGGATATCCGCCGGCAGCATCGCGGCATTTAATTCATACTCGCCGGGAAGGACTTTCCGATCGGCAGCGTGAGCCTTGCCGAGAAGGATGAAGGCGGAACGGCTTTTGATCAGGTGTGCGCGTTCGAGGGAGGTGGCGACCTGCTGAAAGGTTGCGCCTTCTTGGACGATCACGATTTTAGAAGGAGGTCTCTCTGCTTGACCGACTGCGGGACTCTCAATCCACCGCATCACCTGGTACGCGGCCACTCCTCCGATCCAGATGAGAAGTCCCAGAAGCCAGAGTATCCGCCGACCATTCTTCGTCATGGTTCAGTGTGAGATCGGGTTCATCTGCCTGCGCGGGGAGCGACTGGCTCTCCAAATAACTTTGCAGCAGGAGCGCAGCCGCCACACGGTCCACCGTGCCTTTCCGTTTCTTGCGACTCACATCGGCCGCGATCAGTAACTGCTCGGCCGACTTGGTCGTCATGCGCTCGTCCCATGTTGTAATGGGAACGGTGAGAACTCGTTCTAATTCTCCGATAAATTGTTGCACTGCCTGCGCCGCCGGCCCGGCTTCGCCGTTAAGCCGTAACGGCAGTCCGACCACGATGGCGCCGACTTCATGCATCGTGACCAATTTTCCGATGTGGGCGATATCGGCGGCAAGATTTCGCCGCTCGTACGTTTCCAGCGGCTGCGCGATCCACCCCATTTCATCGCTGAGCGCCACACCGATCCGTTTCGTACCATAATCGAGCGCAAGGATACGGCGCGTGCGCGTGCTCATACATTACCGCCCCAGAGCAGTTTCGACCAGTCCAAATACTTTTTCCAGCGCCGCATCGAGCTTGCCGGGATTCTTTCCTCCGGCGTGCGCCATTTCCGGACGCCCGCCGCCGGCGCCGCCCACTTCACTCGCCATGTCGCGAATCAACTCCCCGGCCTTGAGGCGGGGCACGAGATCGTTCGTCACAACGACGAGCAACGAAACTTTGTCGTCATGGGCCGCGCCCAAGGCGATCACGCCGCTACGCAATTTATCGCGCAACTGGTCCGCGAGCGCGCGCATGGCGCCTTGATCCAATCCGTCGGCCCGCTGCGCATGGACGGTGACTCCCTGGATCGTCCTCGCATGAGCGTCGGCGCCCTTTCCGCTCGCCAGGCGCAGTTTGACCTCTTCCAGCTCCCGTTCTTTTTCTTTCAACTGCGCGGCTAATTTCCTGGTCTTCGCCACCAGTTCCGACGGGTTGACTTTCAAGAGATCAGATAGTTCTCGAACATCGGCTTCGAGACGCTTCACCTGTGAGAATGCGCCGCTGCCGGTCAGCGCTTCGATTCGACGCACCCCGGCAGCGACTCCGGTTTCGGAGACGACGCGAAAAATTCCGATTTCCCCCGTGTGCCGGCAATGCGTGCCGCCGCACAATTCCCTACTGAAGGTGTCGATACTCACCACACGCACCTGCTCTCCATACTTGTCGCCGAAGAAGGCGAGCGCGCCGGCCGCCACCGCCTCCTGCACCCCCATGACGTCGGTCCGCACGAAGTCGTTGCGGCGCACCTGAGCATTCACCATCGTTTCAATCTCATCGATGTCTCGTGACGAGAGCGGCTTGAAATGCGCAAAGTCGAACCGCAGCCTATTCGGAGCGACGAGCGACCCGTATTGCTTGACGTGCGGACCAAGCAAATCGCGAAGGGCCGCATGGACGAGATGCGTCGCGGTGTGGTTTCGCGCCGCATCGTGCCGAGCCACCGGGTTCACCTTCATCTGCAGCCGCTCACCCTCGCGAATTCGGCCGGCCAAGACCATTCCTTTATGAAGGATCACCGTGGGAAGCGGGCGAGTCGTTTCTCGAATCTCGATGCGTCCTTTCGGCCCGGTTAATAGGCCCTGGTCTCCGACCTGTCCTCCTCCTTCTGCATAAAATGGCGTGACGTCCAAGACGAGTTCCACCTCGTCTCCTTCCGCCGCCTCTTTTACCAATCGATCGTCTTTGAGGATGGCCTGAACGAGACTGTCCGATTCCAGCCGCTCATAACCGACAAAATTGGTCGCGCCCAGGCGCCCCGCCAACTCCGCCACGACCGGTTTGGCCGAGACCGCTTCGAAACCGGCCGTTTTCCTGGCTCTGGTGCGCTGTTCCTCGATGGCCCGGTTGAAGCCCTCCTCGTCTAGGGTCATGTTCTGCTCGCGGCACGCTTCGGCAATCAAGTCGAGAGGGAATCCATACGTATCATAGAGCTTGAAGATGTCGCTTCCCGGCAGAACTGCACGACCGGCGCCTTGAGTCTTGGCGATCATCTCGTTCAAGATGGGTAGTCCTTGATCCAATGTGGCGATAAATCGCTCTTCCTCACCTTGCGTCACTTCGGCGATCGTTCCCGCTGCGATTCTCACCTCGGGATAGGCTAACGTCATCTGATCGATGACGCTTCCGGTTAGTTCATGGAGAAACGGTTCTGTACGCCCCAGCAGCCGGCCGTGGCGCGCAGCCCGACGCATAATCCGCCGCAACACATAGCCGCGTCCTTCATTCGAAGGCAGGATCCCGTCTGCGATGAGAAATGTGGTCGCGCGAAGATGATCCGCGATCACACGCATGGATCGATCGCCGACGGGTTCTGCGCCATACGTGTGGCCCGTTCGCTTGGCGATCGCGGTCAGAATGGGTTGGAAGAGATCGCTATCGTAGTTGCTATAGACCCCTTGCGCCACTGCCGCTAACCGCTCCAGACCCATTCCGGTATCGATGCTGGGTTTGGGAAGCGGATGGAGCCGCCCGGACGTGTCCCGATTGAATTGCATAAAGACGAGGTTCCAAATCTCGATGACTCGATCCCCTTCCCCATTGGGCGCTTCATCTCCCGGCACAGACGGGCCCTGGTCGTAATGAATTTCCGAGCAAGGGCCGCATGGGCCGGTGTCGGCCATTTGCCAGAAATTGTCTTTTTCACCGCATCGCATGATGCGAGCCGGCGAAACGCCGATCTTCCGCCAGAGAGCGTCCGCTTCGTCGTCTTCTCGAAAGATGGTGACCCAGAGTCGCTCACGTGACAACCCCACCACCTCAGTCAGAAATTGCCACCCGAAATGGATCGCCTCCAGCTTGAAGTAATCGCCGAAGGAGAAATTCCCCAACATTTCGAAAAACGTGTGGTGGCGTCGAGTGTAGCCGACATTCTCTAAATCATTGTGTTTCCCACCGGCACGCACACACTTTTGCACTGTGACGGCACGGTTGTAGGGACGGCTCTCCTCGCCCAGAAAGACCGGCTTGAATTGATTCATCCCGGCATTCGTGAACAGAAGCGTGGGATCCGCTTGTGGAATCAGCGACGAACTCGGCACAGCGCGATGGCCATGCTGTTCAAAATATCGAAGAAAGGCTTGCCGGAGTTCCTGCCCCGCCTGCTTCATGACGTGTTCTGCTCCTGATCCCCGCGTGCCTGCATCACCGTTTGGATCGTTTCCTCGTCGAACCCCCGTTGCTTCAGAAACCTCGCGATACGCCCAGCGGTCTTTTGATCCTCACCCCCCCCAGACCTAGCCCTGACCACCTGGCCGGCCAGATCCGCTTCCCGCTGTAAGTGATACATTTTCCCCAACGCATACTCGACAATGTCATCGGCCAGCCCACGGGACAACAGGTCGGCCTTCAGTCGCTCGCGCCCCACCGGCTTTCGAGCCAGGCGGGATTCAGCCCATCGCAATGCATAAGCCCTGTCATTGATATAGCCGAGTTTCGAGAGCCGCCGCAGAGCCGACTGGATGTGACCGGCTGACGCTCCCTTTCGTCCCAAATATTGCGCAATTTGCGCGCTGGTCCGATCCCGTCCCGCCAGATACTTGAGCGCGACCTGCGCCACATCGAACTCTTTGGTCCGCTGTTGTTTGATCAAGAAGTCGCGCGCCCTGCGTGAGCCCGCTTATCCTCTCCGCGCCCATCGACACGCTTCTCTTCTTTGACGTCGGGTCGCTTCTCAGCTGTCTTGCCCGGCAGAGCGGCAAGGTCGCGCAACCGACTCTCAATTTCTTTCGCTAGAACGTGATTGCTCTTGAGAAAGTCCCGCACGGCATCGCGGCCTTGGCCCAGTCGCTCTCCTTTATAGGAGTACCAGGCGCCGGACTTTTCTACGAGCTTCTTCTCGACTCCCAGATCGACCAATTCGCCCGCCTTGGAGATGCCTTCCGAGAACATCACGTCGAACTCCGCCTGCTTGAACGGCGGAGCCATTTTATTCTTCACCACCTTGACCCGCACGCGGCTGCCGGTCACATCCTGCCCTTCCTTGATCGACTCGATGCGCCGGATATCCAGCCGCACCGACGAGTAGAACTTGAGCGCGTTGCCGCCGGTGGTCGTCTCTGGGTTGCCGAACATCACGCCGATCTTCATTCGAATCTGGTTAATGAAAATCAGGGTCGTCTGCGACTTGGAAATGGCCGCCGTCAGCTTGCGCAGCGCCTGCGACATGAGCCTGGCTTGGAGACCCATATGGGCGTCGCCCATCTCGCCCTCAATTTCGGCTCTCGGCACCAGGGCCGCGACCGAGTCCACCACAATGACGTCGATCGCCCCGCTTCGGACCAGCGTTTCGGCGATTTCCAGCGCCTGTTCGCCGGTGTCCGGCTGGGAGACGAGCAAGTCATCGACCTGGACTCCCAGTTTCTTCGCATAGGTCAAATCCAATGCGTGCTCGGCATCGATGAAGGCCGCAATGCCTCCAGCCTTCTGGGCTTCTGCGATCGCATGCAGCGTCAGAGTTGTCTTGCCGGATGCCTCCGGTCCAAAAATTTCAATGACCCGCCCGCGTGGAAAGCCACCCACCCCCAACGCGACATCGAGTCCCAGAGAACCGCTCGAAATCGCCGGCACATCGGCAGGCACCTCCGTCGTCCCAAGCCTCATCACTGAACCTTTCCCATACTGTTTCTCGATCTGGGACAGGGCCAACTCTAACGCACGTTTCTTGTCGTCCTTTTCAGCCATGCAGCACTCCTTCTCTAAGGGTATGAATCGGCGAATTATACCGGAGATGGGAGGGGGAAACCTAGCCCAACTTCCGTCTCGTGAAACGTCAGGCGTGAAGCGTGATTCGCAGGCTAGGAATGCGACTGCGACATGGGCGGAAGCGAGGGTTCCGCACTTAGCAGCAATGCGGTCGTCGCAGATGACACCGAGCACTGTCGCACTTTCGTTCGAGCGAAGCCCCGTGGCTGGCACCCACAGTCTCGTATAGACCGACCCGGTCGGCTTTAATCACTCTTCATCAGTACGGCCACCTCTACCGCCAGCGAGCGTAATGACAATGGCCGGTCCATCACGCCACTCTTGGCCAGTGCTTCTCCGACATACCCCCTTCTTTGATCCGCGCGAGGCTCAGGTGCGGATTCAAGGAGCTGACGAATAGATGGTGTCTGACACCGTGTCTTTTCCGAAGGTGAAGGGTGGCTTCAGCGACCGGCTCGTGTGCAGCGACGGCAAAGGGATAGAAATAGCTATCCAGGCTTGCGAGGTCACTCCCATATTCTTTCCCGCCAAGCATTGCATCGCACAACACTTCCCGCACACGCGTGAGTTCTTTCCTGCGACCTTTCCAGCGAAGATCGCCCGATCGTCATATCGAGGAGTTCCAACGCGCGGACGAACGCCTTCTCACACTGTTGTAGATCCTTCTCTTGCCAGCGATGGGCCCGTGTACCTCATTGCCGACACTGGCCAATTGTTCTGCCGGCGAAAACGTTTGCCAGCGCCCGGCAGCCAGGTTCGCATGTTGATGCATCATTCCGCTAACCTCGTGTTCGCCTAAAATGGGTTCTTTGTCGTCGAGTCGGGTGATTGGAACAGACGAGATTCAGCTCCCACTCAACCGCATCTCCCACAGCTTTGTGTACACCGACCCGGTCGGCCCCAACTCGCTTTTCATCAGCATAACCGATTCCACCGCCAACGATCCAAAGCTAGCGGCCGGTCCATCACGCCAGGCGTTTCTCCAGGGACTTTGAGCAACCAGGGCGCCGAACATCGTTTGGGTATGGAATTGCCGTGGCATGGCCTTGCGAAAAGCTACGCCATTGGCGTATCATCCGTTATGCGCTTTGTCGAAACCCCGGTCTTTACTGCGGCGTTTCGACGGCACTTGGACGATGCGACCTATCGGGCGCTCCAGTTGGCTCTCGTCCTCCGCCCTGAGCAAGGCCCGATCATTCCAGGCGGGGGTGGGTGCGGAAGCTGCGCTGGTCTGCAGAAGGACGGGGAAAGCGAGGCGGCGTGCGCCTGATCTACTACTGGGATCCGGCGAGCCACACGTTCTATATGCTCTACCTCTACGCGAAGAGCGAGCAAGGTGATCTGACAGCGGCCCAGGTGAAGACACTCGCGCGACTCGTTCAGGAGGAATTCACATGAAGGATGCGGCATTCCAAGAACTGCTCACGAGCATCCGCCAGGCCGGGCGGATTCGTCGGGGCACGCTCAAGCCGGCTCGGGTTATGACCTTTCGACCTGCGGATGTAAAATCGGTTCGCGACAAGCTCAAGGCGTCACAGACCGAGTTCGCCCTCATGATTGGCGTGAGTGTGGCGACGTTGCGGAACTGGGAGCAGGGACGCCGCACGCCAGATGGTCCAGCGCTTGCGCTCTTGCGCGTCGCCGCTCGAAATCCGCGGGCGGTCGCCGAGGCATTGCACCGCGAACCTCGCAAAGGTGCGGCCTAAGGGAGGCATACAACCTCCTACGGTTGAGCCCGACACACCAGAGAATGGCTCATCTCACACTCAGCCGCAC
>JBQTHT010000010.1:0-16842 GCA_052389595.1 Nitrospiraceae bacterium
CGGCCTTGCTCGAACCATTGTGCGTGAACAAGATCGAGTATGCCGTGAGTCGCGCAGGACTGTGGGTCCCCAGTAGCGAAGCGGAAGCGGCATCGATTGATTGGACCGGATCTGACCGATCGGTTGCCTTGGTAACGGCGACCAAGGCTGGGGGGAGAAAAGCGGGAGGATGATGCGGATACTATTTCTTGCGCCGGCTCCTCCATCCGACCGACGTGGCGGCGGAGCCTTGCGCATGCTCCATATCGTGCGGTTCCTCGCCGATCGGTTTGAGGTGGATCTCCTCACTCCGGCGATCGAAGGCATGGAGGACACGGTGCGTTTGCTCAGGGGTCACTGCACAGAGATCGAATGTGTTCCCACCACGTCCAGATCGTTACTGAGCCGCGTGACGGAGGTCGGACCCTATTGGAAAGACCCTGGAGTGGAGAACGCCATCCACCGCCGGTTGCGACGACATAGCTATGGAGCTGTGCATGTCGAGAAACCGGCCATGCTTCCCTATCTTCCCTCCGATCTTCAAGTTCCGGCGATTTTGGACACGTGGGCCTATGGCCTCACCGGACCGATCCGTTCGTTGCGTTACGAGTCCGGCGGGCTGACTCGCGCCAGGAATCTCATCCGCCTGGTCCGCTTTGGTTTGTTTGATGCGTTCCGTTGGCCGCACACGTATTGCATCGTGGTTGTTTCCGAAGAGGATCGCCGGCGCTGTCAGCGTGCGCGTCCGGGTTGTCGGCTGTTGGTCGTTCCGAACGGCGTCGACTGCGCCGCCGTCACGCCAAAAGCGATCGGCTCTTCACACGACCCGGTGTTGCTGTTTACAGGCGATATGAGCTTTGAGCCGAATGTGGACGCAGCGCTGGTTTTGATTTCGCAGATAATTCCCCAAATTCTCCGGGCCAATCCAGCGGCGCAGCTTCACCTCGTTGGACGTGATCCGGACCCACGCCTTCGGCAAGCAGCCGACGATGGCATCATTGTGACAGGACAGGTACCCGATATGCTGCCGTATCTCCATAAAGCGCGAATCTACGTCGCTCCTCTGAAGACCGGCGCCGGCACCAGGACGAAATTGTTAGAGGCGATGGCCGCGGGGTTGCCGATCGTCACGACAACGACGGGCCTTGAGGGTATCGATGCGGTCCCTGGACGGGATGTGATGATTGCCGACGAGGCGGAGGACATGGTCGCGGCTATCCGGACTCTACTGGGTGATCCGGGGGAGTGCCGGCGCTTGGGACAGGCCGCGCGAAGGCTGGTTGTGGAACAATATGACTGGAAGCGTTGTCTGGCGCCGCTGGAGGAACTCTATCGCCCCTTGCTGGACCAGAGGGCTATCGCATGAAGGTGTCCGTCGTAGTTCCGGTGCGCAATGCCGAACGGACGTTGCCGGTTTGCATGGCGGCGCTCGCGCAACTCAACCCGAGACCGTTCGAGATCCTCTTGGTGGAAAATGGATCGACTGATGCCGGGCCGGCCTTGATGAGAGAGTTTTGCGCCACTCATCCCTCGGCAGGCATACGGATGGTGGAGGAAAAGCGACGCGGGGCATCGGCGGCCAGAAATGCCGGAATCAGAGCGGCCACAGGCGAAGTGGTGGCGTTCACCGATGCCGATTGCGCACCGGCGCCCGATTGGCTCGAACGACTGCTGCAACCGTTTGATGCGTCAAATATCGGGGCGGTCGCAGGGAGGGTAGTCAGCGGGCCAGGCAGTTCGGTCAAGGAAACCTTCAGCGCGCTCTATACACTACGGCTGTCCAATGAGCCGGCATTACATCAGAAATGGACGCCGTGGTCGGGCGGCTATCCCACAGCCAACCTGGCAGTCAGACGCAAGATGCTGGAGAAGCTGGGGGGATTTGACGAGCAGGTGACGATTTATGGAGAAGACTTCGACTTGTGCGCGCGTGTCTACCTGCAGGGGGCATCGCTTGTCTACAAGCCGGAGGCGGTCGTCGCGCATCATCATCGTACGACCTTGCGCGGGATCGTTCGACAAGCTTTCGGATTTGGGCGTAGTCATGCCTATCTGATGCGCCGTCATGGTCCAGCAGGATTGTGGGTGGAAATTCCAGGACTGTCGTTCCGTTGGAAGAAGGCGCCCCTGCATGGATGGGTCGATTGTGCTGCGGCGGACAAAAAGTTGATGGCCCTGCTTGTCTCGACGATGTGGTATGGGCCTTTCGGTTGGCTGCTCGTGTCGTATGTCATGTGGCTGGTGTGGGAGGCAGCGGCACGATTGAAGCGACAGGGTCTGCGCTCGACGCCGCTTCAATCATCGGCTCTAGCAACGCTGTTGCTCCTGAAATCGTCTTCCATGACCGCAGGACGTTGGTGGGGATCACTCAAGTATGGCGCGCTCTGTCTATGAGCCGGGTGAACCGAAGGTGACCAGCGCGGGCAAGGCAACCTGTCCTCTGTCCGAGCGCCTCTTTCGCTTGCTCATGCGAGCATACCGCAAGGTCTTTGCGAGGAAGAGGCTCTATCCACTGAACAAACTCCTTTTCAACGTGAGCCTGCGGGGTATGGGCATTCTGAACAACGAGCAGGGGGATGAGAGCGCCACCGGCGAAGCATACTTTCTACAGATGCTCACATCCCGTTGGGGCCCTCAGCCCGTCATCCTGGATGTCGGGGCACACATCGGAAACTATGCGAACCGGATTCTTTCGCTGGCACCCAGCGCCATTCTCCATGCCTTCGAGCCGCACCCCCGTTCATTCGCTCGCCTGCAACAGGAAGCAGCACGATCCGGCTATACAGCCTTCAATGTGGGCTGTGGGGATGAGGCGGGGACGGTCACGCTGTACGACCATCACCAGGACGACGGGTCTCATCATGCGACACTCTACCGAGACGTGATCGAAACCTTGCACCGAGACCTGGCAGTGGCTACTCGGGTCGAGATGATCGTCTTGGACAAATTTCTCCGCGAGAAGCGGATCGAACGTGTGGATCTGCTCAAGATCGACACGGAAGGGCATGAACGACAGGTCTTGCAAGGGTTGCAGAGCGCTCTTGGAGCCGGGATCATCGATGTTATCCATTTCGAATTCAATGCCATGAATATCGTCAGCCGCTCGTTCTTCAAAGACTTTGTGGACCTCTTGCCGGGGTACAGCTTTCACCGCATGTTGCCCGGTGGGCTTGTCCCCCTGGGCGAGTACAGACCCGTACTATTTGAGCTCTATGCCTACCAGAATGTCGTGGCGGTTCGAAATGGGATGGGGGTAATGCTATGACGAGCACGTGCAGCGGCGTCTCGATCATCATCTGCTCGAAAGATCGCCATAGCGACCTCAACCGAACCATCGCCTCTGTCAGACAATCTGGCGTCACCGGGCGGACGGCGGAGATCGTCGTCGTGGAAGAGACCGACACGCCTCGCACAGCGCCGGGCGTGCGCTATGTGCCTATTCCTCGCCGCAATCTGGGGTTTGGATATGCGCGCAACGTCGCGCGCAAGGAAGCCGGTGGAGACGTGCTGCTCTTCATCGATGACGACTGCGTTGCGGAGCAGGGATGGGCTGAGGCGTTGATCGAACCGTTCAGCCAAAACCCCGAGGTTCTGGGAGTGGCTGGAGCAGTATTGGTGCGCCATTGCGGACTGCTCGGCTACGCTGAAAACATTGTGGGCTTTCCGGGGGGAGGGCTTCGATATCTCATGGCCGCTCATGGCCGGGTGGTTCCCACCACGTATCTCTCCACCTGTAACTGCGCCTATCGGCGCACGGCTCTGGAACAGGTCGGAGGGTTTCCCGAGGACGCTCGTTTTGGAGGAGAGGATGCGCTCGTGGCAGAGCGCGTCGCAGCTATAGGCCCCTGTTGCTACATGCCGCGGGCCGTGGTCTATCATCGAACCCGCGACGACCTCGGCGCTATTTTTCGATGGTTCGTGCGCCGCGGATACAGTGAGATGGCGACGCGTGAGAAGCATGTCGATCAGGCGGCATTCTTTCGCTATGTGTTGCGCAGCTCCTGGACCGTCCGGACCGTCGGGCTTCTCGCCGTGATCATGGTCGTACCGCTGCTGGCGCTACTCCTGCCCGGGATACTTCTTCTCTATTATGGAGCGATGCTCTGGCGATTCCGGTTTGCGCGGCAGTTTCCCATGCATAGGCGTGCCTGGTGGCTCGTACCCCTGGTCAAGTTGACGATGGATTTTGGAGCGGAAGTGGGTCGATGGAAATATTGCCTGGCCGGAAAGGCATGATGCGGACAGCCAAGTCAGTGCTGGTGGTCTCAAACCACGGAGATATTGTCGGAGGCGGCGAGATCAGTCTTCTGGGAATGGTCGCCGCGCTGGATCGATCGCATTGGGCGCCGCATGTCGTCGTCCCGGCTGAGGGAGCCGTGGCCGAGCGGTGTCGCGCCATCAATATCACGACGACTGTGCTGCCGATGCCAAGTCTGCGCGGTCCAGGCCTTTCTTCGGCTCGCAGCATCGGCGCATTCCGCCGACTCATCAAGCAGACGGGTAGCGTCGTCATGCATGCAAACGGTTCGCGAGCGATGTGCTATGCGGGTTTGGCCGGACGGCTGGCAGGATGTCCGGTTATCTGGCACGTCCGCGTCGCCGATTCGGACGGCGCCCTCGATCGGCTGCTCTATGCGCTGAGCAGCGGTGTGATCGTGAATTCTCACGCAGTAGGTCGACGCTTTGATTGGACTCGATCAACGAAAGTGCGCTGTATCTATAACGGAGTCGATCCGGATCACTTCACTCCTCGTCCTCTATCGACAAGAATCAGAAAGGTGCTGGGACTGTCGGACAGTGCTCCTGTGGTCGTGAGCGTGGGGCGCTTTGTGGCGTATAAAGGCTATGGGCATCTCTTGGAGGCCGCGGCCCTCGTCCGACAAGTCATGCCCGAGACGCATTGGATTTTGGTCGGAGAGGGTGAGCTTCGACGCACACTGGAAGAGCGATGCCGGACGGAAGGTTTGAACGATCACATGCATTTCACCGGTTGGGTGGAGGACATACGCGACATCTTGGCAACAGGCGATCTCTTTGTGCTCCCATCGCTCGAAGAACATTTCGGACGGGTATTGATCGAAGCGATGGCAATGGAGAAAGCTGTCGTGGCGACTCACGCCGGCGGAGTTCCGGAGATCGTCCGACAGGATGAAACAGGCTTACTGGTGCCGCCGGCTCACCCGCGCGCAATGGCCGACGCCGTGATCGATCTGTTGAAAGATCCCGATCGGGGCGAGCAGTTCGGCAGGGCCGGTCGCCGGCTTGTGGAAAAAGAGTTCAGCCTCTCCCAACATGCACGAGCTGTCGAACAACTCTATGGAGCACTCAGCGCCGCGCATGCATACGTGTAATGCCTGTAACGGGACCACATGGGAAGTTCTCGAGCGGATGGCGGGGACCGCCGTTGTTCGCTGTGCCTGCGATCTTGTGTTTGTGACTCCGATCCCGTCGCGCCTGGTCATCCAACAGGCCTATGACGACGCCTACTATAAACCCTGGCAGGCGCAGAGTAACGCGCGAAGGAAAATGTGGCGCCGGCGCGTGGAGATCATCGACCGCTTATGTCCTCAACGTGGCCGTCTGCTCGACGTGGGGTGTGGGGAAGGAACGTTTCTACGCGCCGCCCAGGAAAGCGGATGGAAAATCGCCGGGACGGAACTCTCGGCCTTCGCAGTGGAAGCAGCCGACGATCTGAATGTTCGGCATGGGGAAATTTGGGAAGCCCAACTCCTCAGCGAATCGGTTGACCTCGTCACGAGTTGGCATGTCATCGAGCATGTCTCCAATCCTCGTCGGGTCATCGAGGAAATGTATCGTGTCCTGTGCCCGAACGGGTGGCTCGTGCTCGCGACTCCGAATCTCCACGATTATGTGTTCCAGGCCGCCTATCTGATGGCTCGCGGGCGAAGGCCGACACTGTTCGAACCTGATGAGCGGGAACTGCATCTCTATCACTTTTCGGCAGCGACGCTCTCGCGATTCGTGACGGCTGCCGGTTTTACCGACGTGCGGGTGGAATTCGACCGAGGAGCGGCAGCGGTTTGGAGCAAACGTGCGGTGAATGCCATCGCCTACGGCTGGTTTCGATTGACGGGACTGAACTGGGGGATAGGCCTTCAACTTATCGCCCGCAAGCCGGGCGCCGACGAATTACGCGCAGGAGCGAAGAGATGAAACTGGGTGTGGACGGGCGCGAATTGGCCGCAGGGCGACGAACCGGTATCGGTCGCTATCTCATTGAGGTGTTGCGAGCGGCATCGGGACAGGGCTGGGACTGTCTGGTCTATGGAGATGGGCGCACCAATCTGAACGAATCGATCCCCGGCGTGACGACTCGTCCGATCGATCAGCGGTGGACCCAATGGTGGGACCAGGTGAGCCTGCCGCGGTCCCTTCGCCGGGACCACGTGTCGGTGTTTTTGTCGCCCTACTACAAAGGTCCGCTCTGGTCTCCCTGCCCGGTGGTGCTGACCATCCACGATTTATTTTTCATCGGTTACTTAGGGCGCAATCGGCCGTGCTATGATGCCGCGATGACCGGCTTGGCGCAACTCTATGCGCGCCGGGCCGATGCGATCATCGCGGATTCGGAGTATTCGAAGCGATCCATTGTGGATCGATTGAGCATCGAACCTGCGAAAGTACGCGTGATCCCCGTTTCTCTCGGAGCTGAATTTAGACCCGTTCCTGTCGAACGGTCTGTTCTCCGGCGATATCACATCTCGCATCCGTACATCTTTTACGTCGGCAACTTTCAGCCTCACAAGAATGTGCCGGCTCTCATTGAAGCCTACAGCCGACTGCCGGTCTCCCTGCGCCGCTCCCATCAATTAGTGCTTGCGGGCGATGACAGAGACCAGCGTGCCGGCTTAGAGCGGTTGGCCAGAACGATGGGTGTGGCCGACCGTGTCATGTTTCCTGGACTGATCGCCGATCGGGATTTGCCGATGCTCTATGGCGGCAGTGCGGTCTTTGTGTTGCCGTCGCTTGAGGAGGGGTTTGGGCTTCCGGCCCTCGAAGCGATGGCCTGCGGAGCTCCGGTTGTGGCATCCAACCGAGCCGCCGTTCCAGAAGTGGTTGGAACAGCGGCTCGATTGTGCGAGCCGACCGATATCGATGCAATAGCCTCGGCCATTGAGCGCATACTTTCTGATCCGGAGGAACGAACAGAGCTGACGCATCGTGGCTTGGAGCGAGCGAGCGCATTTTCGTCCGAACGAACCGCCGGCCAAGTCTTGTCGTTGCTTCACCAGGTGAGCGAGGTGTCTCATCATCGCGCAGCCTAAAACAGAAACGTTGGAGCGATGCCCTTGTGATGAATGCGCGGCGCCGGAGGTCATGATCGACGCGGGGCGTGGAGTGAAACAATGCCGGCGTTGCGGACTGCTGACTAAAGATCCTAGGCCCGCAGCCGAGGAGTTGCTCAGGTGGTATCAGCGGGACTATTGGACTTGCTACGAAGGAGAGCAACGAGGAACGGCCAGATACAATCTGTATCATCACGTGCTGAATCGACTTCAACAGGCTTCCCCACGGACGGGGACAGTCGTGGATGTCGGGTGTGGCATGGGCGCCTTCCTGACACAATGCCGGGAACGTGGATGGTATGGCATTGGCTTTGACCCGTCGGGGTCCGCCGTCGCCCGAGCACGGGCGGAAGGGCATGAGGCGTATGAATGTGCATGGCCGCCTTGCCGGTTGACGGACGAATCCGTCGATGCCGTCATTTTCTTGAATGTGTTGGATCATCTTCCTTCGCCCTTTGCGGCGCTGCGGGAAGCATGGCGTGTCTTGCGTCAGGGTGGGTGGCTTTACGTTCGGGTACCCAACGGGCCATTGCACTTGAAGCTCGCCCGCCTGCTCGCGCTGGGAGGATGTGAGGATGTCACCATCATGCACCTGTATGGATTCGGTCGGCGAGCGTTGCGGCATCATGTGCCTCGTGCCGGATTCGACCAGGTGATGATTCAGACTGCCCCTCCCAGTCAGGGCGATGCGTATGGGAGGCGGGATGATCCTGCGCGTTGGAGGATCAGGCCGCTGCTGAAGCGACTCGACCGGCTGGCCTATCGAATGTCGGTTGGATGCGGTCTTCACCACATGGGGTGGGGGCCTTCCCTCGAAGTGACGGCGACAAAAAAAGTGAGGTGTGGCTGATGTCCGGGAGGCGGTGGCGCGCGCGGTTGAAGTTCGGGGAGTTGGTTGCACTCCTGGCATTGCTCACCGCCCTGATGGTGTTGGGGGTCAGCCTGCTGATCAAGTCGTTTTATCGACATGAGGGCAAGGGATATTACCCGTTTGATGTTCAACGGGGTAAACAGATAGAGCAGAAAAAAGACCGCGATCTAGTTCAGGATCGTTGAACGCGATGGTTATTGGAATAACGACGTGAGACGAACGTGAATATTATTTTCTTCTCGGACGTATCGGCGGATCAAGTTATCGGAGGGGCGGAACGAGTCCTCCGCCAGCAAGCCTTGGAGTTCCGCGACCGTGGTCACCGCGTGGCTCTAGTCAGCCGGGCGCCGGAGAGGGACATCAGGCCACGCGTTCCGGTACGAGATATTGTCGAACATCGCTATCAGGTTTCGCGACGGCATGAGCTGGATTTTGTCAGATCTTCGACGCAGAACGCTATTCATGTATTCGATGAGGTACGAGGTGGAAGCCATCAAAATGTCGGCGTGATCCACCAAGCCCTATCAGGGTTTGGGCCGATCATCCGACGAGCGTCTCAGGCGCAGGCCTGGATCTACATGTGTCTCTCATTAGCCCACGAGGAATATTTGACGCGCACGGCGGCGGCGAATACGAAAGCCGCACGGGTCCGGCGCGAGTTGAATGCAAAGGCGCGCCTGTGGATCGAGCGACTGGTCATGCGTCGCTGCGACCGGGTCGTGGTACTCAGCGATTTTATGTGGAAGAGGGTCGTGGCCGTCCACCACATTCCGGATTCCAAGGTTCGTTTGGTTCCCGGCGCTGCCGATCTTCAGCAATTTAAGCCGCCTCTCAATCGAGAAGATGTTCGTCATCGCCTTGAGCTTCCTGTGCATAGTCCCATTCTCTTTACGGTAAGGAATTTGGTTCCAAGAATGGGACTCGAAAATTTGATCGACGCGGCGGCATTGCTGCGCGAGCACAATCATCCTCTCTGGGTGGTGATTGGAGGAGAAGGCGCCCTGCGCCGGAAGCTCGAAGCGCAAATTCTCCGACTGAATCTTCAGGAGGTGGTGAAGCTGATCGGCTTCGTTCCCGAGGACAAGTTGATGACCTACTATCAGGCTGCCGACTTAGTGGTGATGCCCACTCTGCAGCTTGAAGGGTTCGGGCTCGTCACGGTCGAATCGTTAGCCTGTGGTACGCCTGTCCTGGGAACCCCTGTGGCGGCATTGCCCGAAGTGCTGAGCCGGGTCGATTCGATGTTGATTGCGGAAGGGAGTGATGGGCCGGCATTGGCCAAAGCGATCGGTCGTGTATTGGGTCGATTTCGCGATCAGCCAAGCGAACAAGAACGACTCTCCCGGAAGGGTCGTCTGATCGTCGAACAGCTCTACAACTGGCGAAAGCACGGCGAAGGGTTGGAGCGGATCATCCAGGAAGTCTGTCCTCCAGCCTATCAGCGTGACGTGGCGTGACGATGCAGCCTCATCGCATCATTCATGTGATCACGCGCCTCGATCATGGAGGGTCGGCACTCAATACCATGTCGACAGCCATCGGGCAGGATCGAACGAAATATGAACCGATCGTCGTCGCCGGGGTACCGGGTCGGTGGGACGCTCAAGGCGGGATGGCGGCAACGGAAGAGAATTGCCGACGGCTGGATAAGGAACAGATCCGGTGGCAGCTGATCCCGACGCTCACGCGAGAGGTCAATCCGTCGAAGGATCTGCGCACACTGTGGAGTTTGATCCAGGTCTTTCGTCGGGAACGTCCCAGCATTGTCCATACCCACACCTCAAAAGCCGGCGCATTGGGACGGGTAGCTGCATGGATGACCCGCGTACCCGCTGTCATCCATACGCCGCACGGTCATGTCTTCTATGGGCATTTCGGTCCCGTCACAACCCGCATCTTTCTCCTAATGGAACAGGTTCTGGCGAAAGTCACAACCTGGATGATCGGACTGACCGAGGCGGAACGATCGGATCATCTGGAACGCCGAGTCGGTCGATCCGAGCGGTTTGCCGTTGCGTATAGTGGGATTGATCTTGACAGGTTTCGTCAGGTGCGAGATCGAAGGGGGGAGCGGCCGTCCTATTTTCGCTGTCCTTCCGATGCCGTGATAGTCGGGTCGGTTGGTTGGCTGACGCCCATCAAAGGGCACCGTTTTCTTATCCAAGCTGTCGCCCAACTGAAGCCGGTGTTTCCGAAACTTCACCTCGTCATTGTGGGCAGCGGCGATCTGCTCGACGAATTGTCCGCATTGGCGAAAGAGTTGAGGATGACGGATTCAGTGCAGTTCCTGGGAGAGCGGACCGATGTCGACGCCTGCCTCGCCGGGATGGACTGCTTTGTACTTTCGTCTTTGAACGAAGGGATGGGACGTGCCCTGATTGAGGCGATGGCGGCCGGTCTGCCGGTCATTGCGACGCACGTGGGCGGAATCCCAGCTCTCATCGAACAGGAACGGACAGGCCTGCTCGTGCCGCCGGGAGATGCGCAGGCTTTAGGAGACGCGTTGCGCCGATATCTCGATCATCCGGAATGGGCGCGGGAAGTGGGAATAGCGGCAAGCCAGGCGATTGGGCCACGGTTTGGAGTGGGAGCCATGGTGCAGGTCATCGAAGGATTGTACGACGAGGCGCTGAAGGGAAAGGCAGTGCGACCATGAGACGTCTAGTCACCGATGGTAACCGTTCTCGCGCTTATCTGTACGGGGCTTCCGCTGTCAAAGCCGGGGAAGTCGCGCTGAAGCCGATCGTGGCGGCTCTGCATGTCCATAGTACGGCCAGCACCGGAAGTCCAACCGTCGAGGCCGTTGCCGAGCGAGCCGAGTGGTTGGGAGTGAATGCAGTTCTGAGCGCAAGCCAGACATCCTAAGGTCATATTGGGGATTGAAGTTGCGCCGCACTACTTTGGAGTGGATCGCTGTGGGACGGCAATTTAACCATGCATGATTCGCAAAAGAATCTTGTCGTCGGCTATCACGGGCAGAAGACCATTCAACGAATGGACGGACTATCGAGTGGAGGTGACGGGAAGCGGGGAACTGCTGCGCAATCCGATTTTTGTCTGTCCGATTCAGAAATAGAAGTGATTGGTGATTGGGACAACGGGCGTACATTCCTCACGAGTTTTAATCACCAATCACTTAATCACGAATCACTGCATTGATCATGCGGGTAACCATTCACCAACCGCATTTCCTACCCTGGCTGGGGTACCTGGACAAGATCGACCAGGCGGACCTGTTTGTGGCGTTGGACACCGTGCAATTCAAAAAGAATGAATGGCAAAATCGCAACCGCATCAGATCGGCGACCGGCTGCCAATGGATGACCGTCCCGGTTCTCCATCGGTTCGGCCAGCGCATGGACGAGGTGCGCATCAATTCGACGGTGAACTGGCGCCAACAACATCTGCGTTCATTGGAGATCCACTACAGCCGCGCGCCTTACAGCCGGCAGTACATCGGAGCGCTGCGCGGGCTGTACGAGCAACCCTGGGATCGATTGATCGATTTGAATGTGGCCGTGGTGCAGTGGCTGCTGGATTCATTCGGCATCGCGACCCCGATGCGATTGGCGTCGGAATGGCCGGTACGGGAGGAACCCACTGATCGTCTCGTGGATATTTGTATGGCATCCGGCGCCACGCAATATCTCTGCGGGGCCGGCGCTGAGCACTACATAGCCAAAGAACGCTTCAAACCTTCGGGCATTGAACTGGAGATACAGAAATTCCACCATCCGGCATATCGGCAATGCTATGAACCATTTGAACCGGGGATGTCGGCGATCGATCTCCTGTTCTGTTGCGGCCCGGAATCTCTGGCTCGGTTACGGGATGCGCGAGTCGGACAACTTCAGCGTGTGGTGGTTTGACCATGCGGACTCGTCTGATAGGACGCGAAGTAGCGGAAAGGAAGGAAAGACGTATGCCGGCTATTGGACGTGATCCCATGCGAATTTTAGCGATCGGGGCGCATCCTGATGATATCGAGGCCGGCTGCGGAGGTACATTGATCAAATATGCGCAAAACGGGCATCGTGTGTTGCTGATGGTGATGACGCAAGGCGAGCAGGGGGCGACCAACGGGGTACGGAAGCGAGAACAACAGCAGGCCGCCAGGCGTCTGCACGCGGAGAAAATCTATTGGGGCGGCTATCCCGATACACAAGTGCCGGCGGGGCGGGAACTAATTCAGAAAATCGAGCGGGTGGTGAAAGAGGTGAACCCGCACTTCATCTTCGTCCATTACCATGATGATACGCATCAGGACCATCGCCATTTGGCGGAAAGCACGATCACGGCGACCCGCTATACGAAGAACGTCTTATTTTATGAAGGACCGACCACTCAGAATTTTTCGCCGACGGTCTTCGTCGATATCGACATGGTTTTGGAGGAAAAGGTGGAATCCATTCGCGCGCACGCGTCTCAGGTTCGAAAAACAAATATCGAAGGGTTGAGCATCATCGATATTATCCGGTCTTCCTCCCATTTTCGCGGCATTCAGGGCCGCGTGAAAAACGCCGAAGGATTTCTCCCTTTGCGGCTCTTCATCAATATCGAGGCATGAACGTGGTTACGACCTGCATTCCGCATAACCGTCCATTGCTTGGACGCGAAGAACTCGATGCGGTGACGGAAGTCCTACGAACCGGTCAGCTTGCGCAAGGGACTCACGTGGAGCAGTTTCAGCGCACTGTGGCGGCGTACATCGGGATTACCGGCGGAGTCGCGGTCAACTCGGGAACCGTCGCATTGGAATTAGCGTTGCTGGCGCTTGGAGTGTCCTCGGGTGATGAAGTGATTGTACCGAGTTATGTGTGTCCTGCCCCATGGCTTGCGGTGACTCGGGTCGGAGCCAAACCACGGATTGTCGACATCGAGCCCGGTAGTTACAACATCGATCCTGAAGCTGTGCAAAAAGCAATGACGGGGCGGACGCGTGCGGTGATTGCGCCGCATCTCTTCGGATTGCCGGCCGACCTCACCCGCTTGCAGGCGGTGGATGTTCCGCTGATTGAGGACTGTGCGCAGACGTTAGGCGCAACAGAACGCAGCCGGCCGGTGGGAACCGTGGGTAGGGTGACCGTATGTTCCTTCTATGCGACCAAACTCCTGTGCGCCGGTGAAGGTGGGATGGTGTTGTCGAATGATCCATCCATTCTGGAGAGAGTCCGATTGCTCCGACAATACGATGAAACGCCGTCGCTCAACCATGCCGCTTCGAATCACAAAATGAGCGACCTGCACGCAGCGGTAGGGTTGTCGCAATTGCGGCATCTGTCGGCGTTTCTGGAACGCCGGGCATGGATCGCGGCCGAGTACAACCGGGCGCTTGCCGAAAAAGACGTCGCTATTCCGGTCGTGCCGCCGGGGAGGACGCACGTGTATTACCGGTATGTGGTGCAGCTTCCTGAATCGGGACCCACCGTCGGCATGATGTACTCACGGCTCGAGCGTCAGGGTATTCAATGCCGCAAGCCCGTGTTCCGTCCTTTGCATCGCTATCTCGAATCCGGAGGTTGTCCGGCCAGTGATGCAGCCGATCAACGGGCGTTGTCGATTCCGATCTATCCGGCGATGACGGACGACGAGGTGGCGCGTGTGATCCACGTTCTGAATGAGGAGCTGAAGTGAAAGCGCTTGAACGAGACACCCTCACACAAGTATTTCCTTGCGGATGGCGTTGGGGGATGCCCGTGGCATTGGGAGCCATGTTGGGCGTTCTCGCGCTCGCGATTCCCTGGGCGCGTGATCTGTTTGTAAGTGAAGGGCATCGATGGCTCTATATTCTCGTGTTCGCCTTCCTCGGCGCCGGAGCATTGACGCCGGTGATGATCCACCTGAGCCATTCCTGGGGAGTGGTCGACCGGCCTTCAGAAAGAAAGATTCACGTTGTCCCGACTCCAGGTCTCGGAGGGCTGGCGGTCTATTTCGGATTTGTCGGCTCAGTGTTGATGAACTCGATCCTGCCTGAGTGGATGGTCGGTATCCTGGTTGCCGCGTCTCTCTTGCTCGTGGTCGGCATCCTCGACGACCTGCGGGAGTTGCCGACCGGAACTCGATTGATGGCGCAGATCGCCGCCACGGGAATCGTAATCCTTACCGGCAAGGTGCTGACCCTGTTCCCCACCGGCCCAATCGGCGATACGGCGAACGTGCTCCTCACGCTATTTTGGGTGGTGGGGATCACCAATGCGTTCAACTTTTTTGACGGGATGGACGGTCTGGCCACAGGCCTGGCCATTCTCATGGCTGGATTCATGGGCGTCGTGGCCTTCGAGACGCAGCAGCCGGGGTTGGGCTGGTTGGCGATGGCCATCATCGGGGCGACCCTTGGATTTTTCCCTTATAACTTTCGGATGAACAAGCCGGCCCTGATCTTTCTCGGTGACGGCGGCTCGACTTTTCTGGGATTCACGCTGGCCTGCCTCGCGGTGCAAGGCAACTGGGCGGACAACAATCCCATCGTCTCCTTCAGCAACCCGTTGCTGATTTTTGGCGTGTTGATTTACGACATGATTCACATCACGGTCGAGCGGATCGCAACCGGAAAGGTCCGGTGTGTCAAAGATTGGCTCGATTATGTGGGCAAGGATCATCTCCATCACCGGCTGGAGCGCGCGTTGGGTAGCCGACAGGCCAGCGTGGCGATGATCTTCGTGTTGACCATTTGCCTCGGATTGGCCGCCCTTGCGCTGCGTCAAGCTGGAACGACCGAAGCGATTTTCCTTCTAGTCCAGGCCTGTCTGATCGTCACGATGGTGACGATCTTGGAACTCAGCGCCCGCCGCGGGTAGCACGATGTTGAAAAAGCCCGCCAATTTCGTTCTCGCATCGCTCAAGCGCTCAACGTACCACTAACGGTCCGCCTCGCGCGTTCGCTCATTGCGGCCTTGTTGGCGAACTTTTTGAACATCCTGCCCTGACTTGTCAAACCCAATCAATTCCGGTTAAAAGGGCTAACCTATGGTACCTACAGTCGAATGGAAAGACGGGGCGATCCGACTTCTGGACCAGAGCCGGTTGCCGGAGCATGTCGAGTTCTTGGATTGTCGCGACTATCAGTCAGTCGCGACGGCCATCCGAGAATTGAAAGTACGCGGCGCGCCGGCGATTGGAGTGACGGCTGCGATGGGTGTGGCACTGGGCGCGCAAACCGTGGAAACGACGGACTACGACCGATTTGCAAAAATGGTGGCAGAGATCGGCGACCATCTTGCGGCAACGCGCCCCACTGCGGTGAATCTTTTTTGGGCCATCGAGCGCATGACGAAGAAAGTGGCGGAGCTACGAGGGCGGCCTGTTCCCGATATGAAGCGAGCCCTCATCGAAGAAAGCCAGCGCATCCTGGATGAAGACATCGCCATGAACAAGACGATGGGACGGCATGGAGCGACGCTGGTGAAAGATGGGCAGACGATTCTCACCCATTGTAACGCGGGCGCCTTAGCCACAGCCGGGTACGGCACCGCGCTCGGCGTGGTTCGCGCTGCATGGGAGCAAGGGAAAAAGATTCGCGTCGTGGCCGGGGAAACCAGACCGGTCTTGCAAGGGGCACGGTTGACGGCATGGGAACTGATGCAGGACAAGATTCCCGTGACCCTCATTACCGATAACATGGCCGGCGCCTTGATGAAACAAGGATTGATTCATCTCTGTGTCGTCGGCGCCGACCGCATCGCGGCAAACGGAGACGTGGCCAACAAGATCGGGACCTATTCCGTGGCAGTCCTCGCCAAAGCCCACGGCATTCCGTTTTATGTGGCGGCTCCGTACTCGACGATTGACCTGGCGACACCTTCGGGCGACCGGATTCCCATCGAGCAGCGGAATCCTCTGGAGGTCACGGCGATTCACGGCAGCCATCCCATCGCGCCGGCCGGCGTGACGGTGTTCAATCCCGCTTTCGACATCACGCCGGCGGAGTATATCACCGGCATTATCACAGAGCGGGGTGTCTACAAACCTGCAGAAATCGCCGCACAGTTTCTGCGCTGACCCGCCCATTGTTCCTGCGTTACATGGGCATGGCTTCGAATCACTCATCACCGATCACGTAAACACCGTATTCTCCACGGAGTCACGCGGCTAGGCAGTTCGAATAGTCATGGCCTGCCTGTGCTGTTCAATTTGGCTTTAGCAAAAACTAATAATGCTAGGCGGAAGCGTTTCAAGGCAGTAGATTAGTGGTCATATGGTAAGAGCCGGCATCTGAGGGGGATGGGTACATGGACGGGATGTTTGTCGTTGAAGATGAACCTAAGGCGCGGGATCTGGATCGGACACTGAAGCCGAGGGAATCGTAGATGGAGCAGGACCGAAAACATGACCGCTTCCCCGTGGATTGTCCGATTTGTTTCTCCAGTGATAAGGTCCAGGGAGAGGGCACGGTCTACAATCTGTCGCTTGGGGGATGCGCGATCCGGAGCACGGCGAGAATCCAAAAGGGCGAATACCTGACGCTTCAACTCTACCTCATCAGCCTACAGACGCCGATTAAAGTGGAGCTGGCGCCGGTACGATGGGTCAACGGACAGGAAGTCGGCCTGGAATTCATGACCATGCCGCGGGAAGACCAGCGGCGATTGCAGGACTACGTCTCAACGCTCAGCCCGGAGCCTTCGAACGATACGATAGGAATGGAAAGGTCTTAGAGACCCAAGTCTCGGTTCTCCTCCTAGCTTC
>JBQTHT010000011.1:0-13332 GCA_052389595.1 Nitrospiraceae bacterium
GTGAGACGCGGCAACGCCCGAGAGCCGTTTCGGATAGATGATCGCGTGACGCGATCGTTCAGCTTGTCACCCAGTGGAGAGCAGATTGTAGGGCTGCTGACCAAGGAAGGGCTCGATGAGGAGGTATCGCAACTCACGCCGGAGCTCCTAAAAGACGGCGCGTGGCGTTCTAAACGATTCCGCAAATACACGATCAATCTGCGCGCGCCTCGCATTGCCGCCGGCAAGCGCCATCCTTATCGAGAGTTTCTCGACCTCGTGAAGCACAAGCTGGTGAGCATGGGTTTCCAGGAGATGGGAGGATCCTTGGTTGAAACCGAGTTTTGGAACATGGACGCCCTATTCATGCCTCAGTTTCATCCGGCGCGGGACATTCATGACGTCTATTTCGTGAAAGAACCGACTCACGCCACAACCATCGATGAGCCATTCTTGACTCGCGTGGCCGAAACGCATCAACACGGAGGGAACACCGGCTCGACAGGGTGGGGATATGTGTTCGATAAGGAACGGGCGCGTCGGCTGGTCTTGCGAAGCCAAGGCACAGCCGTGTCGGCCCGAACCCTCGCTGCCGGTCCTTCCGTTCCGGGTAAATATTTTTCGATCGCCCGTTGTTTTCGTTACGATCAGGTGGACGCCACGCATGCCACTGATTTCTTTCAGGTCGAAGGGATCGTGCTGGGGGAAGATATCAACTTTCGCACCTTACTCGGTTTGCTGAATCTCTTTGCAAGGGAGGTCGCGCAGGCGAAGGAAAGCAAATTCCTTCCGGCTTATTTTCCATTCACGGAGCCTTCCGTTGAACTGCACGTCCGTCATCCCCGCCTGGGCTGGATGGAACTGGGCGGAGCCGGCCTCTTTCGCCCAGAAGTGACCTTGCCGCTTGGGGTCATGGTTCCGGTCATCGCTTGGGGATTGGGACTGGACCGGATGGCCATGGTCGCGCTCGGCATCCACGACATTCGTGATCTGTTCAGCGCCGACCTCGACCTGATTCGAGCCACCAGAGGTCGCTTGTGACTGAACGTTCTCAGTTTTGAATTTGAGCGCTCAGGTATGATGTCGATTGCATGACGAGCGCCTTCGTGAACTCAGAACTCAACACTCAGAACTCATAACTGCGAAAGCTTATGCCAACCATTTCCATTCAACGAGACGACTTCCAACAACTGCTGGGCGAGGTGGGACAGGTCAAACCCGAGGTCCAGCAGGAACAACTGGAGACCTGGCTCACGCTGGTGAAGGGGGAACTGAAAAGCCATAATAGCGAGACGGGAGAATGGCGGATTGAGTTGCAAGACAGTAATCGCCCGGACCTCTGGTGTTGCGAGGGAATTGCCCGTCAGATCCGGACCAAGTTACAAGCACGTCCGTCGCCTTATCCATTCTTCTCGTCCGCTCAGCGACCTAGCCGCCGATTAGCCGTTTCGGCTGGGCTGGATCACGTGCGTCCGTATGTAGCCGCTTGCGCCGCGGTCGGGCATGAAGTCACGCACGACGGATTAGCGCAGCTCATTCAAACCCAGGAAAAACTCGCCGACATCTTCGGGCGGAAACGCCGCACCGTCTCCATCGGTCTATACCGATTACCGTCTATACAGTTTCCGGTCTCATACGATCTGGTCAGGCTCGAGGACGCCAGCTTTACCCCCTTGGGCATGGACACGGCTATGACATTGGGCGAGATTCTGATGGTGCATCCCAAGGGTCTGGAGTATGGGACGATCCTGGCTGGTCAGGAAAGGGTCCCTCTCCTCCGGGATGCGGCAGGGCGCGTGCTCTCATTTCCTCCCATTATTAACAGCCGGGAGATTGGAGAAGTTCGAGTCGGAGATCGAGACTTGTTTGTGGAAGTGACCGGGACCGACTTGAGGATGGTCGTGCTGACCCTCAACATCTTGGCGGCCAATCTGGCGGATCGCGGCGCATCCATCGAACCGGTCGAAGTGCTCTATCCCTACAAGACCGAGCTTGGGGCTACCTTGTGCACGCCGATGGATTTTGGAGAATCGCGGAGCATCCCTGTAAGCACAATTCAAACGGCGCTCGGGCAGCCCATGGGAGCTGAGGACATCGGAGCGGCGTTACGCGCCTATGGCTATGAAGTCGCCCCGTCTCGAGAGGAGGTCTCCGTGAAGCTGCCTCCTTATCGGAATGACCTCCTGCATGCCGTGGATGTCGTGGAAGATGTCGCCATTAGTCGAGGGTATGGGGAGTTCGCCCCGGTGATGCCGTCGCAGTTCACCGTCGGAGCCTTGTCCCGTGCGGAAGAAGTCTCCGACCGAGTTCGCGATCTGATGATCGGGATGGGGTTTCAGGAAGTCATCTCGAACATCATGGGCTCTCGCCAAGACCTCTGCGGAAAAATGCGGTTACCCGGTAGCGAATGGGACCGGCTTGTCGAAGTCGATAACATCATGTCGCAGAGCTTCACCTGCCTGAGGCAGTGGATGACTCCCTCGCTCCTGCGGGTAGAAGCCGCGTCCAGCCGCGCGTTCTATCCTCATCGACTGTTTGAGGTTGGGGGAGTTGTGACGCCGGATGAGACTCAGGCGGTGGGTGCTCGCACCTTTCTCATTCTGGGCGCCTTGATCGCCCATGCCGGCGCCAATTTTTCTGAAATCCATTCCTGTCTGGATTGGCTCCTGTTTTATATCGACTGCGCCTATACGTTGGAGCCTTTGCGCCATCCTTCTTTCTTGGACGGTCGCGCCGGGCGCATTGCGTCAGGCGGGCAGCACCTGGGAATAGTCGGAGAACTCCATCCGGAAGTGTTGGAAAACTGGCAGGTGGGTAACCCAGCAGTGATCTTCGAGCTTGATCTCTCTCAAATCAGGTAAGCCACTCGAAGCGGCGCGCCCTATTGAACGACGTTCAGGAAACAGTCGTCAGCTTGCCGCCGGAGCGAGCCGTTGTTTGGCGATGCCGATCAACTTTTCGAAGCCGACTGCATCTTTGATCGCCATATCGGAAAGCACTTTCCGGTCCAGCAAGATGTTGGCCTTCTTGAGCGCATCCATGAATCGGCTGTATGTCAGGCCTTGCATGCGGGTGGCTGCGCTGATCCGAGTGATCCATAGCTTGCGGAAATCGCGTTTGCGTTTCTTTCTCCCGACATACGCGTAGGTCTGACCTTTATCCACGGATTCGGTCGCGGAGCGAAATAAACGACTTTTCGCTCCATATTGTCCTTTGGCTAATTTCAGCCGCTTCTTTCTTCGCTGTCGGGTCTTTGGACCACCTTTTACGCGAGGCATAATCCATCTCTCCTTTTCGAAATCACGAGTACACGCATGTCCGTCATGAATAGGGAAGCAATCGGCCGATGGATAACGTGGTCGTCCGATCGACCAGCGGAGCGCCTTTCAGCCGTCGTTTTCGATCCCGACGCTTGCTCGTCAATAAATGACGCCTGCCCGCCTTCCGCCGAGTCAGTTTGCCGGTGCCGGTCTTGCCGAATCGTTTACTGGCTCCTTTGTGAGTCTTGATCTTCATAGGTCGTTCCTTCTCCTCTAGTCCGGCTTGCACATATACTCAGCTCTTGGGCGCCACGATCATAATCAGGCTCCGGCCCTCCATCCGAGGAGCATATTCCACGGTTCCAGAGTCGGCCAAGTGCTCGATGACCGACGCCATGACGCTCCGTCCCATCTCTTGATTCGCCATCTCGCGGCCTCTGAATGTCAGCGTGACCTTCGTCTTGTTGCCCTCCGCCAAAAACCCCATGATCTGCCGAATTTTTATCTCCAGATCGTGTTTGTCCGTGCGCGGCCGTAGTTTGATTTCCTTGACCTGAGTCGATTTCTGATGCCGCCGGCTTTGGTGGTCCTTCTTACTCAGTTCATACTTATATTTGCCATAATCCATGATGCGGCACACCGGTGGTTGAGAAGTGGGCGCCACTTCGACCAAGTCATACCCATTCTCCTGCGCCTGTCGAAAGGCATCCGCTGTCGGAAGGATACCTAACTGCTCACCTTCTGGGCCGATCACACGAACTTCGCGAACTCTGATCTCACGATTCACTCGCAGTTTGGGAACGATAGGCCACCTCGTGTCATGGGGTTATTTCACTTGACGACCCGCTTCACCTCGGACTGGAGGAGATCGATCGCCGCCGTTACGCTCATGCTGCCGGCATTGGTCCCGCTACGACCACGCACCGAAACGGAGCCGCTCTGCACTTCTCGGTCGCCCACTACCAACATGTAAGGAACCTTGGATTTTTCCGCTTCTCGGATCTTGAATCCGATTTTTTCATTTCGCAAATCGGCCTCGGCTCGAAACCCGGCGGCTTTGAGCTGAGCCGTCACCGCTGACGCATAGTCGTGCTGGTTGTCTGTGATCGAGAGGACGACCGCTTGGACAGGAGCCAACCAAGTGGGAAACGCGCCCGCATAATGTTCGATGAGTATTCCGAAAAACCGCTCGATCGATCCCATTAACGCTCGATGAATCATAATGGGTTGGCGCGCTTTTCCGTCCTCCCCGATGTAGGAAAGCTGGAACCGCTCGGGGTTGTTGAAGTCGATCTGAATTGTCGAGCATTGCCAGGATCGTCCGAGGGCGTCCTTGATCTTGATGTCGATCTTGGGACCGTAGAAGACGCCCTCTCCTGGGTCGATTTGATACGCCACTCCGCTTCCCTTTAAAGCAGCCTCTAGGGCTCCCGTGGCTTGTGCCCACTTGTCTTCTGATCCGACGGCTTTCTCCGGGCGAGTCGAGAGATACACCTCGAATTCGGAGAAGCCGAAGGTCCGCAAGATGAAAAAAGTGAAATCCAAGACGCGACTGACCTCCGGTTCGATCTGGTCCGGACGACAAAAAAGATGAGCGTCATCCTGAGTGAAGCCTCGTACGCGCAACAGCCCGTGCAGCACGCCCGTCCGCTCGTAACGATACACCGTGCCCAGCTCTCCGTACCGAATCGGCAGGTCCCGATAGCTTCGGAGATGGGACTTATAGATCATGATATGAAACGGACAGTTCATCGGCTTGAGTTGGTACTCGCTGGCCTCAACTTTCATCGCAGCAAACATGTTTTCTCGGTAATAATCCACGTGCCCGCTGGTTTTCCAGAGATCCAGACGGGCCACGTGAGGAGAGTAGACCAACTCATATCCGTTCTTGAGGTGTTCATCACGCCAAAAGTTCTCGATCAGGAGTCGGATGAGCGCTCCCTTGGGATGCCACAACACCAACCCCGGACCGATTTCATCCTGGATGGTGATGAGATCGAGTTCCTTTCCGATCTTTCGATGGTCGCGACGCTTGATCTCTTCGAGTTTGGCCAGGTGCGCGTCGAGCTCCGCCTGAGAAGGAAAGGAGGTCCCGTAGATGCGCTGCAGCATCGGGTTTCGCTCGTCTCCTCGCCAATAGGCTCCGGCACTGGTCAACAACTTGAGCGCGCCGATCCGTCCCGTCGTAGGCACATGCGGTCCCCGGCAGAGGTCGATGAATTCTCCTTGGTCATACAGAGAGACAATGGGGTCGGGTATGCCTTCGATAATCTCAGCTTTATACTCCTCGCCGCGTTCACGGAAGAATGTGATGGCGTCCTGTCGAGGCATTTCCATACGGTTAAACGGGCGATCGGCTTTCATAATCTCGTGCGCCTTAGCCTCGATCTTCTGCAGGTCCTCGGGAGTGAACGGACGTTCGAAGGCAAAGTCATAGAAAAAGCCATCATCGATCGCGGGCCCGATCGTGAGCTGAGCAGTCGGAAATACTTCCTTCACCGCCTGGGCCATGATATGGGTGCTGCTGTGACGGTACACATCCTTTCCCTCGACAGAATCGAAGGTGATGGGTTCGACCGTAGCGTCTTCGATGAGCCTCTTATTAAGATCGACGACTGCGCCGTTGACCTTTGCCGCCAGGATGTTCGCACCTACGGGAATTCCAAGTTGGGACCAGGCTTCGCCGACCGTACTGCCCGATGAGACTTCGTGAGAGGTCCCATCCATTGTCGTGATCTTGAGCGATCGTGAAGCCATCATGTTTCCTGAAAACAACAAAGGCACCTCAGCCGCCCGCGGTGGTGAGATGCCATCGGCGAGATGGTAGGCGCGGACGGTCTTGAACCGTCGACCTCTACCGTGTCAAGGTAGCGCTCTCCCCCTGAGCTACGCGCCTATCGTCCGAACCGGCATGCTAATATAGGCTCGCCCAGAGTGTCAAGAAAACAGAAAGCGAGAAAGGCAGCATCGATTGGGGATGCTGCCTTTCTCACCGATCGTGTATAGGGTGTGCGGAGGACCGCAGGAATTATTTTACTGCTGCCTTGAGAATCTTGCCCGCCGAAAACTTCGGCACGCGGGCGGCTGGAATCTTCAACGTCTCTCCCGTTCGCGGGTTACGGCCCAGGCGGGCCTTCCGTTTGGCGACGGTGAAGGTGCCGAAATTGACGAGACTGACGCGGTGCCCTTTCTTCAGTGATGTGGTGACCGCGCCGGTAAACGCCTGAAGCGCAGTTCCCGCCGCAACTTTGGTAATACCGGCCGACGCTGCCATCTTAGCAATAAGCTCTTCTTTGGTCATTGCTCCCTCCTGTTAATACTGATTGTGGAATAAGTGACTGTCCCAACTCCTGCTTCAAGCCGTGCGAGTCCCTGTCGGCTTACCACGCTTGATCGGTATGTGAAGATCTGTGATCTTTTTCCGTAAGGTATTTCGATTCAGTCCAAGCAGTTCGGCTGCTTGAATTTGATTGCCATGAGTTTCTTTCAACGCGAGCGCGATCAAGGGTCGTTCCACTGCCGTCATCAACATCGGATGGAGGTTTCGCGCCGACCCGTTGCGCATGCCCTTCACGAAATCCCCCATTTTCGATTCGATATAATCCTCCAGCGACAAACGGGACCCGGCCCCGTTATGCGGGGGAGTCTTTTCCCCAGCGCCCTGCATTAATTTTGATGCTCGTTTCAAGGCATTGCGTGATCCGGTAATGATCACGGTGCGAGAAGGATCCAGGGCCGGTTGGAGCGCCGTCAGCTCATTCATGGAACCTTGCTTGGATTCAACGACAACCGCATCAAACGACCGCCTGGCAACTTCTTTGGAAAGTGCCGCCGCATCCCGAGCCGCCGTGATCGTCGCGTCCGTGAATATTTCCTTGAATTGTGCTTGGAGATCGGAATCGGCCCCGAGCAAGAGCATGCTGAAGACGGACGAGCGAACTGACATGAAGGCCCCAGCAAAGAAGCGAAAGAAAGAAGAGGGGCGGATTATTGCTCAGGGGTTCAGGTATGTCAATTGAGAAATGACGGTGCGGGAATTTTTTTGCCGCAATCGGCAAATTCCTAGGACCGGCGCTTCTTTTCAGACGACCCCAATTGTCGTTCAGAAAAAAATATTCCGCTGTCGCATCGATGCGAACGAGTGGAAGATACCTCGCGGTTCTATGCGGTTCTATAAAGAGACGCGCAGAATAAGAACATGAATGATGAGCGGAGATCAAAAAATAGGCCCGCAGCGGCGACAATCGAATTGACCGTCAGGAGGAGCGAAGCATCTGGCATGATACGAGGTGCTTGACAGCAGAACTATGCAGAATGTATAAGTGTCTTAAATCCTATCGGAATAGTGTAAAATGAGAGTTTCATTAAGGTCGAGTTACGCGATTATGGCTGCGATTGATCTCGCCATTCATCGTAATGGAACCGCGCCGATTCAGGCTCGTGCCATTGCACGGCGGCAAGCCATTCCGGCCCGATTTCTCGAACAAGTTCTGAACGCGATGAAGAAGGCTGGACTGGTGACGAGTTTACGAGGAGCTCAAGGTGGGTACCTGTTGAATAAACACGCCTCCGAAGTCTCGCTCGCAGATATTCTCGAAGCGTTGGATGGTTCCTTGTCGCCCACGGAACCGCCCACTCTGAGCCGGCATCCTCGGCGGAGCAGCAAACAGGAGTTGCTCCTCTCACCCGTATGGGATCGGGTGAAGGAGGCCGAACGAAGCGTCCTGGCGGCAGTGTCGGTTGCAGACCTGGCTGATCGACAGCAGGAAATGGAGCAGCAGCGAACGTTGATGTACCACATATGACCGAGTTCATCATCCGAAGACGCCTAACCTTTCTCCAGGTTTGAGACGAAAGAGGTTCACTATGATACCAGCCCGCACAGTAAGCGTCCCCGACGTCGAGGTGAGCCCTATCCCGCCTTCTATTGTAGAGGAAATCGAAACGTTCGAAACCGAAGCACAACGGCTCCTCGTTGGCGATCTGTCCAACGATCTGTTCAAGCCTTTCCGTCTTCAGTATGGAATTTATGGGCAGCGGCAACCCGGCGTGCAAATGGTCCGGATCAAGCTTCCCTTCGGTGGCTTGACCGCCAATCAGCTACGACGCATCGCCGAACTCGCAGATCGGTATGCCACCGGGGTAGGACATGTGACGACGCGGCAGGATATTCAGCTCCATTTTGTCGAGCTCAAACATGTGTCGACGATCATGCGGGGGCTGGCCGAGGTGGGGGTGACCACTCGCGAAGCTTGCGCCAACACCGTGCGCAACGTCACGGCCTGCCATTTGGCCGGCGTCTGCAGAGGAGAAGTCTTCGATGTCACTCCTTATGCGAAAACTGTTGCGCTCCACCTGCTTCGCAATCCTTTGAACCAGAGTTTGCCCCGCAAGTTCAAGATCGCCTTCTCGGGTTGCATGCACGACTGCGCCCTCACCCCCATCCACGATATCGGACTCCTGGCCGCCAAGCGCCAGGATGGGACGATTGGCTTCCGGATGGTAGTCGGGGGCGGCCTTGGCTCGGCGCCACGGATCGCTCATGTGCTACGCGAGTTCGTGCCGGTGCATGAACTCATCCCGACGATCGAAGCGGTGATCAAAGTATTCGACCAGCTCGGCAACCGCAAAAATCGAAACAAAGCCAGGATGAAATTTGTCATTGAGAAGCTGGGATTCGACGAATTCAAACGACGCTGGGAAGAAGCGTACTCCGCTATGGGGCACGCCCGTCCGACCCAGGAACCGATCACCTTACTACGGCACCAAGATAACCCGGTGCCGCTCATCATGCCGACCTCCAAGGGAGCTCAAAACGGCTCCGTCGAAGGGAACGGGACTCGCCAATCCATCGGACAGGAAACACCCTTCGAGATGTGGAAGCGAACCAACGTCGTGCCCCAAAAACAGAGCGGGTACGTGGCGGCGGTCGTCAAGCTTTTCATGGGAGACCTGACTACTGACCAGATGTTCTTCGTGGCCGATCTAGCCGACCGGTATTCGAATGGAAACATTCGTACCACGATCAATCAAAACATGATCATTCGCTGGGTGCCGGAACTTTCAATTCACGATCTCTACGAGGAGTTGGCTTCGCAGGACTTGGCCGATCCCGGAGCTGAATTGGCCGAAGACATCATCGCCTGCCCCGGCACGGATACGTGCGGCCTGGGTATCACATCTTCTAAAGGATTGGCTCGCGCCTTGGCGGAGGTGTTCCCGGCCGGGCGGGTTCCGCAGGATCTTGATGGCGTTCACGTCAAGATCAGCGGGTGCCACAATTCATGCGCGCAGCATCACATCGCGACGATCGGTTTACACGGCGTCGGTAAACGGTTCGGCGACCACGTGGCGCCGCACTACGAACTCCATCTCGGCGGCCAAGTGAATGGAACGGCAAAGATCGGCCAGATGACGGTGAAGCTTCCAGCCAAGACGGTACCGACGGCGATTTCACATCTGATCGAGGTCTATCGCCGGGATCGTCAGTCGAGTGAAGGGTTGCCCGCCTTCATCAACCGGGTTGGGAAGCAAAAACTCAAGGAGGAGCTGATTCCGTACACGATCGTTCCTACATTCGAAGAGGATCCCACCTTCTATTATGACTGGGAAGGTGAAGACGAGTTTATTCTGGAAGACCTTGGGCCGGGCGAATGCGCAGGGGGAGCCTTGGAGATGATCGGCGACCGGATTCTCGAAGCGGACCAGGAGCTCTATCAAGCTCGGCTGCTCGCTGAGAAACATCAATATTCCGTTTCCGTCAACAAGTCCTACCGGGCGGTGTTGGCAGCCGCGAAGGCTCTGTTGGTGACGGAGGGCATCGACCCGGCGACCGACGCCGAGACCTTCCAGCAGTTCGAACAGCGGCTGGCCAACAAGGCTGTGATTCCTCAAACCTATAACAACCCGGGGAAACAGATTGGTGATTTAGGTCCGAAGGACACGACTCCCGAGTTCGCACTCGCGAAGATGACCTTTGCAAAGGAGTTTGTCGATGCCTGTCGCGCAGCCACCGAGCGGATAGGGAAGGATCTCAAACTCTCGCAACCAGGTGACGTCAACGGAGGAGGCACCGCAACTCCTGTGGCCCAGGAAGCCAGAAAGATTGAACCGGCTCTCGCAGCGCAAGCCCCGACGGGGGCGCCTGTGTACGACTTGCGTGGCGTGGCCTGCCCGCTGAACTACGTCAAGACCAAGCTCAAGCTGGAAATGATGGACGCCGGGGAACGGTTGGAGGTGTGGCTTGATGCGGGCGAGCCCATTAAAAATGTCCCGATGAGTTTGCGCAACGATGGTCACAAGGTTCTTGCCGAAGAACCGCTCGAGGCGGAGGCGGCTCATTACCGGGTACTGGTCGAAAAAGTGGCGGGGTAGGAAGAGGGGCGCCTAGGCTGCCCCCCCCCGTGCTCCCAGAGCGCGGACATTTTCATCCGCCACCCCAGGTGGGCCAAGACGCACTCACTCCTGAGCAGAATGTGCTCGCTCAATGGGCTCGGTGAGGCCGGCTCGTCGCCCTCCATGTGCAGCGAATCAGGTATTTGAAGAAGGTGGAGCGCGCAGTGGGATCAACCGTTCCACCCTCTGTATTGGCAGGAGCCACCAAAGCATTGATGAAACCATCGAGCGAAGAACTGAAGACCTTGAGTGATTCGTTCGAGGCCAAGTCGCCGCAGGAGGTCTTGGCCTCTGTCATTGACACATATTTCCCGAAGATCGTACTGGCCTGTAGTTTTGGGGCAGAGGATGTCGTGCTGCTGGACATGATCCATCGGATTAATCCTCGGGTGCCCCTGCTCTATCTGGATACGGACTTTCTGTTCCCGGAGACTCACGAGGTACGGAATCAGGTGATCGAGAGGTACGACCTCAAACCGGAACAGGTGCTGCAGGTTAAATCGCAGCTCACCCCGGAGGCGCAGGCGGCGCAGTATGGGTCAGCCCTATGGGCAAGCCAGCCGGAGAAGTGCTGCCAACTGCGCAAAGTGGAGCCGCTGATGCAGGGCTTAAAAGGCTTTGAGGCTTGGATCACCGGCATCAGACGCGACCAGGCGCCGACGAGAACGAACGCCGGTGTGATCGAGTGGGACAGCAAGTTTCAGCTCGTGAAAACGAACCCGTTAGCACGATGGACCTGGGCCGACGTGTGGGCCTACATCCGGATCTATGAAGTCCCCTACAACCAGTTGCATGACCGCAACTATCCGAGCATCGGCTGCACCCATTGCACGGCGCCGGTGATGCCGGGAGAGGATCCGCGTTCGGGTCGTTGGCAGAATTCTGCGAAAACCGAGTGCGGCCTACACAAGACATAAGCGGTCACTGCTGGCATTCATCTCATGCATCAACTCATTGCCAAGATTGCGAAAGGCCAAAAGACGGCGAAGGATCTCACCTGGGAGGAGACCAAGCTGGCGATGAAGTCTCTCATCGAAGGAGATGCCACACCGGCCCAGGTGGGCGCCTTCCTGATTGCGATGAGGATGAAGGTCGAATCGGTGACTGAGTTAGCTGCCTTTACGGCGACTGCTCGGCAGTATGTGGCGCCCTTGGCGGTTCCCAAAGATCTCGGGTTTGTGGATCTCCCCACGTATGCGGGGAAGCAGGACACATTCCACGCATTGGTGGGAGCCGCCGTTGTGGCGGCTGCAGAGGGCGCATCGATCCTCATGCACGGTTACGATGGAGTTCCCGACAGATCCGGCTGTGCCGCGGTGCTGAACGCGTTGGGTATCCCGATCGATTTGGATCAGAAGCAGGTGGCGGATCAACTCGTCAAGAAAGGATTCGCCTACCTCGACATTGCGCTCTATCATCCCGCCGTCTATCGGTTTCTGGAACTACGACAAGAGTTGGGACTTCGGAACCTCTTTCACCCGGTAGCCCGGCTGCTCAATCCAGCCCGGGCTCTGTCGCAGGTCATCGGCCTCACGCATCCCCCATATTTCGAGAAGACGGTGGAAGTCCTCAGGATGCTCGGCTCTCCCAGAGCATTAGTCATCAGGGGTGTGGAAGGAGATCCGGAACTCTCGATTGTGTCGGCTACAAAGATTCTGGAGTTGCGGGATGAGCGGATCACTCCATTGACTTTGGCGCCGAAAGACTTCGGCCTCGCTCTTGGATCTCCTCGGGAAATGGCCGGGTTTCCTCCGGACCAGCGAGAGAGGGAAGCGGATCTCATCAGACGGATTCTACGCAATCAGATTCAGGGCGGACCAAGGGACTGGGTGACGCTCAATGCCGCGCTATTACTCTATGCGGCAGGAAAAGGCGCTTCGATCATGGCTTGCATGCCGCTCGCTCGGCGAGCGCTCGAAAGTGGGACAGCGACCCGTAAGTTGGACGAGCTGGCTCAGGTGCCGACTGGTATCGCTTACGCATCCTGAGGAGGACGTGGCATCGTGAACCATCTTCGGCAGTTAGAAGACCAGAGTGTCTACATCCTACGGGAAGCCTACAAACACTTCGACCATCTGGCCATGCTGTGGTCCATGGGCAAAGACTCGACGGTATTACTCTGGCTCGCACGCAAGGCTTTTTTGGGGCATGTGCCGTTTCCGCTCCTCCATGTCGACACCGGCTATAAAATACCCGCCATGATCGAATACCGCGATCGCCTAGCCCGCGAGTGGCGGCTCAACCTGGTGGTCGGGCAGAACACAGAAGCGTTGGCGGGAGGGATGAATCACACGTTGGGGCGAGTCACCTGTTGTACGGCTCTCAAAACCAACGGACTCAAGCAACTGATTGAGCAGAAGGGTTATACGGGGATTATTCTCGGCGTGCGCGCGGATGAAGAAGGAACCCGTGCGAAGGAACGGTACTTCTCGCCCCGCGACAAACACGGCGATTGGGATTTCCGGGATCAACCGCCGGAACTCTGGGATCAGTTCAAGACGTCGTTTCCTCCCGGTACGCACGTTCGGATTCATCCCTTGTTGGATTGGACGGAAATTAATATTTGGGAATACATCAAGCTGGAGAATATTCCCTTTATCGATCTCTATCTCGATCAGGGAGACGGCACGCGCTATCGCAGCCTCGGCTGTGCGCCCTGTACGTTTCCGATCAAATCCACAGCGAAGACGGTGGATGA
>JBQTHT010000012.1:0-5838 GCA_052389595.1 Nitrospiraceae bacterium
CTCATGTCGGAGTTTCCCAAGGGGTGGTCGCTGGTGAGCCCCTCATACTCGGCGAAATCATAGGGTTCGATCGTCAGGTCGGTCCGGTCCGTCGACTCCGTAACTACGAGCCCACAACACACGAAAGAAGACTTCCAAGCCGAACAGTTCTCCCTCTCAACCGAAGACATTCGGCGGATCGAGACGATCGGATTGTAAAAGAACCCCGCACCGGATCCACGCAGACGCATCGAAGCGGCTTCTTGCTTCACCGTTATGGGGTCGTGGCGCTTCTGTTTGACGACACGACCCCTTCCCGCGCACGCGTGGGTTCAAGCCGCCAGGCGATACACCCACCTGGCATTCTCGTGCCGCATCTCGGCGAGCGCTTTCCGTTCCCTGCCCGTCGCGGCAAGCGAGAGCCCTCCGAAAAAGATCGCGGCCAGGCCCAGAGCGGCCGCCATGAGATATCCCATGGGGATCTCCGGCCAGGATGCTGCTTGGGAGGACGCTATCGCCGCTTCTTCAGGTGTGGATTGGACCCCCGCGAGCCGGGCCACCCGGTCCGCCACGGCATCGGTGCGAATGGCTGCGACCACCAAGCTACCCAGTTGGTCTTGATTCTCGGCCCCGGCTTCTTCCGACATCGTTTGTGCTTGTGTCATGTGCAGAATTGCGGCGCCCAATCGCTCCTGGATCGACCCGACGAGCCTGCTGTAGTCACGAGCCGCTTCCACAATTCTATGGCCGAGGATCGCCTGCCACGTCGCGGAGAACTCCTGGTCCAGACGCTGCCCCCTAGCTTCCGTCGCGTGAATCATGTTGTCGTTGTACCCTGAGAGGTACTGATCCGCCGACAACACCTCGCTTCGAATTCCGCGTTTCGTGAAATTCACGATCGCCCGTCCCATGACGCTTTGGACGCGGGCCGCATGTGCTCCGGGCACCGTGACTGCGTCACGCATGACCGACATGAAGGGGCTCCCAGGGGTGGATTGCAGATCGTGGTGCGCCAGCGTCGCCCGGTTCCACTCGACTGCCGCCTCGGCTATGCCCCGATCGGCGCGGCGTTCCAGGAGCACATGCTCGACAATTGCTTGGCCGAGAGCCGGTTGTAGCAGTGTCATGCCGACTAGGACCCCAGAGTTTTGCTCAACGGGAATGGGTTGCAGGGCGGCTACCTGGAACGTTCCGTTGGCCGCGACAAAGAACAGGAGCGCTCCGAGGACGATCGCGCACATACCCACACCCACGATGATGTCAATGGTGGTATATCTGTACGACATATATCAGCCTCCTTCCAGTATCGGACAATTCGGCACATGGTACGCGTGCCGCCTCCATTTGAGTCACGTTGAGTCACGCGGAAGACCTGCGCCCGGTTCGCTGAAACCCTCCATCACAGGAAAGGGAAACGAAATTCCCGTGTCGCTTTCTGTTCGATCTCACTGAGGGTTGGCTTGGATTCTGGTTCCCTCCTTCACCGGCGGCTCGATGGCAATCTGGGGTCCTTGGACCTTGGGCAGCAGTCCGGCTCCAGGCTTCTCGATGACTCGCATATCGTTCTGATTGATGGACAGCTGCTGCTTCACATGGGCATCATCGCTGGCCGCCGCCTCTCGTAAGGCTTTCTCTCCAACGGCGTTCGATTGGCCAGGATCATTGGCCAACGGCATGCCCGTGACGGGATCGACTGCCTTTCCCATTGGATAGCCGGGGTGCTTCGGCAGCATGTTTGGATTGGCGAAGACGAGCGTGACGACACACGTTGCCCCGACGATCGTGATGATGGTGAGAATAAAGTACTTCATAGCGTTCTCCTTTCCCTAAAACACACATGCCTTCCACGAGCGTCCAGCTCGGGAAGGCATGGCATTGACATGGTCCACTTTGTCGCGGAGGGCTACCCCGGTTTCATGGTCTCCCCCACAGGTGTCGTTTCTACGATCATGCTGCACCCCACTCGCCATATATGCAAGAGGGATCGATTACGTAAGAGTTGCCGAGAGTCAGGTGCGGCCATGGGCCTTCTCGGAAGAAAAGGAAAGGGTGTCGAGGGCACGTTCCACCGCACTGGCGTCCTTCAAAGGCCTGTGCATAGCAATGAAGTAGCGCGGGAACCGTCCGGTGAGAAGAAAAACTGGGACAAAGAAAAGCTGCCGGGAACCGTTTTGCGGCGCGCGGCATTGTCTTCGAATTTCTCTGAGCCGACGACGAGAACAGGCGGCTGATCGACTCCGTGCACGCCAAAGACTCCGAGGGGGAACGGTGAAGGAGTGACTCGCCTCAGGTAGGAGTTTCCCAGGCGGAAGACAATGGGTGGTCGCTGGTGAGTCGCTCATGTTCGGCGAGATCATAGGGCTCGATCGTCAGGTCGGTCCGGTCCATCGACTCCGCACAGACGGGTGAACAGAGAAAGTCGATCAACGCCTGCGCCTTCTCTTCCGTCGAGAAGCGACACAAGCCATATTCCGGCATCCGGGACGATGGGTGCCAAAACGCCAGCTCGATCGCACTCCCCTGGTAAATGCCCAGAGTACAGTGCCTGATCTGAAACCCTCCGGGCAAATGGGAAGAACGTTCAAGCGACATGGCGTCGGTATGATAGCAGCATATCTCGTCGTTCGTGAAGCTTATCTGACTGGGAGCTGATAGCTTATGGCCAATGGTTTATGGCTAAGAGCGCAAAAACTCCACCCCATCGCGATATACGACGAGATAGAGGAGCCACGGCATGGCAGCAAACAGACCGAGACTTACGTAGTGGGCTGTGCTGAAGACGGGATCGAAGCGTAGGAGGCATGAACAAGATGTCCGGAACGTTTACATTTTTCGAACATAGGGTGGCGTAAACGGGACGTCGTTCATATTTTAGACAGCCGCAGATCGTCGAAATAGGTGACGGCATCGGACTTGGTCCAGAGTCCGATGCGCCCTTCTTGAAATGTGTTATCACACAGGTCGAAGATCGGCTTGTCGTCGTAGAAAATCTGGATGCGGCATCCGTCATTGACGACCTGGAGCCGATGCCATTTCCTCACATCGATATTCACGTCATAGTTCTGTAGCATCTTCCTGACGCCTTTGACGACATGGTAGAGGCGGATATTTTGCTCCAGTGGATTGGCACGGGTCAGGTAATAGTTGCGGTCGTCCTTCGCTCGCCAGATCAATCCTCCGCCCATGTCAGCCTTGCCTGAGATCGGGAGAAAGGACACCGATAGATCCAGATTCGTGGCGTCGGTCTCCTCGATGAGGAGGACATTGTAATTGTGCTCGGCGCCCTTGTTCCGAAGCTGTGCAAGCACATTCGGTGGGCTGAGCGCCTGAGGCGTGGCGATCACTTTCCAGTCACCGGCCGGACGCCCGTCGAAAAAGGTGCCGAGAGTAAAGCGTGCCGGCAGCCGATCTACGGCAAGATCATCGAAATGCCATTCGCGCACAGATTCGGTTGGTGCGGCGGCAACTTGGAACAAGACGGTGCCCGCCAACGCCAGCCATCGTAACATAAGACATGGGGTCATGCTGCCGATTCTATCTCGAATGCATGGCGTCAAGCCCGGCCCTCAGACCCGTGGCCACTTTTTCCGCGCTATCATTGGCCCCAAAATGCATAAAGTACAGTTCTACCAACATAGTGCACCTATAAGGTATTCCGGTTGTCCCTTCCAACTCTGCTCCTGCTCGGCTGGGCCTGGAGCCACGGTCGCGGTTGTCATATGTCGGCAAAATGCGAACCTCATTCCTTGTCCTTGTATGTGACCACAGTAGATGCGTGTGTGAGGAGTCCGGAGAAGGAGGCAATCTGTCTCTCCCAAGACGATCTTTCCGGTAAGTTCTGAGAGCAACTTCAACTATAGACCATAGACCATCCGACATTTGCTCTTCTTCCCTGCCATCTACCATATGCTATAAGCTATCAGCTACCTCAGAGGCCGCATCATGACCTTGACCGCCTATAACAATGTTCCGGTCCCATCGTTCATGTATGGCACGGCTTGGAAAAAAGAGGCCACGACGCAACTGGTGCAACAAGCCGTGGCGGCAGGCTTCAGGGCCATCGACACGGCCAACCAACTGATCCATTACCAGGAAGCCCTGGTGGGTGACGCCTTGCAGGCACTCGCAGGGCAAGGGACCGCGCGAGACGGCCTGTTTCTCCAAACCAAGTTTACTCCGACCAATGGACAGGACCATCGCACCCCGTACGATACCTCGGCCGATCTCACCACCCAAGTCAGACAGTCCTTTGATAGCTCGTTGATCCACCTTCACACCGAGTATGTGGACTCCTATGTCTTGCACGGACCCTATTCGCGGCGAGGCTTGGGAGATGCTGATTGGGAGGTGTGGGCGGCCATCGAAGGACTCTATCAATTAGGGAAAACACAAATGATCGGCATCAGCAATGTCACAGCCGGACAACTCACCGAGTTGTGTACGCAGGCGAAACATAAACCCATGGTGGTGCAAAACCGGTGTTATGCCACGCTCGGGTGGGACAAAGAGGTGCGGGAGATTTGCCGGGCCCAGGGCATCATCTATCAAGGGTTCTCACTGTTGACCGCCAATCGCGAGGTGTGGGCCGATCCCGAAGTTCGAGCCATCGCCTCACGATTGGGTACTGGTGTGGCACAGGTCATCTTTCGGTTTGCCATGCAGATTGGGATGCTCCCGTTGACGGGAACTACGAGCCCACAACATATGAAAGAGGACCTGCAAGCCGAACGGTTCACCCTCTCCCCCGAAGACATCCAACGGATTGAAACGATCGCGTTGTAAAAGAAAACCCCCGTTCAATCCACATCTGCTGTGCGCATTCTTCACCCGCCGCATTTCTCAACACAAGGGAGCAACAGTCAGGGGTCATATCGAGACCTTTTTTCAGATCGCTCAACGCCCGCGGGCTGACGCGTACGATGTTGAGGAACTTGCCGGTTGTTGCCTGGGACAGATTACTCCTGAACGGACAAGTTGTTGGGGTCTGATGCTCCAGAGCGAGCAGAAATGCATGCCCCCGGCTGGTTAATCAGGTCCAAGACCGCGCTTCTTTTGAAGGGGGAACGACGACGACGTTAACGCTTGGACCATGAGCATCAGGCCTCTATTTTGCTAGTCAATACCGAAAAGGAGGGTGCCATGATTATGATCGGCAAAGCGATTCCCGACGGGACCTATCACGCCTATCATCGCGGTGAGATTCGGCAGATCGAACTGAGTGACTATAGCGGCCAATGGTTGGTGCTGATCTTCTACCCTGGCGATTTCACGTTTATCTGTCCGACCGAGTTGGCAGAGGCAGGAGAACTCTATGCCGAGTATCAGAAGTTGGGCGCCGAGGTGGTCGGCGTGAGCACCGACTCGGTGTACGTCCACAAGGCTTGGCATGACGCCTCCCCGACGATCAATGCACTCCAATTCCCCTTGATTTCGGACCCGACAGGCAAACTCTGCCGCGAGTTCGGCACCTACTTGGAAGGGGAAGGCGTGGCGTTACGCGGAAGCTTCGTGGTTGATCCCGACGGTGTCGTGCGGGCTTATGAAATGCATGACAACAGCATCGGCCGCAGCGCGAAGGAGTTGCTGCGAAAACTTCAGGCTGCCATTCGTGTGCGGGAAGGGGAAGGAGAGGTGTGTCCGGCGAGCTGGCGACCGGGTCAGGAAACCATAAAACCCAGTCTTGAGTTGGTGGGCAAGCTCTAGGCGCATGATGGATCTACGATACGAATGTTACATTGATGCGAGGGGTGCTCATGCCAAATCAAAAACAGAGGAAGAAGAAAGCCGGACGGAATAAGAGTAAGAAAGTGCGGGTGATGCGGGCATCCGTGGAGGAACGCAAAGCGCATCCGCGCCGGC
>JBQTHT010000013.1:0-4908 GCA_052389595.1 Nitrospiraceae bacterium
GGTCCAACTGGAGCTGAAGGTTGATGGGGTCGATCCTCATCCGCAGCCCTCCACCCACTCCCTCAAGACGGAAGATATCTTGCTGTCCCTGTGGCGCCTGCCGGACCCAGAGCCGGGCGTAATCATAAAATGTAAGAAACTTTATTGTGGCCTTTAGTTTGGACCCCTGACGCTGTTGCCAGAATCGATCCAATGGAATGGAAGGCAGGTCCGGCGTGTAGCCCTCCACTCTCCAGCGCAGCGCATTGTCAGCCAAGGCTTCAAACTGAATATATCCGCGAACGGTATCCATGCCTCCGGCAAAATATTGCTCCGCTGGAATCAACGGCTCGGTGGACCATTGACCGTCGATATGCATCAACAAAGAAAAATCTTTGGGTAACGGTTGGACGCGATCGAGGCTGCCTTTAAATACCCCGAACGTGCCAGTTGAACCGGCGCGGTTGCCCGGCTTCTCAAAGGGATTGGCCGGGTCACCGGCGAAATCTTCTTTTCGGCCGCCCGGTATCGTCCCGGCGACATAGCCTGACAACGTACTTGAGAACGAGGTGACGCCGAATCGATCCGGGAACGTTCCTGTATAAGTCACCGACGCGGGCGTATATTGAATCGGGCTTAGAACGACCGCCGAACCTAATTGACCTGGGAATGTCGCTTTGGTTTCTTCGAGCCGTTTGAAGTCGGCTCCAAGCGAGATTTGATGGGTGGAGGTTCTTCCTGAGAATATCGGAAAAATATAGCGCACGCCGGCCACAGTGGCGTTTCCCGCAATGGAGATATCTCCCCCCCCGACCGGAAGAGAGGTGCCGGCGAGTACCGATGTGCTGGAAACCTTTGACGCATACAGTGCCAGCAGATGGTCCGGCCATTTCAGCGGCGCCACATAGCTAAAGCCATAGGCCTGAACCGCTCCCCAATCATTCGGAGTCTGAGTCGTCTGTAACGTCAAGATGTTGTCTTCGTCCCATAGATTCGAATATTGAACTTCCGCGGTCAGACGATTCGCCGGCGTCGTCAGCGGGCCTTTATTGTCCCCGATTAGGCGTCCATGCAGCGGTAAACGCTCTTTGGCTTTGAGTTCTAGATCGACGGTGCCCTGCTCGCTCCCAGGCTTGAGGACGGGCGCGATCTTCAGATCGGGGTTTGCATTCACCGCATCGAGTTCCTTCACAAACGATGGTTCGTAGAGAAGTGTCCCGATTTTGACCGAGGGCAGCTTGCTGAGAATGTTGTATTTTGAGAAGTAATTGTTCCCCGTTACGTTCACTTCGACCAGACGACCCTCAATCACTTGGAATCGCACGGTGCCTTGATCGATCGTCTGCTCGGGTATGGTCACCAATACTGTGGGATATCCTAATGCTTGATACGCTCGTTCCAATTCGAGACGCGCTTTTTCAAGATCACTCACCTTTCGACCGCTTCCTACGTACGTATTCAAAATGTCATCGATCTTTTCCGGGGAAAGTAACGTACTCCCTTCGACGGTAAACTCTGCGACTGCAAATCCTGTCTCTCCCGATTCTTCCGGGGACACTTGGGCGGGCTGAGAAGTCACCGTCTTGTCGGGACTCTCCATTGCCGATGCCATATCAGCCACAGCTCCGAATATGCCGAATAGCAGGAAGGGAACGAGCGTCGGGAACATCCGCGTAAAGTGGGCCCTCATTCCCCATCACTTTCCTCGACCTGCCTATACACTCCGGCAATACCCTCGTTCTTTGGAAAGAGACTCTTAAGATATTGCTTTCATTCAATGGTCGTTAGCTTCGCTTATAGGTAACGAGAGTCTGTTACGAAATGGTTACCGTCATCTTCGCGGTCTGTTAACAATGCCGCCGTTCTTGATGCCCAGAGCCCGACTGTTGCCATTCGACCCTCTGTCAGTTACTATGCGCTGCCCTTGGAGAGTGTGATGATGCTGTCGCTACAGAAACGCCAGAACCTTGTTGGCCGTGGCTTGCTCATCGCCTATCTCACGCTGGCCGCGTTTTTCGTTGCTCACACGATCAACGCCTTTGTGTCCAAGCGGTTACTCACGGTTCCCCAGACGATACTTTCTGTGCCGGCCGCTTCGCCGCCGGCTGAGATCCTCCTGTCTCCTTCGAAACTGGCCCAGGATATTCGCGCCAGCGGGCTATTCCCAGTGGTTCAAGAATTGCTCGAGGTTTCAGCGCCGGGCCAGCCGGCTCTCTTGAGAAAACCGCCGCTCGATGTCGCCAGGAAAATCCGATTGCTCGGAACTGCTATGGGCGAGCGAGAGGGTGTGTCAGCCGTGATCGAGGAGTTGCAGACAAAACAACAACACCTATTCCGGCTTCACGATGTGATTCCAAACGTGGGCGAGCTGAGTGAGATTCGTAAGGACGGGGTCGTCATCCGGCAGGACAATCAACAAGAATTTCTGGGCTTGCTCGCGATGGACCAACCGAAAGCGACGGTGCAATCAGTCGCGGCCAATCCTGCCCAAGCCGCTCAACCGCTTCGCCGGATTTTGGACCGGAGGGAAATCAATCAGGCTCTGTCCGACGTGTCAAAACTGCTCACCCAGGCGCACGCTGTCCCCTATTTCACGAACGGAGCGATCGACGGCTTTCGCCTGGACTTCATCGCTCCCGCCAGTCTGTACGAAAAAATCGGTCTCCGATACGGCGACGTGTTGCAACGAGTCAACGGCGTGGAGCTTCGTGATCCCGGCACCATGTTCAATCTATTTCAAAAGCTCAAAGATGAGCGAAGCGTGAAGCTGGATGTGCTCCGGAGCAACCAGCGTACGACCATGACGTATGAAATTCGGTAAATATGACCATCTCGATGACCATACGATCAGTCCGAGTATTGCTCTGTTGGTTCATGATCGGCGCATTCAGTGCATTACCGGCGACGGGACAAAACAGCCCGATTCAACCGGGACGAGTGACCCTCGAATTCAACGAAGTCGAGCTGCCCGTGTTCGTCCGGTTCATCAGCGAACTCACCGGAAAAAACTTTGTCCTCGATGAGGCCACCAAGAAGCTTGCCGGCAAGATTACGGTTTTCTCACCGACCAAAGTGTCGGTCGATCAGGCCTACAATATGTTCCTGGCGACTCTGGAAGTCAGCCGACTGATGGCGATTCCGAAAGGGAGTGTGATTCAAATCGTTCAGGTCGCCGAAGTGCCGCTGGAGCGCAATGTCTATGTGTATAAGCTCAAGAATGCGAATGCGACGGAGACCGCCGCGTTGTTGACGAACCTGGTGGCGAAGGCTTCCGCGGTGCCGACTGCGACGACGACCGGACGACCTCCACTTCGCCCGACGACGGAATTCGAAGCGCCGGTGCAGGTCTTCGCGGATAAAGCGACTAATAGCGTCGTCATCAGCGCGACCAAGGCCGCCTACGGCCGGCTGCAATCCGTGCTCCGGGAGCTTGATACCAGACGCCACCAGGTTTTTGTTGAAGCAGTGATCTTGGAAGTCGGGGTGGATCGCCTTCGCCAGATCGGAAGTGATCCCCTACAAGTCATTGCAGCCGGATCAAAGGGGTCTGTGAACGCCATCGCCGGATTCAATCGGGCGCCGGAAGACTTGGCGTCTCTTGCGCAGACCATCAGTGGGGCGGCTTCGACTGCGGCGGCCGGGGCGGGCACCGGCGGGACCCTCACGCTCCTCAATACCATCAATGTCCGGGCATTTCTCAACCTACTCTTGAGTCTTTCCGATACCAACATTCTCTCAACCCCCCAAGTGTTGGCCTCCGACAATCAGAAAGCAAAGATCGTCGTCGGGGAAAATCGACCGTTCCCCACCGGTCAAGCGCAAGGTATCACCGGTGGGACTCTCGTGACGATCGAACGCAAAGATGTGGGCGTGACCCTGGAAATGACTCCACAAGTTTTGGAGAACGGCCTCATCCGTCTGGAGGTCAAGCAAGAGATTACCGCGATCGCGGAAAATGTGGCTCAGACGATCGGCTCGGGTAGCGCCACGGTGCCGGTCGGTCCGACCACGACCAAGCGGGCGATGGAGACGACCGCGGTCGCCCAGAATGGCCAGACTCTGGTGATCGGCGGGCTGGTTCGGGACAACTTTATTCTCACTGAACGGAAGATTCCGCTGCTGGGAGATATTCCGTTTCTTGGCTGGCTCTTCAAGTTTCAGAGCAGGCAGACGGAGAAATTAAATCTACTCGTGTTCTTGACGCCGCATATCATCAAGGACGAGATCGATATGGTCGAGCTGAACAATCGTAAGGCCGCCGATCTCGAAACGCTTCAGCGGGATAGCCGCATCGACGAGCCTACTCGCCTCAAACGCGAAGTGCAGGAACACTTGGAGCCGAACGTTCTCCCATCCGAAGGAACCACAAGAAGTAACGGTTCTTCAGTGAGACCGTAATCCGTTACTCAAAGCCGGCTCTCTGTTTTCCGCTCCTATTTACCGCGACATCTCCTCTCACTTTTTCCCACAGTCCAGCCTCTTGTTGTTTCCCTCCAGGATCTCCAGCGAATTAACGCGAAGTTAATGCAAGCGTAATGAACTTGTCATGGTGCGGTGAGTATTCTCCGCCTAATTTTCGAGGGGATAAAATTGAGTTCGTTCGGAGGACCTGCTTGAAAAAAACTCGAAATCTTTTTGTCATTCGCGTGCTGCTGTGGCTCTTCATAGTCGTATCGATGGAAACCCGGGAATCGTCAGCAGAATGGTATGCAGCGGGCTATGGAGGCGTCAGTGGGTCACCATCTCTAAAGGATGTCACCATGGATGCTTTAGGTGAACGGATTGCCAACCAGAGGTTTCCGCAAGCGACCAATCCAACCAACCCTGATTCTTTGGGGCAACTCGTTCAGTCGTTCAGCACCTCCGACTTATCACTGAAATCCTCGCTTTTCTTCGGCGGCAAGGCCGGGTACTTTTTTTCTAATGAAG
>JBQTHT010000014.1:0-11366 GCA_052389595.1 Nitrospiraceae bacterium
GGCGAGTCCGGCCGCGCGCGGAAAGGGCGGTGTCGTGCCACAGCCGCAATCGGCCAGAGCGGAGGTTCCCCCCCATCCACCGCTCCTCGAGTATTACGAGGAACAGCAGTCGCGTCAGAATTTCCTGAACAGTCTCTTTAATCGGACGGCGCTGCATTATCGAAAAATCGATCGGGCCACCGGGTTGGGGTCCGGCCTGTGGTATCGACGAAAAGCCTTGGTGGAAGCGGGTCTCACCAACGGCATGCGTGTGCTGGACGTCGCCTGCGGACCGGGGCTCGTCACAGAATGTGCCGCGCAAGTGGTCGGACCGACGGGGTATGTTGTCGGGCTGGACCCCAGTACGGGAATGCTTCACGAAGCTCGGAAGGCCGGATGTTCGAAGTTGACTCGGGCCGTCGGAGAGTGGCTTCCATTTCCGGACAGGAGTTTTGATTTTCTCAGCATGGGCTATGCGCTTCGACACGTGACGGACCTTCAACTCGCTTTTCAGGAATACACCCGCGTGCTGAAGCCTCGCGGCGTCGTGCTGATTCTGGAAATTTCTCGGCCCAAATCGACGGCGCTCGCGTGCCTGTTTCGCTTCTATATCAAAACGGTCCTGGGAACAGTCTTTACCAAAGCAACAGGCAATCAAGATCTCCGGACGTTGATGCGCTATTGGTGGGATACCACCGATCGGTGCGTTCCGCCTGAAGTCATTCTCGATGCCATGAAGAAAGCCGGGCTTGCCCGTTGTTGTGTGAAGGAATGGCTGAACGGCCTCTTGCGCGATTACAGGGCGGTCAAGGAGTAGGGATGGGTGGCCCTTCGCGCAGGTGTGGCCTCGTTGACAGGCCAACAGAGAGCCGGTAAAAGAAGCAGCTCACCGCGGGCATCATTGACACCATGACCACTCCACACGCATCACCCCTCGAAGCGGATGTCGCGAAGTTGATCGTGCAGACGTTGAAGCTCAAGATCGATCCGGCTGGAATCCAGCCCGAACAGCCGCTGTTTGGGGAGGGCTTGGGGCTGGATTCTATTGATGCGCTCGAGCTGTCGATGGCCATTTCACAGACATATGGATATCAGTTGCGTTCCAGCGATCCCGAAATCAAAGCGCTCTTTTCGTCTCTGCGCGCTCTCAGCCATGCAATCGAGAAAAATCGCACGAAGTAACGATGTGCGCTTATGGACGAAGCGCCACTGATCGGTCCGTACAAGCCGGACGAAGTCCTGGCGTGGGAAGATGGACTGCCGGTCACAGCCCGCCGATTTTTATCCGATGTCGCCCTGCTCGCCGCGATCCTTCCTGAGCGGCCCGCCGTCCTGAACCTGGCCACCAGCCGGTATTGGTTCCTGGTTGGGTTTGCCGCCGCAATGATCCGTGAGCAGGTCACATTGCTCCCCCAGAGCCGCGCGCCCAAGACACTCACCACCATTGCCGACGACTATCCGGGCAGCTATTGTCTGACCGACGGGCCAGAGAGCGTGGAAGGTTTGGTCGTCTGTCGCGTCCCGACGAATGAAAAGATAGGATCTGAAATCATCCCCATCCCTCACATTCCTATGGATCGATCGGTCGCGGTCGCCTTCACGTCCGGAACCACCGGCCAGCCGAGCCCGCACATCAAGACTTGGGGCGCCCTTGTCACGGTCGCTCACGCCACGGGAATTCGTCTCGGAGTCAAGGTTGGCGATCGCAAGACGATCGTGGCCACCGTGCCGCATCAGCACATGTTTGGGCTGGAAGCCTCCGTGATGCTGCCGCTTTACCATGGGTTCGCGCTGCATGCGGGACGGCCCTTGTTTCCCCAAGATGTGCGCGCCGCCCTGGCCGAGGTCCCGTCGGGGCGTATTTTGGTCACCACGCCGGTGCATCTCCGCGCCTGCACTGCTGAACGGACCGCCCTGCCACAGACGGATCTGATCCTATCGGCGACTGCGCCCCTTTCCGTTGACTTGGCGCAAAAGGCGGAACGACTGTTTCACGCACAGGTGTACGAAATTTATGGATTTGCCGAGGCGGGGAGCGTCGCCATGCGTCGAACGGCGGCGGGAGCCGACTGGCAGACCCTTGAAGAAATCAGCCTTGTACAAGACCAAGACCGTTGGGCAGTGCAGGCTGCCTATCTGCCGCAGCCGGTGCCTATCCCCGATGTCGTTACGGTGCGGAGCCCTCGCAGCTTCACCTTACAAGGACGCACGGCAGACCAGGTGAACATCGCCGGGCATCGCGTATCGCTCGACGAATTGAACCGGACGCTCATCCACATTGAAGGCGTACAAGACGGCATATTCTTTTTGCCGGACGACGCGCAGGACACTGTGACTCGGCTGATGGCCGTCGTCGTCGCGCCGGGGAAAACGGTCCAACAGATTCTCGGCGCGCTCCGAACCGAGATGGCTCCTGTCTTTTTACCTCGTCCGCTCTATCTTGTAGAGAAGCTTCCCAGGAACGAGACCGGAAAGATCACGAAAGATTCGCTGCGTGAGCTGATGCGGCAGCTCCAGCATGAGACGTCCCATGATCTATGAACATACGATCGTCGTGCGTGAGGACCATCCATCCTTGGCCGGACATTTCCCCGACCATCCGATCGTACCGGGGGTCGTGATACTGGGCGAGCTCATGGCTGCCGTTCGCCTGGCACTGGGGAACGACATCATCGTCGTTGCCCTCCCGCACGCCAAGTTTCTTGTTCCTCTGGTTCCGAATGCGCCCGTCGCTATCCGCCTGGAGACGGAGGTCGAAGGGAGCCTTTCGTTTTCCTGTCGCGCTGCAGACTCGTCGTTGATTGCCCAAGGCGCGCTGGAATACCGTCGCCGGGCTACATAGTCGGGAGCTCCCAGTGAACCAGGACTGGCTTCGACAACGGGAACGGGGTAATTGGGTCACCATCCGGGGAATGGTCTGGACGGCGCGCTGTCTCGGGCGACCGGCCGCTCGCGTGCTGTTGTACCCCATTTGCGCGTACTACCTCGTCGTGTCCTCAGCGGCTCGACAGGCCATTTCTCGTTTCCTTGAGACGGTGTTGGCGAGGCCGGTCACATGGCGCGATCTGTTTCACCAGTACCATCATTTTGCCTCGACGATCTTGGATCGCGTCTATCTGTTGACCGGACGGCAGGATCGGTTTCACATTGCGGTACATGGACTCGATGCGCTCGGGCGGCATATTGACCAACGGCGAGGGTGCGTGCTGCTGGGGTCTCATCTGGGGAGTTTCGAGATTGTGCGCGCCATCGGTTTCTCCCGCCGGGATCTCGAAATTCGTGTGCTGATGCACGAGGAGAATGGCCCTCTGATCAGGGACCTGGTGCGCGGGTTGAACCCGGCCGTGGCTGACTCCGTGATTCCCGTGGGAACGCCGGACGCCATGTTGCGAGTCAAGGAATGTCTAGATCGAGGTGGAATCGTGGGGATCATGGGCGATCGGCTGATTGGGCCGGAACAAGGCACGGCCTGCAAGTTCTTCGGTCGCCTCCTGCGGTTTCCGACCGGGACGATGAGGCTGCTTGGAGTCCTTGGCGTTCCGGTCATTGTGTTCTTTGGACTCTATCGCGGCGGCCACCGCTATGACGTGCATTTCGAATTGTTTGCCGACCAAATCACCCTCGACGCGGAACAACGCGACGAGCAGATCCACCAATGGACGCAACGTTATGTCGACCGCCTGGAACGGTATTGCCGGCTGGCGCCGGATAATTGGTTCAACTTTTATGACGTCTGGGAGGATGGCGCATAGGCTCCGCGGTCTGCCGGCGTTCGTCCTCTTTATAGCGGTGACGGCATCGGGCTGTATCCCGGCAGCGCCCGTAGAGGCGGCTACTCAAGGAGAGCCGACCCCGGCGCCGAGCGAATTCACCGTTGACGAGGTCGTTCGCGGGTTAACCAGGCGGCAGCCGCAAGAAGTGATGTTCGAGGAAATCACGTTTTCGACCATCTTGACGACTCCTTTGAGGACGAAGGGCATCCTCACGTTCACACCTCCGTCGCGCCTGGAGAAGCACGTCACGCATCCGCAAGAGGAGCGCTATATCATCGACGGCGATCAGGTGCTCTATCGAAACGATAAGAAGCGCCGGCGCAGGTCGTTCTCGCTGGAGGAGTATCCCGCCCTCCGCATGTTCGTGGAAATTTTTCGGTCGGCGCTTGCAGGGGATCCGGTCACGCTGAAACGCTACTACCAGGCGACAGTGGAAGGAGAATCCCGCGCATGGTCACTGCTCTTACGCCCGCTTGATGCTTCTTCCAATTCGATGGTGGAGACGGTCCGTTTGGCCGGTGAAGGCACTCGCTTGACTCGCGTCGAGATACTGTCTGCCGACGGGGATCGATCCATCGTGACGCTTCATGGATCTCGCGGTGAATAAGCGGGTCGCTGTCACGGTCTTGTCCTGGGGGCTTGCCCTTGGCCTCGGCGCGTGGGTCGCCGCGACCCGCGTACCGGTGCATACGGAGCTCGCGGATCTGTTGCCTGAGGGAGCGACGCCGGCGCAACACCTGCTTTTACAGCAGCTCAAAACCGGCGTCGCGGGGCGACTCATCCTGATGGGAATCGAGGGAGCCGATTCCGAGTCCCTCGCGGAAACGAGTCGCCGTCTGGCGGAATGGATGAACAAGAGCGACCAGTTCATCTCCGTCAGGAACGGGGCGGAGGGTTTGCCGAAGGAAGAGCGGGACCAGTTATTTCGCCACCGCTACTTGCTGAGTCCCGGGGTACAACCTTCTACCTTCACCCCCGATCGGCTGCGGGAGGCGTTGAATCAGCGCGTCGAAGAATTGCGATCGCCTATGGCCGCCCTAGTGAAGCCGTTCATCCCCGCCGACCCGACGGGTGAATTTCTCGCGCTGCTGAATGCCTGGGGATCGGGAAATGGGCCGGCCAAGGCACACGCGGTTTGGTTTTCTCCTGACCGGCATCGCGCGCTGTTGGTGGGTGAGACGAAGGCGGCCGGCTTCGATGCTGAGGCGCAACGGGAGTTGCAGAAACAGATGAGGGACGAATTTCGAATCATTGCATCGGCAGTAAAGCCGGGCATTCCCTTGAAGCTGGTCCTGACAGGACCGGGAGTATTCGCCGTCGAGGCGCAAGAGACTATTCAACAGGAAGTGTGGTGGTTATCGGCGGCGGCGTCTTTCCTGGTGTTTACGTTCCTGTTCGTGATGTACCGGTCGGTGACGCTCCTCGTGCTGAGCCTGGTTCCGCTGGTCAGCGGAATCGTGGCGGGGACGCTGGCGGTGCACGGCGCATTCGGGTTTATCCACGGCATCACGCTGGCATTCGGGATCACCCTTCTCGGCGTGGTGGACGATTACCCGATCCATCTCTTCAGCCATCTGACCGGAACGAGTCCCGCCACGAACGTCGTGCGGGAGATTTGGCCGACCATGCGGTTGGGGGTCGTCACCACCGCGATCGGATTTTCGGCGCTCCTCTTCGCTGGATTTCCGGGCTTGTCGCAACTGGGGGTGTTTGCGATTGTCGGCCTGCTCACCGCAGCCGCAGTCACTCGTTGGGTACTGCCGCAGCTCATCCCCTCAGGGTTTCGTCCTCGACCGCCCATGGCCGGGTTGGCAAGACGTGTTGATGTCCTGGCAAGGCTGCGCATGGGAGTTCCGTTCGTCGTGCTACTTGCCTGCGGGACGCTGATATGGTCAGATGCTTCACTCTGGGAACAGGACATCGGCAATGTCAGCCCAATCTCGGTCGAGAAGAAACTCTTGGATCAGACCTTGCGCGCCGAGCTGGGAGCGCCGGACGTCCGGGACTTCATCATGGTCGAAGGGGACGCCGAGGAGGAAATCTTGCAGCGGTGCGAAACGCTGACGCCGGAGCTGGAACGTCTCGTGGAAGAAAACGCTTTGGCGGGATTCGACCTGGTAACTCGCTATGTGCCGAGTCAGCACTCTCAACAGGCGCGTCAGGCCGCGATACCGGACCGAGCCACGATGGCACGACATCTCTCCGTGGCGATGAACGGCCTGCCTTTCCGCGCCACGGTCTTTCAACCGTTCTTGGAAGCGGTCGAAGCGGCCAGAACCCAACCATTGATTCGGAGTCAGACGTATCGCGGCACCGTCTTGGGGCTGAAGGTAAACTCTCTGCTGTTCGAGCGTGAGGGGCGATGGATGGCGCTGGTGCCGTTACGCGCCATTCGAGATCGGGCCGGATTGCACGAGCTGGTGCGGTCATGGGGAAAACCGGGCGTGACCGCTCTTGATCTCAAGGCAGAATCGAACGGCCTGATCACGGCCTATCGAAACGAAACTCTCTCCCTCGTCGGGTGGGGAAGCCTTTGCATCGCCTTCCTCTTGTTAGCGGGATGTCGTTCCCTGCCGATCCTGTTGCGCGTGATGGCGCCCATCGCGAGCGCGATCGTGGTGGTCGTCGCCCTCTTGCACGTTATGCATGAACGGCTCTCGTTATTTCATGTGGCTTCTTTTCTGTTGGTCATGGGACTGGGACTGGACTACGCCCTGTTTTTTAATCGCCCGCACCGCGACGAGGGAGAGCGAGATCGCACCGTGTATGGATTGCTCATCTGCAGTACGACCACGATTCTGGTGTTTGGAGTGCTGGCCTGCTCGACGATCCCCGTGTTGAGGGCTATTGGGATGACCGCCGCGTTGGGATCATGTGTGAGCCTGTTCTTTGGCGCGGCGTTGGCCACTCGAATGCGCCGCGAGACTGTATGTCGGCCATGACCCCGCTCGCGCTCAGCGCCTACACGGCCGTCACGGCTTTGGGCCGCGGGATCGAGGCGACCTGGCACGCCCTCCAGACTCGTCGAACAGGCCTGCGTCCCTGCGACTTCGAGGATGTGGCCATCAAGACCTACATCGGTCGAGTGGAAGGCTTGGAAACAGTACACCTGCCGACCGGATTGGAGCGGTTTGATTGCCGGAATAACCGCCTGGCTTGGCTGGGTCTGCAGCAGGATGGGTTTCAGCAAGCCGTCGCGCGGGCGCGAGAACGGTATGGCGCCCATCGCGTGGCGGTGATTCTCGGCACGAGTACCTCGGGGATTCTCGAGACCGAGCATGCCTATCAGTGTCGCGACGGTACGTCAGGTGCGCTCCCTGCGTCGTTCACGACCAGGTATCGGTACACTCATAATATGTTCTCGCTGGGCGATTTTGTCAGGGCGGCGATGGAGCTGCATGGCCCGGCGACGGTGATCTCGACCGCCTGTTCGTCGAGCGCCAAAGTGTTTGCCTCGGCTCGACGACTGATGAAGTCGGGGTTGTGCGATGCGGCGATCGTCGGGGGGGTCGATAGTCTCTGTTTCACCACCCTGTACGGATTCTCCGCATTACAACTCATGTCCACCGCGCCGTGCCGGCCCTGTGATGAGGATCGCGATGGGCTGTCATTGGGTGAATCGGCCGCATTCGCGTTGCTCGAACAGCCCGGCCGCCGGAGTGCGGCTGGAGCCATAGGACTCTTCGGATATGGAGAGAGCAGCGATGGCTATCACATGTCGCACCCGCATCCCGAAGGAATCGGCGCCATGAAGGCCATGCACGAGGCCCTTGAGCGGGCGGGGCTGAAGCCATCGGAGATCGATTACGTCAATCTGCACGGCACCGCGACTCGAGCCAATGATAGTACGGAGGATAAGGCGGTGAGCGCCGTCTTCGGACGTGAAGTTCCCTGCAGCTCAACGAAGGGTTGGACCGGACATACACTCGGCGCGGCCGGTATGACTGAGGCGGTGATTTCCGCCTTGTGCCTGGCGCGCGGCCTTGTTCCCGGAACCCTGAACACCTCACGGGTGGATTCCGCTCTTCGCTGCCACGTGCGTCTCGACAACGAATCGCGACCGCAACGCCGGGTGTTGAGCAACATCTTTGGATTCGGCGGCAACAACTGTAGCGTGATCCTGGGATGGCTCTGATGCGCGTCTGGATCGACGGCGTTGGAATATTAGGACCTGGGCTGGAAGCGTGGCCACAGGCTCGCGCGATTTTGACGGGAGAGGCCGAGTATCGGGAGACGAGGCCGCCTGATCCGCCGGCCAGCATGCTGCCGCCGAACGAGCGCAGGCGGAGCAGTGACCTCGTTCGATGGGCGATCGAGGTCGGTCGAGAAGCGATCGTCCAGGCGCAAGCCGATCCTCAGGAGCTCGCGACGGTCTTTGCCTCTTCAGGCGGGGAAATGAGCATCTTGGATCAACTCTGTACAGCTCTTGCGACGCCTGAGCGCGTGATCTCGCCGACCCTGTTTCATCAGTCCGTCCATAACGCAGCAGCCGGATACTGGGGCATCGCCACCAGCTCCCGGCAATCTTCCACCGCCTTGTCCTGTTACGACGCGTCTTTCGGCGGCGGTCTCTTGGACGCAGCGGCCTACGCCTGCACGGAAGAAAAGTCGGTATTGCTGGTTGCCTACGACCTACCGTCACCGGGTCCCCTGTATGCAGCGAGACCGATTCGTCAGGGATTCGCTGTGGCCATAGTGCTGACACCGCATGGCTCGCAAAGGAGTTTCGTTGAACTGGATCTGACCCTTCGCGTCCGGTTGTCCGATACCGATACATGCATGGACGAGAGTGCACTCGAAGCGTTACGGTGTGGCAATCCCGCCGCCAGATCACTCCCCTTGCTCGCGGCCATTGCGAAGGGTCAACCGGCCGACGTGTCTCTTGAATACTTCGAGGACCAATCCATTGTGATCGGTGTCGTGCCATGCCGGTCATGACCAAGGCGGAGATCTGTCGCATGATTCCTCACGGAGGGGCGATGTGTCTTTTAGATACGGTCGAACAGTGGGACGAGACACAGATCGTCTGTCGTGCGGGGTCTCATCGAGATCAGTCCAATCCACTGCGACGAGACAACCAGTTGGAGGCCATCTGCGGGTTGGAATATGCCGCACAAGCGATGGCAGTGCATGTGGAAATCATAAACGAGAACACTTCTGAACGCGCCGCGCGCGGGTACATCGGGGCGGTTCGTGAGGTAGTCTTCGCACGAGACCGCCTCGACGATATCCACACCGATCTGACCATTTGCGCCTCGCGCCTCTTTGGCGACGCCTCCAGCTTCATGTACACCTTCCGGCTGTCGGCGGAGCAGGTTGAGGTGATGCATGGTCGCGCATCGCTCTTTCTCAAACCTGTGGATCGACAGGGATGAAACGGGCGCTGGTCACCGGCGGCAGCGGCGGAATCGGGTCAGCGATTTGCCGGGAACTGGCAAAGGCCGGACTGGCAGTGATCGTGCATGCCCATCGGCATCGGTCGGATGCCGAAACCGTTGCAGCCGATCTTCGTCGGGACGGTGGATCGGCGTCGGTCGTCTCGTTTGATGTGACGGATGCAGGAGCGGTGCAGCAAGAATTGACAGCGCTGTTGGAGGCTGGACCCATTCAGGTCCTCGTCCACAATGCGGGAATCCATGATGATGCGCCGATGGCCGGCATGAGCCTCGATCAATGGCGGCGCGTGATCGATGTTTCGCTCCATGGCTTCTTCAACGTCACGCAACCCTTGCTGCTTCCCATGATCCACACGAGGTGGGGTCGGATTATCACCGTCTCTTCGGTCGCGGGGGTGCTCGGCAATCGTGGGCAGACGAATTACGCGGCAGCGAAAGCCGGACTGCATGGAGCCTGCAAATCATTGGCGAGGGAAGTCGCTTCGCGAGGGATTACCGCGAATATCGTGGCCCCCGGGATTATCGACAGCGCGATAGGCGCAGAGGCCTTTACGTCGGAACAGATGGAGGCCATGGTACCGATGAAGCGGGCCGGGAGGCCGGAGGAAGTGGCGTGCCTCGTTCGATTTCTCGCCTCTGAGGATGCCGGCTATGTCTCCGGCCAAGTGATCGGCATCAATGGGGGGATGGTATGAACAATCCACCAACCGCTCCCCCTGACGTCGATGCCTACTGGGTGGTCATTCCCGCGTACAACGAAGCAGCCACGATCCGCGATGTGGTCTCTCGGACGCTTCAGCACATGACGTATGTGGTGGTAGTGGATGACGGGTCGACGGACGAAACCGCGGCCACGCTTGCCGGCCTACCGATTACTCTGCTCAGAAACGAAGTCAATGACGGCAAGGCGTCCGCTCTTTGGCGCGGATTTCAGCACGCCTTGAATGCCGGAGCCTGTGGGGTGGTCACGTTGGACGGAGACGGGCAGCATGCACCGGAGGATATCGTAAGGCTGGTGGCGGTCGCCATGGTCTCGGCTCATGATCTGATTATTGGGGTTCGTCGACGAGACCGGCGTCGAGCAGCCGTTTGGCGCTATGGGGCTAATTGCATCGCCGATTTTTGGATCTCCTGGGCTTCCGGGGCTGTATTTGAAGATAGTCAATCAGGATTTCGCCTGTATCCGGCTTCGCTCTTAAAGAACGTGACCGTTCAACACGGGCGATCGAGGAGTTTCGTATTCGAGAGCGAAATATTGATCGAAGCGAGCCATGCAGGATATCGGAGCGTGGCCGTCGCGATCGACGCGCTGCGTCGTCCTGGAGCCCGCCCCAGCTATTTCCGCCCGGTCCTCGATATCGCTCGCATCACGCTCATGGTCGCAGGGAAACTTCTCTCGCGCGGGATGTATCCCGAGGGCCTCTACCGGACGCTCGTAGGAGAACGCATGCGGATGAAGAAAGAGGAAGGAACCGATCCCGCTGAGCCGGCAAGAAGAGGCGCTCCCCTCCTGTGAGGGGATAGGCCGGTGAGCGAGTTATGGCCTGCGGGTCGGGAGATAATGGATGAAAACCGGAGGCCCGGCGCCTTGGGCCAGGCCTCCAGTTCTAAGGTCGATAATCAGACCCCAGCGGCCGTCAGTCGCGATCTGATCGCGCTATCGAGGTTTTGAATCCATCCCGCATAATTTGCGTGGATGGTCTGCTTTTCAGCGTCGTGCTTCAGGTTGACGCTGTCCTTATAGACGATGCTGTAAGTCTTTGTGCTGTACGGAATGTCCACGACCGCTGTATGGCTACGAACGTTGAGCGTCCCGACGATGTGGCCGGGCTTCTCGACAGCCATGGTCCATCTGAGGCCCGCGCCGGCTTCAATAATCGCCTTGGTCACTTGATCCAACGTGGGCTCTTTCCCCGTCGCCGTGACCACCGGGGCATCCTTCACGTTGTAGATGTGGCCGCCTCCTCGGCATCCTACTAAGGCCGCGACGACCAGGCACACGATCGCGATGTTCTTTGCTGCCCTCTTCATAGTGTCTCCTCCTCGCAAGAACCGACGTTAAAAGCGCTCTCTCCTATGACGACCGCATGCACAGCGAGCAACACAGTGGTTTCAAAGTACGATAGCGGCGCCATACACTCGCGTGCTGACCCGGACTATCGGGAAGCCAGGGTCGCCTCGATTTCCACAAGCAACTCGCTACGGCAGATGTCCCCTT
>JBQTHT010000015.1:0-8685 GCA_052389595.1 Nitrospiraceae bacterium
CGCAGGTGCTCGGCACAGCCGCCTCTCCCGCTGATGCCCTGTATGCATGGAACCAGAGGAAGGGAAATTGATGATGCACATGATTGCTACATTGGAGCGACGAGAGCGGCCTTTCGATCCGATACCGAAGCCGGCAAGTCCTTCCGAAGAGGGCGGGGGACCCAAACGGCCGGAGACCGGCTCTCCCGATAAGGACAATTTGCTCAAACGCATGCGGAAAGTGGATCCCAAGCAGGCGGAGCGTTATCGACAGAGAACAGGCCAATAGGGTCGAGAATAGTGAGGGGCTGGAGGCCAGTGGCGGTGCGACAAGAACTTTGACCTCTCGCCTCACGCTGCTCATCTCTCGCCAGGAGACTGAAATGGGAATGCAGGGCGATTTCTTTCAACTATTAAAGGAACATGGGTATCAACTCGGTGCACCGGCTGAGGCAGGTGAAGGCCAGCCGATTACCAGCGGCACAACGATTCTGGCGATGAAGTATAGGGACGGAGTCCTGGTCGCCGGAGACCGTCGGGCGACTGCAGGCAATATGGTGATGTACGATCGAACTGATAAGGTCCTCGAGTTGGATCGGCATAGTGTGATGGCCATCGCCGGCGTGCCGGCCACGGCGTATGAAATGGTCCGCATCCTGGAACATTCGTTCAAATATTACCGGAGAACGCAATTGCAGGAGCTAAGTTTCGAAGGGAAGCTCAGGGCTGTCTCTAAACTGCTCAAGGAAAACGTGGCTGCCGCGTTGGCGGGAACTGGAGCGGTAGCGCCGATTTTTGCGGGGTACGACGAGGAGCAGGGGGCCGCCAAAATCTATTTTTACGATATTCTGGGAGCGGAATTCGAAGGGGTTGAATATGCCGTGTCCGGATCCGGCTCTCCGACCATTCGCGGCATCCTCCATTATGTCAATACGTGGGGAGAACACCCCTTGAATACGTTACTCGAGGAACAGGCGATGGTCCAGGCTTTGCGATTGCTGACCAGCGCAGCAGAATTTGATTCCGCCACCGGCGGTGTGAATCGAGAAGCCAACCTCTATCCGGTCGTGAAGCTCATTACGAAGGCAGGGGTCCAGACGGTGGCGGATACGTGTCTCAAGCCTCTGTTCGAATCGAAGGTCTGTCGCCATGTATGAAGAACCGTACCGATGGGTGGAGGCTATCGGCAATCGGCGGCAATATCTTGATGAGCAGTGTAAGCAGGGGAGTCCTGTTGTCGCGCTCTCTTATGCAGACGGCATTCTGCTGTTCACGGTGAGCCGTGGCACGCCGAAGCTCTACGAAATCTATGATCGCATTGCCCTGGCCGGCATGGGACATCCTGCCGATTTGGAGAAGCTGCGTTTTAGTTTGTTGGAAATGGCGCATGTCGAAGGTTTTAACCGTTCGCCGTCGGATGTGACGGGCGCCCGTCTCATGAAATATGGCCTGGCCCCGGTGATCAAGCAGGCGTTTGAAGAAGTATTCAAAGCACCGTTCATCGCAAAGATTCTGCTCGCCGAGCTGGGACGTAAGCCGGAACGTGATGCGTTCTTGACGATCAATTACGACGGTACGTTTGAGGAAACGCCTGGCTGGGCCGTACTCGGAGCCACACCCGCTATTCAGGCTGAGATGGGAGCCTACGTAAAAAGGGAAATGGATCCGGCATCCGGATCCTTGGAGCGGGCGATTGATTCTGCGATGCGGACGTGGGCTGTCGGCTCGCTGGCGCAGCGTAAGGAAGACCGAACCGACGAAGACGACGAGACAAGCGCCATATCGACCTCAGACCCACGCTCGGCCGCCGCTTCGGACAAGCCCACGCTGCTGGCATATCTCGCCGAAACCGTCGCTGAGAAGACAATCGAGTGCGCTGTCTTGGAACGGCATGCTCCCGGCTCCTCCAAGTATCGCGTGATCAAGTCGGAGGAACTGGCTCGTTTATCGCCGGCCGGAATCACTAACCCGCAGACAGATCTACCTTAGCTCCAACACCGTTCACACCATGCTCAACCGAATTTTTGGGATCGAAACAGAGTATGGCCTGCTCATTCATGAGGATCGCCCTGAACACTCGCCGTCATGGCTGGCGCATCGAATCCGAGACCGCATGTTTCACCGGTCCCAGCGAGGGGTGTTGGATCTGCATCATCGCGGCCACGATGAGCCGCCCGGCAATGGAGGCTTCCTGACCAACGGTGGACGCATGTATCTCGACATGGGGCATCTCGAATATGCGTCACCGGAATGCGCGACAGTGGCCGACCTGGTGGCCTCCGATCAAGCCGGCGATCAGTTGCTCCAACAGGCGCTGCAGGACCTGGAACTCACCGCATCCGTCTCCTTGATCAAGAACAACATCGATCATGAAACTGATGCGACCTTCGGCTCGCATGAGAATTATCTTGTCACGCGTCGGTTTCCTTTCTCCAGACGAGGGCTCAGCCCGCTCGTCTCGTTTCTTGTCACTCGGCAAATCTTCACCGGGGCCGGGCGGATCGGAACCGCCGGTCCCCAGGACGCATGGCTTCAGATGGATCGGTTGATTGTGCCGCGTTCGGCGGTGCAGCGTGTTCGCGATCAGCCCATGCTGCCCTTTCAGATCTCTCAGCGAGCCGATTACATCGTGAACGATTTTTTTGAATGGGTGCAACAGAACCGGTCCATCATCAACACCCGCGACGAACCGTTGGCTGACCCCAACCAGTTTCGACGCATTCACCTTCTGCTCGGTGACTCCAACATGGCCGAAATGGCGACCGCGCTCAAGATGGGTACGACAGGATTAGTGCTCCAACTCATTGAAGAAGGCCATGCGCCGCGCGGACTCGACATCCCCGAACCTGTGGAGGTGTTGCAAGAGATCTCGCAGGATCAAGACCGGCAATGGCTCGTGACCCTCGAATCAGGAAAAACGATTTCGGCAATTGATCTACAGGAGCAGTTTCTGCAGGCCGCTCAGAAGCGTTGCAAGGGACAGGATGACGAAACGGACTGGGTTTTGGATCAGTGGGAAGCAGTGCTTGAGGATTTGCGTGGTGATTATACAACGCTGGTAGGTCGTGTGGACTGGGCCACGAAGCTATGGCTTCTTGAGACGTTTCGCGACGCGGAAAAAACCGAATGGGACGATCCGATGCTCAAGAGCCTCGATCTGGAATATCACAATTTGCACCGGGACAAGGGACTCTATTTTGGATTGTTGGAAGAAGGACGTGCTTTTCGCATGACCACCGACAAGGCCGTCGAACTAGCGCAAGAGCATCCGCCTCGAAATACTAGGGCTTTCGGTCGGGGCGAACTCGTTCGCCATCTCATAGCCTGCGGGCCACCTGAGCAACCAGAAATATCGAGGCCAGAGGAACGGTTCACTCCCGCTTACGTCATCAACTGGTCGATTTTTCAACTGCGCGGCAGACCACCTTTTCTGATGCCGGACCCCTTCAAGACATATGCTTCGGAAGTCCGCTCTCACCTCCAGCTTTCCTAAGCCGTCCACTTTTGGAGCAGATAAACCCAGGGACATGATCGGACATTCTCATCCCCTGTGGCCGTGGTCTGTCCCTGCGACATGAAAAAGTCTGATAACTGATTGATTCATAGGTTGTAACCGACGAAGTGGTATTCTTTCTTATCGAGCAGAACTGTTGGAAAAGGGATATGTCGTCTGTGATCGGAACTGAAGGAGGTTACGATATGAAAGCACGCGCTTGGTTGATTCAATATGGTGTCGCGATAGTCCTAGCGGTCCTGCTAGGGCTTGTTCTGGGCCACGTTCCGCTCTTTAAGGAGGCCACGCTCGGAAAATTACGAGCGTCTGACTTCGTGCAGTTCCTGGGCTATGGCGGGGCTCTCGTCATGGTGTGGTTGTGCGGCCGTCACTTGGCGTCGCATCTGCCACAGGACTGGAAAGGAATAGCGCCGTTTAAGGATGTAATCCTTCCCGTCACGACTCTGCTTGTGATGGGAAACGGCTATGGTGTCGTTAACCTGATATGCGAACCCTACCTTGAGAAGACGGGAAAATCGCTTTACAATTGGCTATTCGTCGTCGGACTTGTCGGTGCTAGCTGTTGGTTGATCGTATCGTGGTTCATGAAGAGCGCTCCCTTGGTCGCTTCGCTCGACGCGCACCGCAGAGGAAGACGCCAAGCGGCTTGAGACGACCCTCCATTCACCTTCTTCCCGTTTTTATATCAAGATCGAGCAGTCCCCTCGGGGAAGACCCAACAGAGGGTCTTCCCCGAGGCGGGTTATTACGACCGTTGTCAAACAATCAGAAGGGTTACAAAACAATATCGAACATGGAGACCTTGGAGCCGGCCTCAAACTCCTTGCCTGGTTCATCAAGTTTGACGATGACTCGGTCTCGTTCGTCCGGTGGGACTCTGTTGAGAATGCGGTCCGACTCCTGATGGGAGTCGCCCGCGAAGTAGATTTGAGTTGTCAGTTCGCGGCGATCCGGCGCATGCACCTTGAGATGAATATGAGAGGGTCTGATCCATCCAAAGCCTGCTTCGTAGGGCCCCGGCTTGATCGTTTTGAAAAGGTACCAGCCTTCCTGGTCGGTGTGAGTCTGACCCCAATATTGAAAGTTCGGATCAAGTGGTGCGACGGCGGACCGATCGCTTGGGTGGTTGTAGCGACCATTCGCGGAGGCTTGCCAGATTTCAATCCGAACTCCTGAGACTGGATCGCATCGTTGATCTCGCACGTGTCCCATGATGTAGATGACCTGTCCCCTGGCGTTCCCTTCGTTCCCCGTGATCTGAGTCAGGTCATTGTCCTCATGGAGAAGCTTGTCGATGACGGCTCGGGGTGGATAATATGGACCTTCTGTCTGGGGAGGCGTTGGAACGCATACCGGTTGCGCGGTGGTGAGCGGTTCAGACGTGAGCATGCCTGGTCCCAGCATTGCAAAGAGCACAAGGTGGTTCCATCGCATAAAAGTTCTCGAGATCATGATAGTCGGAGAAGTCGGCCCACTTTAGCCGAAACAATCGAGCGTTGAAAAGTCGCTGTTCCCGAAGACGCCGACCGGAAGACCCCACCATCGGTGAATCACCGTCGCATACAGACTGCGGTAGTCCATTGTGTGCCTCAGATCCCCGTCCTGTAGATCGCTGAGTGATGGGGTTCCGCCGTAAAGCCCACCTCTTACCCGGCCGCCAATCAACAGGTGCGGCGCGGCGGTGCCATGATCCGTGCCATTGCTGCCATTTTCCGCCACGCGCCGTCCAAATTCCGAGTAGGTCATCACCAGTACGCGATCCCAGAGCCCTTGTTGCCGCATTGCGGTACGAAACGTATTGAGAGCCTGAGCAAGTTCTTCCAGCAAGCGCTGATGCTGGTTGAGCTGGCCGGCGTGGGTATCGAAGCTCCCATGTGCCACCTTAATCACAGCGATTGGTACCCTCGCGGCGAGGAGCTTGGCAGCGACCTCCAGTTCTTTTCCGATCCTTGTGGCGGGAAATGAAGCGGAGAGTGTAGGGGGATGTTGCAGGCGACTCTGAAGGTCTCCTGCCGCGTGTAAAATTTCCTGTTGCACATGAAGAATATGCGCGAGAGCGCGATTCTTGGTGGCAACCTCAGTGAGCGCCACGCGGTCGGCTTGGTGGATAAATTGTTCAGGCTCGTGAAGAGCGATGGTGCGTGCCTTCCCGCCGCTGAGCGGACCCGCATCTCCTTTGCCTAATAGAATACCTTCTGCAGTGAAATCCTCTGGAAGAGGGGATTGCGTGAACAGCCGCGCGAGCCAGCCCTCGTCCAGAACTTGCTCGCTCTCGGATCCTGTTTCCCAGATCTCGATTGATCTGAAATGCGAGCGGTTCGGACGGTCATACCCGACACCTTGCACGACCGCGAGCTCTTTTGCCTCCCACAATGGCATGAGCGGTTCCAGCGCGGAATGAAAACCGAGTTGTGACGTGAGCTGCAAGACTCGATCGCGTGGAATGGCAAGTCTCGGGCGTAGCTGATAGTACCGGTCGTCTGAATACGGGATCACCGTGTTGAGGCCGTCGTTGCCTCCGTACAGTTCGACCAACACAAGGATACGATCCCACCGGCCTTTCGCGACTGTAGCCTTGGGAACTGGTGCAGCCCACAATTTGGTTGGGACCGGAGACGCGAGGATTACCAATGGGAGCGCGCCGATGAGTTTCAGAATGTCCCGACGGCTGAGCATTGTCACCTCTACATAAGCTGGTAAGTGGGATCCAGCGCCAGATGGCGGACCACGCGCCAGCGTTCGTCGTGAGGCGATACCGGTTGAACCGGCTGAATGGGCAAGAGTGTGGCCTGGAGCACATCCACGCTTTCCGACTCGATCCACGCCGCACCGTGAGTCTCGCCCATCGGTCCGCCGTGCGTATGTGCTATGTCGTGGCCGCGTAGCGCGCGTTGGAGTACCTGCCAGCGGTCGAGGAGAGTATTCGTCGTAATCCAGCGGGCACCGCCTGGCCAACCTTTGACGTTCGGCGGATCGAAGAGATCCTGACCGAGCCGACGACCCAACCGAGGTAGCATGAGTGGTTCTTTGAGGGGGATGCCAAAAAGGCGAATCGTGCCGACCATCAATTCGACCGGCGATTTGATCAACGCGCCTCGCTGCGCAGGATCCCAAAAGTGAGATGACATGAAGAGAGAATCCAGGAGTGGCTTCATGTGATAGTTGCTCTGCCGGAACAGAGCGGCCAGGCGGTCCACTTCGCGGGGATCCGGTTCGTCGGATATGAACTCACGCCAGAGCTTCTTGACGAGGTAGCGAGCGGTGGCTGGTTGTTCCAGTACGATGTTGAGAATGTCGTCGCCGTTGAAATGACCGGAACGTCCCAACACCTGCTTGGAGCCGTCATCGTGTCGTTGGGCGTGGAATCGGAACGCGCCGGTTTGCCGATCGACATGCCAGCCGGTGAAGGCCCGCGCTGCCTGCTTGATGTCCTGTTCGGTGTAGTGGCCTTCGCCCAACGTGAACAGCTCGAAGAGCTCACGGGCAAAGTTTTCGTTGGGGTGGCCTTTATGGTTTGTCTGAGTATCGAGGTACAGAACCATCGCCGGGTCTTTGGCTATTTCGGTGAGAAGAGTGTGGAACGATCCGAGAGCGTGGCGGCGGAAAAGAATGTTCTGATGATAAAGAAACTGTGGCCATTTCACTTTCTGAAGACTCGACGTGAAGTGGTTGTGCCAGAAGAGTGTCATGCGCTCGGTGAACGGTGAAGGAGTGACGATCATTTCCCGATACCACCACTCCTTGAGCGCAAGCCCTTCCTGGCGGCGTGCTTGCTTAAATGCTTTTTTCTCAGAATCTGACGGGTGTTTGAGTTCGGCGCCGAGTGGAGGCGGTGCATTAATCCAGTTCGGTGGTATAGTCGTGGCTTGGTGAGCGGTCGTTGAAAGAATGTGCTCGACCGCCTTTTCACGATCGAGCTTCATGAATCGGCGGATTTCTTTCGGCGACGAGCCGAAGCCTGTTCGAGAGAGGAGATGCCGGCTTTCTTCAAATGTTAGCGCCATGACATCCGTACGATTCTGCATGCTGCATGGCAGCCTATGACAAACAACGCACTGGCGTCGGTTCGGTGGACAAGCACCTAAGATCCGTTAACGATAAATTCTACGAGCCGATTTTCGGCCCAATACCAATCCTCTTGCCATCGCGATCGCTGGATGAATCCACAGTGACCACCGTACCTAGGGGCGATCAGCCGGATGCACGGGTTCCGTTGAATCGCCGGTTTCGTGAACATGCTATAAGGGATGAACGGATCGTCCTGCGAGGTGATAATGATCGTCGATATGCTAATGCCATTCAGGACATGGGAAGCCCCGGCCCGATCGTAATACTCCTCGGCGTTCCGGTAGCCGGCATCGGGGGCGGTGTACCGGTTGTCGAATTCGCGCAAAGTCCGGATGCGGGGGAGGGGTGAGGCATCCCATTTTCCGGGAAAGAGCTTGGTCTTGCGCTGAAGCCGTGCCTTGAGGCTCTGGAGAAAGTGGCGGTGGTAGATCCAATTAGTTGGTCGCTCCAACGCCGTGACACAGGTGAGTGGTTCGATGTTAGGGCAGACCACAGCGATGCCCTGTAACGAGGGAATAGAAGAACCCACCTCGCCCGCCATCTTGAGCATCAGGTTGCCGCCCATCGAGTAGCCGGCGGCCCAGATGCGATCCAATCCATCGACATGAGAGAGCTCTGCAATCACAGCTCTGTAGTCTCCGCTCAACGCGCTGTTATAGAGTGTGGGCGTCAGGTGTTCCGTCCCTCCACAGTTGCGCTGGTTGAGGCGGATGACGTTACAACCAGCCCGCCAGGCTTTGGTGGCGATTCCCTGCATGTAGTGGGACTGCGCGCAACCTTCAAGGCCATGTAGGACCACCAGCGTCTTGCTGGCTTTCCGATCGGGCTGCCAATGACAAATGCCCTGAATCTGGGTATCCGACGTAACGGAAAAAAGCCGAGTTTCAGCGGGGATGCCCAAGAGTAGGCCATGGCGAGGCCAGAATCGAGGGAATAGTGTCATTGCGTGCGGGTTAAGCAAGAATGGGACGGGTTCGAAATCGCCGAGGGGAGTGTGAAGCATGGATTGCCCCATAAAACAACAAGAAGGCTGTCTCTCATTCTATACGAGAGACAGCCTTCTTGTAGATGGCTCCCCGGGCAGGACTCGAACCTGCGACCAATCGGTTAACAGCCGATCGCTC
>JBQTHT010000016.1:0-7509 GCA_052389595.1 Nitrospiraceae bacterium
GGAGCACGTTCTGTGTCATGAGGCAGAGGTGGGAACACTCCATCTGATAAGACTACATGATTAGAAGCCGTGAGGGAAGGAAATACTGCGAGGGATCGGTCTTGCGAAAGTCTACCCTGCTCTCAAATCGATTACCGATTAAGCGCCGTTTTCGCCGTGATGCCGATCTCAGCCGGATTTTTGACGACACGGACACCGGCAGCTTCGAGCGATTTCATCTTCTCGGCAGCCGTGCCTTTTCCGCCGGTGATGATCGCCCCGGCGTGACCCATCCGACGCCCCGGTGGAGCGGTAATCCCAGCGATAAAGCCGATCACAGGTTTTTTGACATGCTGTCTGATATAGGCGGCAGCTTTTTCTTCAGCATCACCCCCTATCTCACCTATCATGACGATGGCTTTCGTTTCGGGGTCATTCTCGAACAGCGGGAGGACATCCACAAAACTCGTCCCATTGACCGGATCTCCTCCAATTCCGATGCAGGTCGTCTCTCCTAATCCCAACGTTGAAAGCTGATGCACCGCTTCATAAGTCAGGGTGCCGCTGCGGGATACCACACCGACAACACCGCGCTTGTGGATGAAGCCCGGCATGATCCCAATCTTGCACTCGTCCACCGTGATGACACCCGGACAATTTGGCCCGATGAGCCGCATGTCCCGACCGTGCAACGCTCGCTTCGCGCGAACCATATCATTGACGGGAATACCCTCCGTGATGCAGATCACCAGCTTGATCCCGGCATCGGCTGCTTCAAGAATCGCATCAACAGCGAACGGCGGCGGTACAAAGATCAACGACGTATCACAGTGAGTCTTCTTCACGGCATCGCGAACCGTATTGAACACCGGAATGCCTTCGACCTCCTGCCCAGCCTTCCCCGGCGTGACTCCCGCCACGACTTGCGTCCCATACGCCTTACACTGCGTCGCATGGAACGACCCTTCCTTGCCGGTAATGCCCTGCACCACCACGCGCGTATTTTTATTCACCAAAATGCTCATTAGTGCGCTCCTGCGGCGGTAGCTGGCTTCTTTCTCGATTTCCCCGTCATGCCAACGATTTTCTGCGCTGCTTCCCAGAGATCATCCGCGACATCGAGCTTGAGCCCCGACTCTTTGAGGAGTTTCCGTCCTTCTTCCGCGTTGGTCCCTTGCAGACGCACGACGAGCGGCACGTGGATATTCACTTCCTTCGCCGCCTCGATCACGCCATGCGCAATGCGCTCGCAGCGGACGATCCCACCGAAGATGTTGATGAAGATGCCCTTCACATTTCGATCCTTCAGCAAAATGCGGAATCCAGCGGCGACGGTTTCCTTGGTGGCCCCACCACCAACGTCCAAGAAGTTCGCCGGTTCGCTGCCGGCCAACTTGATCACGTCCATCGTCGCCATGGCCAGTCCCGCCCCGTTCACCATGCAACCGATGTTGCCATCGAGTTTGACATAGTTCAGGTTGTTCTTGCCGGCCTCGATCTCAAGCGGCTCTTCTTCGTTCAGATCGCGCATCTCCTGCACATCCTGGTGCTTGAACAGGCCGTTGTCGTCAAAGGAAACCTTTCCGTCAAGGGCGATCAGTTTCTTGTCCGTCGTGATGACAAGGGGATTGATCTCGACCATCGCCGCGTCCTTCTCCATAAATAGCCGGTACACGTTTCCCAGCATCGCGACAAACGGATTCATGAGGGTCGGCTCGATCGATGGCAAGCCAAGACCAAACGCCAGATTGCGCCCATTGTAGCCTTGAAAGCCGACGGCCGGGTCGATCGGCTCCTTCACAATCTTCTCCGGCGTATGAGCCGCCACTTCTTCGACCTCCATCCCCCCCTCTGTGCTGGCAATGAACACCGGCCACCCGGAGTCACGATCGACCAGGAGACTGAGGTACAGTTCTTTGGCGATCCCTGCTCCCTCCTCGATTAAAAGACGGCGCACCTTGCGACCCTTGGGTCCTGTCTGATGTGTCACAAGTGTTTTGCCGATCAGGTCTTTTGCGAGGGCAGGCACTTCTTCACGGTTCTTTGTGATCTTGACTCCACCCGCCTTGCCACGCCCTCCCGCGTGAATTTGCGCCTTCAAGACGTAGACCGGGCTATTCAACACAGCCGCCCATTTCTCAGCCGCCAAAGGCGTCTTACATTCTTTCCCGCGCGGAACCGGCACGCCGAATTGTGCAAACAGCGACTTCGCCTGAAATTCATGAATGTTCATTCTCTCTCCTTGAGAATAGGCGAGGGGCGCATGGCGAGAGGCCAGTGGAAACTCTTCAACCTATAGCCCCTTGCCTCTAGCCCTAGCCTTCCTTGCGGGCGTATGCCGGTAATACCATCGGCGACGTGATGGACGAGGAAATGCCGTGTTTCTTCGCCTCAGCCCGGAACCGCGCGAGATGATCCAACGTCGGTTTTCCCTGAGGCATCGAGGCCGCGCGGGAGGCAGCCGTCAGTCCCGAGCGCTTCCCGAACACCATCAAATCCAGCAGGGAATTCCCCATTAACCGATTGCGTCCATGCAGACCACCTGACGTCTCACCGGCCACGAAGAGGTTTTTGACTCCGGACTCGCTGTTCACGTCAATTTGTACCCCGCCGTTCTGATAATGCAGGGTCGGATAAATCAAGACCGGATCTTTCGCAATGTCGATCCCGAAGCGCTCATACTGCAACACCATCGCCGGAAAATGTTTTTTCAGCGTGCCAGGTCCCTGGTCAGCCTCCAGGAGCGGTGTATCCAACCAGACTCCCACCCGGCCGGACATGGTGCGAATCCCTCGTCCCTCTTCGCACTCGCGGATGATGGATGACGACACGACATCGCGAGTGTCCAATTCGTTCACGAATCGCTCGCCCTTCGCATTGACGAGCTGTCCGCCTTCCGAGCGAATCCCTTCCGTCACAAGGGCTCCAATGAGCTGTTCGGGATAGACCGCTCCGGAGGGGTGGTACTGGAACGTATCGATCTGGAGCAACTTGGCGCCCATCCGATAGGCCATCGCCAAGCCGTCCCCTGTCGCCCCGTAGTGATTGCTGGTTGGAAAGCCTTGAATGTGAAGACGCCCGATCCCACCCGTCGCCAGAATGACGGCCTTCGCCGCCACGACAACCGATCGCTGATTGTCCAAGTCGCGCAGCACGGCTCCCGCGCAGGTTCCTTTTTCATCGCTTAACAATTCAACGGCGGCACTGAACTCAAGCAGCTGAATTTTTTGGTTGAGCACTTCGTCCTTGAGCACGCGCATGATTTCCAGGCCGGTGTAATCGGAACAGGTGACCAGCCTCGGCTTCGAGCTGCCGCCGCCCTTTTTGACGTGCAGATTGCCGTCGGCATCTCGATCGAACAAGACACCCAATTCCAACAGCCACTTGGCGATCGCGGGACCTTCCTCCACCATCGTCTTCAACAGTTGGTGGTCATTTTTCATATGACCACCTTTCAGTGTGTCCAGAAAGTGCGTCACCGGCGAATCTTCCTTGGTCACGGCGATCTGCATGCCACCCTGGGCCATCACGGTGTTGGAATCCCCCAACCGCAACTTCGTGGCCAGCATGACCTGGGCGCCTTGCCCATGCGCATGGAGGGCAGCCGCGCAGCCCGCGCCTCCCCCGCCGATGACCAACACATCGACCGTGTGGGCCGGAGTCAGATCGAGATCGGCGGGAACCGGGCTCTCGCCCTCCAGCAAAGCGGCCAATTCCCGGACCGTCATCTCCCCCGTGTTCGGGCCGAACTTGACCGGCCGGTACGCGCGCTCTCGGAAATCAGGATGAAACTTCTTGATCAGGTGATCTCTGTCTGCAGGAGTATACTTAGGCAGGGTCTGCGTTCGCCGAGCGTCTCTGGTCTTGTGGACGATCTTTTGCAGCTCGTGGATGTCCATCCAGAATTCCGTCACTCGTTAAGCGTGAAGCGTGAAGCGCGGCAAGAAGATGCTTTTTGCGAACGACGCTTCACGAACGACGAACAACATTTCTTACTTAAGTTCCGCACAGACTTCCTTGAGCTGCTGCTCATTCATGCTCAAGATGCGGATCCAGTCGGCGTCGTAGCGGCCGGTTTGGATTTCAGTAATCCGGTGTTCCAGGCGTTCCGGTTTCTCGCTGAAATGAGCGCCTTGCGCGCGGCTGGCATACAGCGCAACCAGGTTGGGAGCGATGTCGGCAATACAGACCGGCGCACAGAGACCGCACATGACGCAGTCCATGAACATTTCGGACACGCCTTTGAAATCTCCGAACACAGCCTTCCACACGCCCTCGCGCACGTCGATCTTCTGAGGGCAGGCTTCGGTGCACGCATTACAGTTGCGGCAGAGCGGAGCTTCAGGATAGAGCGTGAACAGATCTTGTTTGGGATCCTGGAGTTTGGCAATGTCGTAGATTGCTTTTCTCGCGGGGAACGGGGGAACCATGGAAAAAGACATCCCGTCCTCAACCGCTGTCTGGCAGGCCAGACACGTCCTGACCTTGGGATCGTCTTTGGTTCGATAGTAGGTCGCACAGGCGCCACAAAAGCCGCCAAGGCAGCCAGCACCTCGAACCACTTCCTGGCCCGTATACCACAACGCTTTGATGACGGTGATGCCCTCCGGCACTTGATGCTTCTTGCCGGCGATCTCCACCGTGACCATCTTGGGTCGGAGGACTTCCGGCTGGTCGATGACGTTATCTTTGACTTCTTGGGCCATAGGAAAAAATGGCGCGCAATCAGTTCTCAGCCGTCAGCTTTCAGCCAAGTGAACGTTGATCGCTGACAGCCGATTGCTGATGGCTGCTCATTCATGCAATCGCGTCCACGAACGCATTCAAGGTTGGGCTTGGACGCATCGCTTTAGTCGTCTTCTCCTGATCGGGACGATAATACCCGCCCATATCGACCGGTTTTCCTTGGGCGGCGAGCAGCTCGGCCGCGATCTTGGCCTCGTTTTGTTCAAGCTCTTTTGCGACTTTCGCAAAACGCGCTTGAAGGTTCTTATCTTGCGTCTGCTCGGCCAAGGCTTGGGCCCAGTACAACGCAAGATAGAAATGGCTCCCGCGATTATCAATCTCACCCACCTTGCGGGCCGGTGACTTATTGCTCTCCAGGAACTTGGCGTTGGCTCGATCGAGCGTATCAGCCAAAATCTTTGCGGTGGGATTGTTGGATAATTTGCCCAGGTGCTCCAATGAGGCGGCCAGCGCCAGGAATTCACCCAGTGAATCCCACCGCAAATACCCTTCTTCCTGGAACTGCTGCACATGCTTCGGCGCCGAGCCGCCGGCTCCGGTTTCAAAGAGGCCGCCGCCGTTCAGCAGGGGGACGATCGAGAGCATTTTTGCGCTGGTCCCGATTTCTAGAATCGGGAAAAGATCGGTGAGATAATCCCGCAACACGTTGCCCGTGACGGAAATGGTATCTTTCCCATCTTTCATCCGTTCCAGCGAGAACCGCGTCGCCTCGGCCGGAGGCATGATCCGGATGTCGAGGCCCTTCGTATCGTGATTCGGCAAATAGCGATTGACCTTCTTGATCAGCTCCGCGTCGTGTGCCCGGTTTCTGTCCAACCAGAAGACCGCTGGTGCTCCCGTGGCTTTTGCGCGATTGACGGCCAGCTTGACCCAATCTTGAATCGGCGCATCCTTCACCTGGCACATCCGCCAGATATCGCCTTCTTCCACCTTGTGTTCCAGCAACGTCTGCCCTGATGCGGTGACCACGCGCATCGTGCCGTTGCCCGGTGATTTAAAGGTCTTGTCGTGCGATCCGTATTCCTCCGCCGCTTGCGCCATGAGACCGACGTTGGGAATACTCCCCATAGTTCTGGGATCAAAAGCACCATGCTTTTTACAGAATTCGACGACCTCATGGTAGACCGGGGCGTAACTGCTGTCAGGAATAACCGCCTTGGTGTCCTGCAGCTTGCCGTCCGGACCCCACATTTTCCCGCTGTCGCGAATCACCGGCGGCATGGAAGCATCGATAATGACGTCACTGGGCACGTGCAGGTTGGTGATCCCTTTGTCTGAGTTGACCATCGCCATCGCCGGCCGCTTCTTGTACACCGCCTGAATGTCGGCTTCGATGGCGGCCCGTTGATCGTCAGGCAACGACTTGATTTTCGCGTAGAGGTCACCGAGGCCGTTGTCGGGATCGACGCCCAGCTGTTGGAACACGGCCGCATGTTTGTCGAATACATCCTTGAAAAACACCGACACCGCATGACCGAACATCTTAGGGTCCGAGACCTTCATCATGGTGGCTTTCAGATGGATCGAGAACAACACGCCTTGCTTTTTGGCGTCCTCGATCTGCGCCTCGAGGAACTCCCGCAAGGCCCGGCGGCTCATGAAGGTGGCATCGATGATCTCACCTGCCTGAAGAGAGAGTTTTGGTTTGAGCACCGTAGTCTTGCCGTCCTGACCGACGAACTCGATGCGCGCGTCAGTGGCCTCGGCGATCGTCATCGAATTCTCATTGGACCGGAAATCTCCCCGAGTCATATGGACGACATGGGTCTTTGAGTCCGAGGACCATGGCCCCATTTTATGCGGGTGCTTCTTGGCATATGCTTTCACTGAAAGCGGCGCCCTGCGATCGGAGTTGCCTTCCCGTAATACCGGGTTGACGGCGCTCCCTTTGACCTTGTCGTAGCGCGCCTTGACATCCTTCTCTTTGTCGTCCTTCGGGTCCTCGGGATAATCGGGAACCTTGTACCCCTGGCTCTGCAATTCCTTGACGGCCGCTTTGATTTGAGGGATCGAGGCACTGATATTGGGGAGTTTAATGATATTGGCTTCCGGTGTCTTGGCGAGCTCCCCCAATTCGGCCAGATCGTCCGATTGTTTTTGTTGGGCCGTCAGATATTCGGGAAAGACAGCGAGAATTCGTCCCGCCAGAGAGATGTCCCTCAATTCGACGGACACGCCAGCCGCCTTGGTAAATGCATTTACGATCGGAAGAAAGGAGTAGGTTGCCAGTGCCGGCGCTTCATCAGTTTTTGTATAAATAATTTTGGATGCTTTTGTCGTCATGGCTTGTCCTCTTCTAGCACCTTGTTAGTTCAGCGCGTTCAACGCCGACCCTGCCTTGAACCACGCAAGCTGTTGCTCCGTCATGCTGTGGTTCGCCTGGATGGTGAGCGTGCGGCCATCCGTCTTATGTATGGTGACCTGTACCGGCTTGCCCGGAGCCAAACCGTTTAGCCCGGACACGCTGAGACGGTCGTTTTGCTCGATCTTCTCGTAGTCCTTCGGATCAGAGAAGGTCAACGCCAAGATCCCTTGCTTCTTGAGATTGGTTTCATGAATACGGGCGAAACTCTTGGTGAGGACCACGCGGACATTGAGGAATCGCGGCGACATCGCAGCATGTTCCCGGCTGCTGCCTTCTCCGTAATTCTCGTCGCCCACGACGATCGAGCCGATTCCCTTGGCTTTGTAGGCCCGGGCAATCTGCGAGATGGTCAGGTTCGCCTCACCGGTTAACACGTTCGTCCCCTTGCCCGGCTCGGAAGAAAACGCGCTGTTGGCGCC
>JBQTHT010000017.1:0-13122 GCA_052389595.1 Nitrospiraceae bacterium
TACCGTTTACTCAAGACCGTCGCCCCGATGTCGCCTGAGGAGATCAGACGTAGATTGCAAGTCCAGAAGTCATGGACCGGCGAGTTGTGTCATACAACAAGAGATGGACGTGAAGTCATCATTGAAAGCCGTCAACAATTGGTCGTCAACGAGGGGCGCCGTTTGGTGTTGGAGACCAACCGAGATATTACCGAGCGTAAACGGGTGGAAGCCGAACTCAAACGGTCGGTTGATCAATTGCACGCGCTTTCCCAACGCCTGGAAGTAGTTCGGGAGGAAGAACGGAGCCGTATTGCCCGTGAGCTGCATGACGAGTTAGGGGTGATGTTAACCTGTCTCAAGATGGATCTGTCGCGATTGACGGTCCTCACGCGCGATGCGTCCGATCAGGATCGTTCGAAGACGGAAGAAAAGATTCGCTCGATGACCGAGCACGTGGATAATACGATTGCATCCGTCCAGCGTCTGGTCGCGGAGCTGAGGCCCGGAGTTCTCGATGATCTGGGTTTAGTCGCCGCATTGGAATGGCAATGTCAGGATTTTGAACGTCGCAGTGGGATTGCTTGTTCCTGCGAATGTGACCAGGAGGAAATTGATGTGCCGGCCTCGTGCAGCACGGCTGCGTTTCGTATATGTCGTGAAGCGCTGATGAATGTGGTCCGCCATGCCCAGGCGACAATGGCGCACGTGAGGCTGAAACACGAGGATGAACATTTGCGTCTCGACATTCGGGATAACGGGTCGGGTATTCCCTCCGACAAGCTCACCGATTCGCGATCGCTGGGGTTATTGGGTATGCGCGAGCGAGCGGAAACCTTGCGAGGGCACTTGGAGATTACCGGTTGGCCGGGGCAAGGCACGACTGTGACCGTGCGATTCCCACTGGCTCAACCCGTGAGGCGCGAAACTGAGGCGTAAGGGGTCTGAAGCAACTCGGGGCAGGCCTGACGGCTGTCCATAGGAGATCAAGGGGCGGTTCACGAAGATGCTGAACATTCTCATTGCCGACGACCACGCATTGTTTCGGCGTGGAGTAAAGGACCTGCTGACCGACGGATTAGCCGATGTCCTGATCGGCGAATGCGGCGACGCCCATGCCCTGTTCGACCTGGTGCGGCGGAAAAAATGGGATGTGGTCGTCCTCGACATCGGAATGCCCGGGACAACCGGAACCGACGCGCTCAAACAAGTCAAGCGTGAATGTCTTGATCTCCCGGTCATCGTGCTGAGCATGCATCCGGAAGACCAGTATGCCGTACGCATGTTCAAGGCCGGCGCGGACGGGTATCTCACCAAAGCCAGTGCGCCGGAGGAATTGGTCAATGCCATCAAGAAGGTCGTGGCCGGCGGACAGTATGTGAGCCACTCGACGGCGGAAAGGCTGGCGCTGACCGTAAAAGCCGATGACGGGAAATCAACACATGAACGGCTATCCGATCGGGAATTCGAAGTTCTCCGGCTGATCGCGTCAGGTAAGACGGTGTCTGAGATAGCCGAGGTGCTCCATCTGGGGGTCACTACGGTGAGCACCTATCGGGCTCGTATTCTGGAGAAAATGCGTCTCAAAAACAACGCCGAGCTGACTCGGTACGCTCTTCAACAAGAACTCGTGCAATAACGCCACCCGCCGCACTCATCCCCGAACGCCATAGAAGTCTCAGGTGAAGCGAAGCACACAAGCATGCTTCGCTTGGCTCCGCACGTGTCGTACAAACCACGACAATGGGACGGCTCTGATCTTCGACAAAACTATCAATGCGCTTCCGATATCCCCTCGGGATGATGACGCGTATAAAAAGCCTTCCGGCGAGAAGAATGATGTAGTCAAATTGACGAATGACGCAATCAATAGATCGTCAGATCAACAAATTACCCCATGCAAATCACCAAGTCCGAGGAACATGACTTGCCGGCGATGCTACGGCCTCATGTATTGGGAAGATCTGCGTGACTGGAGAGGCGGACGCGGGAATGATCATGCGCCGGCGCTCCGATGCCTGTCATGCGGAGAGATTGTCGATGCCGTCATCGTAAACAACCGACAGGCGATGACGCAGCATGTCCGTCGTCCGAACAAACCATCTCCTCGACGGCGAAGCAACTTCATCAGGATTTGAAGGATCGGCGCCCTGTTGGCGCGAGCCGGTCATGAGAACCGAGCCTTGAGAGCCTCCGATCGACTGCCGCGTCGCGCGCCGGCCGATCGACGGCGAAGGAGAACTTATGCAACGATTGCTGCTGATCTGCTGTTCCTGCGACAAAGTAAAAGGTGACCGACAACTAACCGGGCAGGACGTCTGGATCGATCTCTCCTATTATTTGCAGAAGACACAGACGCCGGCGGAACAGCTCTGGCTAACGGACAGCTTCTGCCCGGACTGCTCGTCTAAATATCAAATGAAGTAACTGGTGATTAGTAATCGAGTGATTGCGGGAATAGATGTCGTCATCACGTAATCACCAATCACTTGATCAATCTGCCATTGAAGAATGAGGAGGCCGATTATGTGCCGCTCGTGCAATGAGACCACGGAGTTTGAGCAGAGCGCCCGCAATGGTGTGGACCAACAGAGGTGTACGGGTATTGTGCTGTTCTCTTTTTTCGTCCAGGTTCTCTACATGAATCGCCAATCACACGCATTGCTCAAGCGCCTGAATCACGCGGAGACCGGGTATGTGACGGGCGGTGTCTGGCCGGAGGCGGTGAGGGAACTCTGCCGAACCGTTCGAAGCGGCATCCAGTGCAGGAGCATGGCAAACCGTCGCGAGCAATTTGACGTGACTTGTCGCATAGATTGTCAGAATCGGTCGGTGTTGCTTCGCTGCATCGGGCTGCCCGATCCCCGAGTCGTTGAACGATCGCGCATGCTCCTCGCCATGCGCGACATACATCAGGTAGATGAAGCCGAAGTTGAACGATGGGTTGAGTCACCAGCGCATGCCCACGTGTAAACGCAAGGGATGCCAATCCGAACACAGCGTTCGTCTTCACAACTCGGGCCCAGTCAGTGCCCGCCCATGCCGGGCAAGAACGAGACGGCGATGGAGGCGGCAATCAATATGATGATGATCCATTCCAACACTTCCGTGCGCCTGGTCGTCGCGCGATCCGTCATCTTATCGTAGATACTTTCCAGCGTCTGAAGCTTGCGCGTAATGCTCGAATCCCACGATTCGAGATGGAACCGCTGCGAAGCGAGGCGATGGACACGGGCGAGGTACTGGTCTCCAAACAGCTTCAACGTGTTGGTCACCCGCTCGAAGAGGATGGCGCTGTCCACCTGCAGTCCGGCAATCTGTTGTAGATCGGCTCGCACGGTTCCCGGCAAAGCCAGCCATCCCCACCGTCGCTTCGTCAACGCATCATAGGCCTGATCCAGTGCTTGATCCAATTGCTCATCGAGAAACCGCATTTCCAGCAGCTCGACGTTGGCGAACTCCAGGACGGCCAGCGCGTCATCCATGTCGCGTCCGAACATCAGCGCCGCGTTCCAATCGATAATCATCACGTCATCCGTTCCAAAAGAAATGCGATGCCCCGTCGCGTCTCGGACCTCCTGTTCGGACAAGCGATGGTTTTCGGAGCGCAACAGGCGGGCGATGTCCTGGCTGAGAGCCGCGAGGAGTGCCTCACCCTCATGCGCCTCATACGAGGGAGTGGAGCCTTCGAGTTGAAACATGGCATAGTCTTCCACCGATCTCGCCACGTGTGGTCGCTCGATCGTTCCTTCGATAGCTGCGACAAGATCCTCCACGCGGTGCCGCGAGTCTGCCAACAGCATCTCATTCTCGTACAAGTCTTGGCTCAGGACGAGGAGCTGCGAAAACTCGCCTTCGAGCGGGATGCTGTAGGTAACGGTTACGGCGCCGAAGTCGTAGAGCAATAGATCGGCTCCCGGATTGGTCCGATACCGGCCGATCGCCAGGGACTGAGTCTCTCCCGTCACTCTCAGCGGCGCCGGGTGGTAATCGAAATAAGGTGGAGCCCGGCGTTTATGTTTGATCCGGCTTCGTCCTCTGCTCGCCGTGATCCGCCGCTCAGCTTCGTCGAGATTGACCGACCACCCGATTTCATAGGCGAAGAGGGCATAGCACGCGCCTTTGTCTACTCGAAGAGTCATACAACCCTACAGTGAATCGTTGATGTGATGACTTGGTGATGTCGTGAGCGAGGAGGAGCTTTCAACAAATCGCCGGATCGACAAATCCTGCCATCCCCAGATCACGATTGACCTGATCCGGTTTTCTTCTTATCGGTGAGTTTGGGAGCGTGGGGATCGACCTCTTTCGAGGTTGAATTCCGAGGCACGTACATCGTCTGGACGATCCGTTGTCCGACGGGCGAAAGAGCGAATGCCACAAAGGACTGCGTCAACGAATCAGGCTGCTTGGCGGTGACGAAAACGACCGGGCGGCGAAGCTCATAGCGCCCATTTCTCACGGTGGGCTCGCCTGGTTCCACCTTGTCGATGGTCAGGATTTGAATGGGAATGCCGTCCTCTTGAGCTTTCAGCGCGGCTCCAAGGGAGAGATACGAGAGGGCGGCGTCCTTGCCGGACACGGCGCGCAATGCGGTTTCGTCCGAGCGAGTGGCTTTCCCGGTTGCGAGAGGATGGCCCTTCAGCCCCAAAGAGGATGCCAAGCCGGTTTGAAGATTGTCATCTGCGCTCCGCTGAATCAACTCGACTTTGGAATCGGCCCCAGCAAGTTCCGACCAGCGCTTGATACGACCGGTCAAAAGGCCCGCGACCTGCTGCGAAGTGACTTCCTTCACTGGATTGGCAAAGTTTACAATCACGGCGATCCCATCCCAGGCAATATGAACGTTGTCGAGCGTCGGTTCTTCATTTCCGGTAACGGCAATCTGGGCTTCACCGGTTTTGACCAGTTCCACAGCTTTGACATTGCGATCCCATTCGAAGTCGATGGCTGTTCCGGGATTCGCCTTCTCGTACGCCCGGCCCAAGTCATACAGCACCGGCAGCTCCGGCCCATAGCCTGCCACGACGATTCGGCCGGTCATAGCGGCTCTCGCCTCCGGCGCCACAGTCATGTGATAACTCGCCAGCAAGCTTGCCACCAACAGACCAGACCGAATGGTTCTGCCCAGGATGTCCCGTGACTGGGTCATGTTGCTCCTTTCTCTCCCTGAGTACTCTCGTGTATTCCTGAATCAGGACTTACTTGCATCATAACAAATGAATCGATATGGCGCCTGGGTGAAGCCGTTGTCGGTGATGCAAGACTCTCTCGATAGTTCCTCCAGACAATCAATGACTTCAGCGGTGGCTCGGGGTCGATCTTGACTCTCACTGATCAAGCCCCTAGGGTAGATTAGCGTCCTGCGTCTTCAAGACGGCCGTCTGCCATGCCCATTGCTCAAAAGGAAACACTCGAACGGGAGATCAAGCTGCATGTGCCGCGGAGGTTTTCACTGCCGCGGCTTCCGGGCGAACCGCTGGTTCCGCACACGTTTACCTCGACCTACTACGACACCGAGACGTTTCGATTGGCCAAAGCAGGGATCACGCTGCGCTATCGCACCGAAATGCGCAAGGGTGTCTGGCAGCTCAAGCTCCCTCTCGACGAAGCCCGCCTGGAGCTGGAATTTGAAGGAGGTCGAGGTAGTGTGCCTGAGTCGGTGAAGAAAGTGTTGTTCGCCCACTTACGGGGTCACGAGCTTAGACCGATCGCCAAGCTCCGGACACGGCGCACCGGTATGCGCGTCCGGGACGTGGAAGGGGCGTTGGCCGATGTGGTGGTGGACTCGGTGTCGGCACTGGATGGGCGACGAGTGATCCGCCACTTCCAGGAACTCGAAGTCGAACTGACCGGTGGTGATGAAAAGGCGCTGCACCGCATCGAGAAAGCGCTTCGTGGCGCCGGCGCCCAGGACGGGGATCATCGCCCGAAGGTCTTCCAGGCGTTAGGCCTTCCATCGACGGTGCCGGCCATAGAAGTGGAGCCGACGGCGCCGCCGTCCGATCATGTCAAAGCGATGCTGCAGGAGCAAGTCAGGTCGCTCCTGAGACACGATCCCGGTATCCGACTGGGAACCGATCCCGAATATCTGCACCAGGCGCGCGTCGCAACCAGGCGGCTCCGCGCGTATCTCCGCGCCACCTGCGCGATGTTCGCGCACGACTGGGTGGAAGGACTGCGAGCCGAGTTGTCCTGGCTGGGGAACGTGCTTGGCCCGGTGCGGGATCTCGATGTGTTGTTGGACTATCTCCGTACGGAATCCGGGAGCCTAACGCTGCCCGAGCGTAGGGCGTTTGAAAAGTTGATTACCGTGGTGGAAGAAGAGCGGACGACGGCGCGCTCCGCCATGATGGAAGCGCTCGAAAGCGAACCGTATCTGGCCTTCGTGGAGCGGATCGAGTCGGCTGCTCAGTCTCCTGCAGTCGTTGACCCGAATGTGTCCTTGATCGCCATCGCGCAGGCGGCATTCAAGAAGTTATGCCGAGCGGTCCGCGAAGCGGAACCGAGCGCTGCGGAGGCCACCGATGAAGCTCTGCATCGAATTCGCATCAAGGGGAAACGCGCGCGCTACACGGCGGAGCTGGCGGAAGCTCTCTGCGGGAAGCCGGCCAAACGATTCATTCGACAGTCCAAAGCCTTTCAAGATCTTCTAGGGCAGCATCAGGATGCGATCGTGGCCGAGCAGCGGTTGCGCAAGCTCTTGAATCCCAAACCGGGCGCCCTAGCCGCGTTTGCGCTGGGCCGGCTCATTGAGCGTCAAGATGGACATCGTCGTCAGGCTCGCGCCGCGCTTGCTAAGGCGTGGTCTAAGCTGGAGAAGCGAGGACAGAAGGCGTGGTAGTTCGGAAAAGAATGAATAGATTCGTCCCGTTTCAATAATTCACCAAAATTCTCCAATCGACGATTCCATCCTTCCGCATCACATGTGAAGTCCGTTCTCTCGCATCGAAGCATGACTGCTGCGCCACTCATAGGTTCCTGCTACGGCAGGGGCGCGAGATTTGGGCTGCCCGCCGGTGACCTGCGGCAGCGGCAGTTCATCGAGCGTCAGGGTCAGATAATGTCCGATCCCGTCTCGAAGAATCCGCACGTCGATCTTTTGACCGACCTGCAGAGTTTTGAAAATGGTGACGTACTGTTCCTCCGTCGTCAGCGCGAGGCCGTTGACTTCCACGAGAATATCGCCGCCCAACAGCCAGGAATCCCCCTCAATCGTGACGTTGAGCGTGCCCGCTCGTAATCCTGCCCTCTGGGCGGGACTACCTTCGTCGATGTGCATGACCAACAGTCCCTTGCTCAAGGGAAGGGCGAAAAGACTGATCATTTCATTCGGAACCAGTTTGCCCGCGATGCCGAACCATGGCCGAATCACGTGGCCATGGGTTTGCAATTCCGCAACGACCGTTTTTGCCGTGTTGATCGGAATGGCAAAGCCGATATTCTGGCCTCCGGCCAGCACGGCGGTATTGATGCCGATGACTCGGCCTTCGATATCGACGAGCGGACCGCCACTATTACCGGGGTTGATGGCGGCACTCGTCTGGATAATCGGTTCTCGAAAGGCAATCCGCGGTTCCGGAGTGCTCCCGAATCCGCTGACGACGCCGGTCGTGAGCGCATACCCGAACCCGAACGGATGTCCGATGGCCACGACGTCTTGGCCGATTTCGACTCGGTCGGAATCGCCCAATTGCGCCGTTGCCTGATGAGTCTTCGGCAGGTGCACGCGCAGCAAGGCGAGATCGGTCAACGGATCGGTTCCGACCAGGTCGGCCACCAACTGAGCGCCGCTGTGGAGTGCGACAAAAATCTTGGTGGCATTATCCACAACGTGCGCATTGGTGAGGATCAGACCCTCCTGATCCAGAATCACGCCCGATCCGATGTTGCTGTTCGTGCCGCCCATCGGGTTTTCAGAGGCGAACGCCGATTTAATGAAGACCGTAGCCGGCGCCACCTTTTTATAGATGCGCACGTTGTTGATCGGCACCGATTCTTTGGCTTGCACCATGGGCGTGAGACCGTCGGAAGCGCAGGCAGCCAACAAAATAGTCAGCGCAAGCCCGAGAGACGGTTCTGGGCGATGTCTGGTCTTATTCATGGATTCACCTATTTCCTCAACCTTCGGCGTGAGTGAGTTTCATTCATGCCTGACCGCAGAGATGGATCATCAGCCCCAGGTAATCTTGTAAATGCCGCGTAATCAAGAACCGATGGCGCGCGTATTCCTTCGCTTGCCGGCCGATCAGGGTGATGCGTTGCGGCTCGTTGAGGAGACGCTTGATTTGAAACGCCGCGCCTTCAGGGGAATTGACCATGTAACCGGTCTGTCCTTGGATGATCTGCACCGTGATCCCCCCGGTTTCGCCGCCGATGACCGTCTTGCCTTTCCACATCGCCTCCGCCACAGTCAGGCCGAAACCTTCACGGACGGATTTCTGAATGACCACCGTTGCCGTCCTCTGCAACGCGTTGATTTCAAGGTTGGCCGTCGGCGGCAGTAAGAGAATCTGGACATCGGGATCGACGCCCACCGCTTCCTGTACTTCAGCCAACACCTCGGCCCCTTCCGGATCGTCCGTCGCAGTCCCGCCGGCCAACACCAGACGGCAATCGTGACTTTTTTTGACCAATCGGTACGCCTTGACGACTCCGACGGGGTCCTTGAACCGGTCAAAGCGTGAGACCTGCAGCAGGATCGGTTTGTCGGTAGGAGTGCCCAGGCGTGCCAGTATGCTGTCGATCTCCTGCGGCGCCAACTCACGATTCTTGTCGCTTAAGGGGTCGATTGACGGATAGACGAGAAACTGGGGAATCGGCAATCGTCGAGCAAAACGCGGCAGGGAAAAGACGGCCGCATCATATCGCGCAACAAAAGGGCGCAGGAATTGCCACACGGAATGTTGGGGCGTGGATACATCGATATGGCAACGCCAGATCCATTTCGCGTCTTTGGGCCGGACGTCGATGAATGCTGCCGGTTGCGGATCGTGGATCATCGCCACATCCGCGTCAAAAGTGATGCGCTTGGCGTTCTCCCGGTTGCATTCCAGATAGGCCTCGTACATGTCGGCGCTGATCTGCTGCGCCGTTCCTTGGAGCGCATTGTGAAAACTCTTCGTCGTTTTGTAGAACAGATCGTTGCCTGTCATCACTTCCCAACGGGTGGGGATCCCCAGCTCTTCGAACAGCGGCACTAGGCGGTGCAGCATCTCGGCGACACCTCCACCGAACCGGGTGGAGTTGACATGGAGAAAGCGTTTCCCCTCGAGCCGCTTTCCCAGCTGCCGTAGGAGATCGACGGTACCTTGCGGAGCGACGTCCCGATAATCTTCAAGCTGCCCACCCATTGTTCCCTCCCGGGGTCGGAATGTGTTGATGTGTGCTCTATTGATCTGTCGATTTGCTGAAAGAGCGTTCCTTCTGGAAAATCACCAGATCAACAGATTCACCAAATTCATGACCTGGCCAGCTCATCATCGCACAACGCGACGAGGCGTTCCCGCATTCCTTCGAGGCTGAGCCCGAGCCTGCCGACCCTTTCCACCTGGATGCCGAAATCCTGCATGCCCAATCCCTCGTCAGCGGACAGCCAGCGCGCGAAATCGACCGATGGAGCGCGCTTGCGCATACGCGCTTCGCAAGCATGGTAGTACAACGCCCCGGCCTCCACGCCGGCCATGGCATCGCGAAATTCGCGAAGCGTCCAGGCTTCCACATCCAGAGGGGCTTCGATGATGTACGAGCGGATAAACTCAAACGGTTCTTCAGTCGTGTATCGCGGGATCGTGCGCAAATGACTGAGATGATCTTCGATGATCGCGACGATCTCCTGCCGCAATTGTTCGATATCTCGAAATCCGAATGGATCCAGAATGCCCAGTCGCTCGCCCAATACGCGATCTTGCGCATGCAACGCGACCCATGCGGCAAAGTCACTCGAGTAGGATTGTTGGGTATAGGCATGGCGCAGATAGTAGCTGTGTGTATGATAATAAATGCTGTCGGCGGGAGCCTCTTCGATGATCTCCAGCAGTCGCTGCTCATCCATCGCGCGTTTGCCTAATATCTCTCGCAATTCCATGCAGCTCACAAAGCGGAAAGGATTCGCCGCCCGTCGTCCTTTGTCCATTGCGGACCTCATAAGGGAGTGATTGAGTGATTGCTGAGTAAGTAAGTAAATAAACAGTACGACGAAAACATTCACTTAACCGATCACCAATGGCTTCTCGTTGCAAATCACTGAACCACTCTTTCTCGTTCCCAGGGGCAGCACGACCAACCCCGATTGACTCACTTTGAACCGGCGGCTGTCGGCAGCCTGATTGTACCCTATCTCGGTCGCTTGTTCGATGACACCGGCGCGATCCGCGACCACGCGTCGCAGGCGCGCTTTGGAACCGATTACCACATCGTCCAAAATAACACAGCCTTCGATATCGACTCCCCGTTCGATGCGGACGTTCCTGCCGATGACCGAGCGACGGATATTCGCTTCCACAACGTGGGATCCTTGACCGATCATCACGTCGTCAAGCCGCGAGCGCACCAGACTCGCGGCCGGTCCAGTGGGATACTCGGCCAGAATCGGCCAGGCGGGGTTACGGAGGTCGAAGATCGGTTCCTCGCCAAGAATATCCATGTTGGCCTGCCAGTAGGCCTCCAGATTGCCCACATCACGCCAGTACCCGCGTTCTTCAAACGGCTGCAGACCCGGCACGTCGTTATGTATCAGATTGTAGGCGAGGACTTTCTGCCGACCGATCATACGGGGAATGACAGTTTTTCCGAAGTCGTGAGACCCCGATTCATTCCCATCCGCCTCCAGCGCCTCGAGAAGGACGTCGGTGCTGAACAGGTAATTGCCTAACGACGAGAAGGCGTAGTCCGGATTTGCCGGCATCGGCTTGGGAGATGAGGGTTTTTCTTCGAAGCCGAGGATGTGATCCGCCTGAGAACCTCCGCCCACTTCGATGATGCCGAATTCCGTCGCTGCATGGATGGGAACGGGGAGCGCACCCACCGTGACATCCGCCGCGCGCTCTTTATGGAAGTGAACCATCTGCGAGACATCCATGCGATAGATATGATCCGCTCCGAAGACCGCCACGAAATCCGGCGCAAAATCGCGGATCAGATTTACGTTCTGATGCACGGCATCCGCCGTACCGGCATACCAGCCGGTCTTGGTTCTCATCTGAGGCGGCACGACCGTGATGAAGTGATGCCGGCTCCGGCCTTCGTTCCGCCAGGCCAGACGCAAATGCTCGATCAACGATTGCGACCGATATTGCACGAGCACATAGACCGCTTCAATACCGGAGTTGAGAAAGTTACTGAGGACAAAGTCGATGATGCGATATTGGCCGCCGAAGGGAACGGCCGGTTTGCTGCGAGGCTGTGTCAAAGGCATGAGGCGCTCGCCTTTGCCTCCAGCCATGATCATGGCCAACACACGTGGCTGGTGTCTTGTTTTCATTTGTTCTCTTGATCCCTCGATCGATCCGGCAGAGTCATCAATGAGAGACTGCCTTCGAGGATAGGCTGGTAATGAATACCAATCCATGCAATATGACGGCCCTTTTGTTACCGGCTCTCGCCGATCATAAACGACGTGAGAAGCTGCGAAATTCCTTGCTCTGCTCGCATCCAGTTATAAACATCGCCGGGACGGGTGGACGAGCTGTCCATAGCCGGACAACTTGTTCGCTGCAATCAAACCGCAGAAAGCTCAATGATGGTTTTAAGTGAGCTGCGTGGCGCTCGAAAATTCGCTGACCCGGGGCTTTGGATTTAGAGAGATTCCGGCGTGTTCGAGGGTTCACGGAAAAGTCGAGAAGAGAACCACGCTCATCTCATCGCATCGACATTCAGCAAATGCACGATTTCTTGATCTGAAGATTCCCGGCGGCGCGCCCCTGTCATCGTGTCTTGTCATGATAGTTCCACGTGGCGAGCTTTTGATACAAGCCTGGTACTAACGGTTTGTAGTAGCGGCTTTCCGTTTGATTCGGCATCGGGCTTTGCAGCGGATCTACGCCCAGCACTCCAAATCGGCTTAGATTGTGGAGGAAGACATTCAGGACGCGCTCGCGAAGCCAGGGGTTGTAGACGTTCAAGGCCACACGACACAGAATCATTTGGAATTCATGGAAGCCGGTGTCGGTGGCAAGGGTGTGCTCGGAAAACACTGTCCTTTCACGGAGAAGGGGGCTCATGACCGCCTGTTCGTCCTGGACCGTGTAATAATCCGACAGGCGGGCATTCCCGCCCGCCACGCGATAATTCGTATCGCTTTCAGGTAACATTCGGAGCGGAAAAGCTCCATCTCTGGCAGAGGCCCACACGACTTCGCTGAGGTCCGTTGCATACAGCGTGCAGCGAGACAATATCTGCGCTTCCTCCAAGAGGATAGCCAAACTGTAAATGTCTTCGCCGGTCGCGCAACCCGGAACCCAGATGGACACCGAGGGATAGGTCCGTAGGATCGGCGCCGCCCATTCCCGAATGGAACGATACAACGCCGGGTCGGCGAAGAGACAGGGCGGCCGCGGCGAGAGAGCCTGTAACAGCAGATCGAGGCTCCGTGGCTCGTGAATGACGCGCTCCTGAAGACCCGACATCGTTTTGAGCCCTTCCTCGCGCACTCGTTCCCACAGCCTTTGCTTGACCCACATGGGGTCATATTCCCGAAAATCGTATCCGAAGCAATGCACCAAGCCGTCTAGGAGCAGACTCACTTCTGCGTCTTCGATCAACGGCGTCTGGAGGGCGAAAGTTCTCATCTTGGTACGGCGAAAGAGTAATTGGTGATGAAGTGGTTCGCGCTTAGCCGACTGAGTCGGTATTCAAACATGCTCGATCATCATCACCGATTCAGGAACTCCTTATCACGTCATCACTCAATTACCAATGGCCTCCCTGGAGTCTACCGATACAACCACACCCGCATGATCGAGATGAGTTGCTCGGGGTCTACCGGTTTCGCAATGTAATCCGAGGCGCCGGCTTCGATGCACTTGACGCGATCGACTTTCATCGCCTTAGCCGTGACGGCGATAACCGGTAAGGAGGCGAACTCCGGCATCTTCCGAATTCGGTGCATGGTCTCGTATCCGTCCATCGCGGGCATCATGATAT
>JBQTHT010000018.1:0-20406 GCA_052389595.1 Nitrospiraceae bacterium
GCGCGGTGGAGGAGGGAGTGAAAGAGGTCATCGAGCCGGTGGCGGGAGGCGGCTTGCTGAGTTTCCATCGCTCGAATCTCGGCGCGCGGGGCGAAGGCGCCACTCAGCCAGCTTTGGGCAGATGAAACTCAGCGGTCACCGGCAATTGGACCGTCTCACCCTTGGCGACACGGGAAGAGAAAAAGAGGATCTCAAGATTTTCAAGATACCGCGCGGAACTCATTCCACCCGGATCACGTTGAGCGCTAAGTCCTCTGCTGCCTCTCGCTGTCTTGCGTCTGCCGTGATAAATGGGATGGTGAGTCCTGAAGCAGCCTGGAAGGTGAGGATGGAGGCGACATGTAACGCATCCAGCGTCTTCCACCGTGTCTCTTCGATCAGGTCCTCGGCTTGGCTGAGCACGAGGGGACTCAGTTCCACAAGTTCCCAGTAGTCTCGGTCTTTCTGCATCCGGGAACGAATGGCGATGAAATCGCGTTCGCTGATTTCGCCGGCAGTTCGGCGGCGGGAGAGGGCAGACATCGCTTCGAGCGGCGCGATGGCGGAGGAGAGGAACCGATACCGATGCAGGAGATTTCGCGCCCTTCCTGATCCCTGCTCCTGAATGTAGCGTTTCACCAGTGCGCTGGTGTCAAAATACGCTCACCGCGCCGGCATTAGGACGCATCCCGTTCTTCACGGATCGTCTTCGAGAGGGGGACACCTTTCAAGGGACGCGGAGCCCAACTCGGTAACGGCTGGACCTTGGCAGCCGGTCGCAACAAACCAGCGGTTTCCAGTCGGTGGATGGCTGTGGCCTCCTTTGCCGACCCGACAACGGATTTAATGACGGCCAGGGGTTTCCCACGCTCCGTCAGCAGGACGTGTTCCCCTCCTTTCACGGCCTTCACCACCTTTGAAAATCGTTGATTGGCCTCACGCAATCCAATGCGCATGGCAACACCTCTTTAAATGTAGTGATGTCACTACGTTATAGAACACATAGCCTGTTGTCAACTCGCCCCCTCGCACTCCTCTCATGAATCCGGCTACACTGCATATTTTGAAGGTTAGGTCCTCGATCGGCAAGTTGACGAGATGGTAAACAGACGGCTGAGATCAGATACCGTTCGTGGAATTTCCAGAATCTTCGACTGTTTAGATTATTCCACCCTGGGGCGCATTTACTGTGACGAAGGTGGGGAAGCGTTCTGGAAAGCGAAGCGCAGGCTTTGTCGGAAGCTGGGCACCAAACTAGCCGCGGTGTTGCGCGGGCGACTGAAGCCAGGTGGGCGGAGTCTCTATGTAGGCGCTGGGGTGGCGGAGATTCCTGTTCTCGCAATGGAGACTACTGAACTAGGGCGTACGGTGGTGGCCTGTAACCTCCGTGATGATGAAGTTCGCGTTCTCAATCAAGCCTGCATGGAACTTCCGTTTCGATTCATCGCGAAGGATGCCGGTGTCGCGAAAGGCCCATTCGATCATCTCTGGATCGCGAGCGTGCTGAACGATCCCGAGCGATTCCCTGACCTGGCGGCGTTGTCCTATGGCCGAGCGAGTCCGCTGACGTTTGACCCAGCCAAGTTTGTCTCCGAGCGTCGAAAGGTCCGTGCGCTCAGGGATCGATGTCTGCGCAAGTTATCCCTGCCGGCGATGGTCACCACGTCCACTGAAGAACTCCAGTGGATCGCGGAGTGGTGCCATCGGCGAAAAATTTCCTATGTGGTGGAGAATCGAGAGTACCCCAGCGCAACAGTGGGTGATCCCATCTGCTTCGTTCGAGTAGGAGAGCAGGGCGTGAAGGGTAAGGCGTGAGGCGAAGCTCACACCTGAAAACCGGTCTTGCCTTTCATGGGATCGCGCATATATTGCCGGGCGTAGTTGACGTAGTTCTGGGCGGATTCTCTAATCCAGGCAAGTTCCTTGTCGGTGACAGGCCGTTTCACTTTGGCCGGCGAGCCGAGGATCAGGCTTTTGGGCGGCACGATCGTCTGTTCTGTCACCAAGGCGCCGGCTCCCACCACGGAATCTTCTCCGATGACCGCGCCGTCCATGATGATGGCGCCCATGCCCACGAGCACGCGGTCCTTAATCGTACATCCGTGGAGCACGACGTGGTGGCCGATGGTGACGTCATCGCCGATGAGGAGCGGCGCCGTGTCGTGGGTAACGTGCAACATGGAAAGGTCTTGGACATTGGTCCGACTGCCGATGCGAATGTGGTTCACGTCTCCGCGAATGACCGCGTGGAACCACAGACTACAATCCTCGCCGATCACTACGTCGCCGATCACGACGGCGGTTTCTTCGATGAAACAGGACTTGGGGATGGTCGGCCTGACGCCTTGGAAGGTCCGAATCATGGGCCAACTCTACGAGAGTACCAAAAAGGGTGTCAACTCAGTGACTGTGCCTCTCGCCCCTTGCCACGTGCCCCTCGCCTCCCGTAGACTCACCGGACTATGGCAATCAATCTTATCACTCCCGAACAGGCGACGGCTCGCAAAACGACGATCGGTTTCGTGAACCTGGGCTGTTCGAAGAACCAGGTGGATTCGGAAGTCATGCTCGGCTCGCTGGTGGCCAATGGGTACGACCTGACATCGGACTCAGGACGAGCTGAGGTGATCATCATCAATACCTGCGGCTTCATTGAAGAGGCCAAGCAGGAATCCATCGATGCGATCATTGAGCACGGGGCGCTCAAAAAGTCCGGCTCGTGCAAGGTCCTGATTGCTGCGGGGTGCCTCGCACAACGTTATCAAGGGGAGTTGCTGAAAGAGTTGCCTGAGCTGGACGGTGTCGTCGGCACCGGGGAGTTCGGCCGCATTGCGGACATCTGTCGGAACTTGCTGGAGCCCAAGAAACACTCGCAACACCTGTGGATCAGTCCTCCCCCCTATCTATATGACGATCTCGCGCCGCGAATTCGTCTGGGTAGAACGCACAGCGCCTACGTCAAGATCGCCGAAGGCTGCAATCGAAACTGCGCCTTTTGCGCGATTCCCATCATGCGAGGCAAGCAGCGCAGTCGACCGATCGAGTCGATCGTGAAGGAAGCGCGCCGTCTCGCTGACGAGGGCGTGAAGGAATTGAATTTGATCTCGCAGGATACGGTCAATTATGGAATCGATCTGGGGTTGAAGCAGGGTCTGGTGTTGCTGCTTCGCGAGCTCGTGAAGGTCAAGGCGCTCCGGTGGATCAGGCCGTTTTATCTCTATCCGCAGCAGGTCACCGATGAGCTCCTGGATTTGTACGCCGGAGAAGAACGGATCACGAAGTATATCGATATGCCGCTGCAGCACATCAATGATGGGATGTTGAAGCGCATGCACCGGCTGGGCGATAAACGATACCTCATGTCTCTGGTAGACCGAATTCGAACCGGCATTCCCGGCGTGACTTTTCGTACAGCGTATATCGTCGGGTTTCCCGGCGAAACCGAAGCGGTATTTGACGAGCTCAAGACCTTTGTCGCCGAGAGGGAGTTCGATCGCGTCGCGGTATTCCTCTACTCCGATGAAGAGGGCACACCGGCGGTTGATCTCAGTGAAAAAGTTGATCGTCGTATCATGGAAGAACGGCGTAACGAGTTGCTGGCTGTTCAGGAATCGATCGCCTCGGCAAAAAGCCGGCAGAAAATCGGACAGACGTTGGAAGTGCTGGTGGAAGGGCCGTCAGAGGAAAACGACCTTCTGCTGGAAACGCGGCATGAGGGACAAGCCCCGGAAATAGACGGGGTCGTCTATGTGAATGATGGAACGACGAATCTCACCCCCCCACCCCGCGCGCGTCAAGACGCGCTCCTTCCGCGGCCGGGGGACCTCATCAACGTTGAAATTACGGATGCCACGGCTTACGACTTGGTGGGCCGCATGGCCGGGTCTTCATCGCCGCAATTCATACGGCCTTCGCGGCGATCCACAAAAAAAGAACGGGGCTACCGCTGATCGCAGCAGCCCCGTTCTCAACTCACCCTTCGCTCGTCAGACCTTCGCGCTGAGAAACAGCGCATTTCCTCTCCGGTTGATGAGCATCAGCACGTTGTCGCCTTTCTTGAGGTTGGACGACACTTTCTCGAAATCCTTCACGGATTTCACCGGCTGGCGATTGATCTCGCGGATGACGTCGCCCGCCATCAGTCCAGCCTTTTCTGCACCGCTATCAGACTCCACGTTCGTCACCACGACACCTTGGGCTTTGCCGCGGAGGCCTAACTCGCGGGCCGCATCCCGATCCAGCTCCTGCACCGCGACTCCTGCAAACGCATGTGCGGTCTGGTCCGATTCGGCCTTGGCCGTTTTGGTCGTCTCCGGCATTTCGCCGATCGTGATGGTGACGTCTTTCTCATGGCCGTCACGGATCACTTTGACAGTGACTTTGGTTCCGACCTCTGATCTGGTCACCAAGCGCTGCAAGGCGACCGCATCTTCCACCGGGGCGCCCTGGAACGCGACGATGACGTCACCCTGCTTCAAGCCGGCCTGCTCGGCAGGCCCGTCTTCCCGGAGGTCGCTGACCAGCGCGCCTTTGGTCTCTTTCAGGCCGAAGGACTGGCTGAGATCCTGCGACAGATCCTGGATGCCGATCCCGAGAAATCCACGAACCACTTTCCCGGTCTTGATCAGGCTCTCGTACACCGGCTTGCTCATGCTGGTCGGCACGGCAAACCCCACGCCTTGGTAGCCGCCGGTCTGAGAGAAAATAGCGGTATTGATCCCGACCAATTCTCCGTGTGTGTTCACCAAGGCGCCGCCCGAGTTACCCGGATTGATCGCCGCGTCGGTCTGGATAAAGTCCTCGTACTGCGTGATGCCCATGCGGCCCCGGCCCAGTGCGCTCACGATCCCGAGCGTCACGGTTGAGTTCAAGCCGAACGGATTCCCGATTGCGAGCACATACTCCCCGACTTGGAGTTTGGACGAATCCCCCCAGGGCACAAACGGGAGATGCTTCCCGTCGATTCGTACGACGGCCAAGTCGGTTTTCGGATCGGTACCGATGATCATGCCCTTGAACTCGCGTTTGTCCGGCAGCGTGACGGTGACTTCCTTGGCGTCGGCGACGACGTGGTTATTCGTCAGGATGAAGCCGTCCGGTGTGACGATCACACCCGAGCCCATCCCGCCGCCGCGATGTTCCCGTGGGTCAAACGGGGTCGGTGGGCCTTGGTGACCGCGCGGTCCACGAGGGCCGAACGGTCCGAAGGGGGACCCGAAAAATTCTTCCGTGCGATCGCGGGGACCGCGCTGATCAGCGACCTTCTCCGACACGGTCGTCGTGATATTGACGACTGCCGGCGTCACGTTCTTCGCGACCTCCGTAAAGCCGGCGGCCGGCACCATCGGCGTCACGAAGGTCGGCATGGCTGTGGTCGATGAACCGGATGCGGCAGACGGCAGGGATTGCCCGCCTCCCCACATCATGGCCAGACTGAGGATTGCCACACCGGCGATAGTTCCCAATGAAAAGTTTGACGGTCGCTTCATAATCCCTCCTCCGTACATATGTAATGGCTATAGGTTCCGTTGGTATCTTTCAGACGATACTGTAACGACAGCGTAACAGCAGACGATGAGAGGGGGATTAGGAAGAAATTAGAAACGTCTAAGACGAAGGAGGAGCCAGCGGCAGCACCACGGTGAAGGTCGACCCTTGATCCACGGCGCTGTGCATCTCGATCCGGCCTTGATGGGACTCGGCGATCCAGGCGCAGATGGCCAGCCCCAATCCTGTGCCTTTCTTCGTGTGGGCCCGTGCGGCGTCGGTTCGATAGAAGCGGCCGAAAATCCGATGGTGATCTTCCGGCGCAATCCCGATGCCTTGATCCCTAACAGACAGGCGCACCTGGTGGCTGTTTGTTGTCACATTGATCTCCACTTTGCCCCCGGGCCTGGAATACTTGACGGCGTTGTCCACGAGATTGAGGAGCAGTTCGCGCAGCCGCAATTCGTCGCCTAACACGGTCGCCGGCGTGATCGTCCCTAAGACGACTTGCACGTCATGTTCCTGGCCCAATAAGCAGGCTTGCCGCTGAATATCTTCGACGAGCGCCTCCAGTCGGACCGGTGTTCGTTCCATCTTGACTTCGCCGAGGTCCGCACGGGACAGAAACAACAACTCATCTACGATGCGGGTCATCCGATCGATTTCCTCCAAATTGCTTTCCAGCACGAGTTTGTAGTCTTCGCAATCTCGAGGGCGTCGGAGCACGAGTTCGGTTTCGCCCTTCATCACCGTCAAAGGCGTCCGCAATTCATGCGACGCATCGCTGCTGAATTGGCGAATCTGGTGAAACGACGTATCCAGGCGGGCAATCATGTTGTTGAATGTGGCGGCGAGACGCCCCACCTCATCGGATGATGGGGGCACGGTTAAACGCTGGGAGAGGTCGCCGGCCGCGATCCGTTGCGCGGCGACAGTCATGGCATCGACCGGTCGGAGAGCCCGTCCCGCCAGGAACCAGCCTCCCGCCAGCGCCAAGGCCATGGCGATCGGCATCGTTACGACCAGCACGACGAGTAACCGATGCAGAGTTTCCTGGATCGATTCCATCGAAGTTCCGACCTGCACGATGTAGGCGAGTGTGCCCCGATAGACGATGGGCATCGAGATCAGACGCAACGGCGGTTCATTGGGATATTTCGCCGACTCCAGAATGCTCTTCCCTGTAAACGCCACCTCGAGGGCCTGTCGACTGAGCGGCACGTCGTGCTGTTTGATATTCGGCGACCGAATCGTGATCGTGCCGGTGGGGCTGAAGATTTGGAAGAACTTATCCAGGCGGGCGAGTTCCGGGAACTGCGATAACAGCTCTTCTTCATCCACCAGCGGAAGAAATCCTCGTTCGTCCAACAACCGCACGGCGGTGGTGGCCGTCTCCTCCAGCGAACGATCTACCTGATCGTTCAATGCCTTCGCCATCACTCCATAGAGCGCGATCGAGAAAGTGACGAGAATCATCGCCAGTGCGGTTCCGTACCAGAGTGTAAGCCGGACACGAAGCGGCATCAGTCCGCCTTCAGCATGTAGCCGCTGCCTCGAATGGTGTGAATGAGCTTCGTACCCCGTCCGCGATCGATCTTGTTCCGGAGATAGTTGACGTAGACGTCGATCACGTTGGTGAACGTATCGAAATCCTGATTCCAGACATGCTCCGAGATCATCGGTCTGGTCAGCACGCGACCCGTGTGGCGCATCAGATATTCGAGGAGCGCGTACTCCTTGAGGGTCAACTCGATGCGCTGGCCCGCTCGCGTCACCTCGTGGGTGGCGGGATTTAAGATCAGGTCATCGATCTGCAGGACGGTCGTCGGATCCGTAGGTCCACGACGGAGCAGGGCTCGGACACGCGCGAGGAGTTCGTCAATGGCGAAGGGCTTGGTGAGATAGTCGTCCGCGCCCGCATCGAGCCCTTTGACCTTTTGGTCCACCTGAGACTGGGCTGTGAGGATCAGCACCGGCGTCTGGATTTTCTCCCGTCGGATTCGCCTGAGGACTTCCAGTCCCGGCAGATTGGGCAGCATCAAATCGATCACGATCAAGTCGTAGCTTCCACTCAGCGCCATGTCCAACCCCTGCGCCCCGTCTGCGCAGAGGTCGACGGCGTAGCTTTCCTCCTCCAGCGCCCGCTTGATGAAGGAGCCGACCTTTGTCTCGTCCTCAATGACCAGGATACGCATAGTCCAGGGTGCTCAAAAGGCTCCGCAACTTCGTTCTCAGTCGCGAGGACTCCTCACGTACCCAACCACGGCTCCGGGGTCCTCGCTCCTTGCGGCCTCGCTGCAGAGCCTTTTGAGCAGCCTGGCCGGATCATATTCGAGCCGAGCGGACACCAAGAGAAATAAGCTCATACACTACTTCGGCGGAAATCGTGTAATTGTGACCGGCGCGTATGTGACCGACGGGCCGGTTGAAGTTCTGTAGGCCAACGTGTGTTTCAACCAATTGGCGTCATCGCGTGTCGGAAAGTCGGCTCGGTAGTGGGCGCCACGACTTTCCTGACGGGCCGATGCGCCGGCGACGATAGTCTCCGCGATCTCCATGAGCGATTGCAACTCGAGCGCTTGGATCAAGTCCGTATTGAACACCTTCCCCTTGTCTTGCACAGAAACCCGAGACGCTCGGGCTTTCAACTGGCGGATCTGGTCCGCCGCTTCCGCCAGAGACTTCTGGGTACGAAAAATGCCAAGATTGTGGCTCATCACCGTCCCGAGCTCGTCACGAAGGCGCCAGGCTCGCTCTGACCCATGATTCGTCAGGAGGTGACGGAGACGGGCCTCTCCAGTTTGCAGCGTGTTATTAGAGATCGCGCGTGGAGCGATGCGACGCACGAACTCGGCTGCTCTCGTCCCGGCTCGCCGGCCGAAGACAATCGTTTCCAACAGCGAGTTGCCACCCAACCGGTTCGCTCCGTGGACGCTCACACAGGCGCACTCGCCCGCTGCATATAGCCCCGAAATGTCGGTCGCCCCCCACTGGTTGGTCTTGACACCGCCCATCTGGTAATGGGCGCCTGGTCTCACCGGGATCGGCGTTTCGATCGGGTCTATGCCGGCAAATTCTACGGAGAGTTCTCGGATCTGCGGGAGTCGTTCCAAAATCCGGGCACGGCCTAGATGTCGAAGGTCCAGCAAGACGCAGCCCTCCACGCCACGTCCTTCTAAAATCTCCTGGCCGATCGCAAGGGACACCGTCGAGCGCGTGGCCAGCTCCATTTGCTCTGGCGCATACCGCTTCATAAACCGCTCGCCCAAAGTATTGAGCAGGTAGCCGCCTTCTCCCCTCGCTCCTTCGGTGATCAGAATGCCGGTGTCTTTTAACGTGGTCGGATGAAACTGCACGAACTCCATATCCTCCAGCGGCGCACCGGCGTGATACGCGAGGGCCATGCCGTCTCCAGTATTGATGACCGCGTTCGTGCTGGTGAGAAACACGCGGCCGCTCCCGCCGGCCGCCAGGATCACCGCTTTCGCCCCGATGGTGTGCAGTCCGCCGTGGATAAGATCCCAGGCCACCACGCCCCGGCACAGGCCGTCTTCCACGATCAGCGAGATCGCGTACCACTCTTCATAGACGAAGATTCGCCGCTTCAACAACTGCTCGTACATCGCATGGAGGATGGCATGGCCGGTTCGATCGGCTGCATAGCAAGTCCGTGGAAACCCTGCCCCTCCAAAAGGTCGCTGGGCAATCCGGCCTTGCGCATTTCGGCTGAAAATGACGCCCATCCGCTCGAGCTCGAGGATGTCTTCAGGCGCCTCGCGGCACATGGCTTCGATGGCATCCTGGTCCCCCAGGTACAGGCCGCCCTTGGTCGTGTCGAAGGCATGCGCTTCCCAGGAATCGGTTTCGCCTAAGGCCGCATTGATGCCGCCTTGGGCGGCCACGGAATGACTACGAATGGGATGGACTTTCGACAGAATGGCGATGTCGAGGTGAGACGGAGCTGCTATCGCTGCTCTCATGCCTGCGAGGCCTGCGCCGACGATCAGGATGTCGTGCACTTTCATGCCGAAGCAGCGGGGTCAGAAGCGCAAGTTGAGTGGTGTCTTCGGATGATTCACTAATACCCGACTCCATCCGTGAAGGCAAGCCGCGCCGTCCCGCATTCGTGCTTGGAAAAAGCGGGTGTCGCATGATAGTCTTTGACCGTCGTCGATCACGAATCGACCTGTGACCAGTCGATGTATCAACCCTCCTTTCGACCGGACAACTTCATATACCAAGGCGAGGCGCATGACTCACGCTGACTTTCTCGATCCCACTGACACCTTTGTCCGCCGGCATATCGGACCGACCGATGGCGATATTCAGGAGATGGTCGCGACGTTGGGACTTCACTCGCTCGACGGCCTGATCGATGCGACGGTTCCGCCGGACATTCGTCTCCACAAGGCGCTTGACCTGCCCCGCCACCGCAGCGAGCAGGCGGTGCTGACCGAACTGCGCGGCATCGCGGCGCGCAACCAGGTGTTTCGATCGCTGATCGGCATGGGATATTCCGACTGCGTGACTCCGCCGGTCATTCAACGCAACATCCTGGAAAATCCCGGCTGGTATACGCAGTACACCCCCTATCAAGCGGAAATCGCGCAGGGACGCCTGGAAGCTCTGGTGAATTTCCAGACGATGGTATCGGACCTCACCGCCTTGCCATTGGCGAATGCCTCGTTGCTGGACGAAGCGACGGCGGCGGCCGAAGCTATGGCGATGTGCCTCACCGTGTCTCGCGCCGCCGGTCTCGAGAAGAAGGAGTTTTTTGTTTCCCACGACTGTCATCCCCAAACGATTGCCGTCATGCAAACTCGTGCTGAGCCACTGGGCATGACGTTGCACATCGGCAGAACCACGACGCTCGACTTCTCAAACCGACAGCTCTGCGGTCTGCTCCTTCAGTATCCCGGCACGGACGGATACGTCGGTGATTGCAGCGATCTTGTCGCGCGGGCTCATGCGGCGGGTGTTATGGTCGTCGTCGCCACGGACCTGCTGGCGCTCACGCTCTTGCGTCCCCCTGGTGACTTTGGAGCGGACATCGCCGTCGGCTCCAGCCAACGGTTCGGCGTGCCGTTGGGCTTTGGAGGACCCCATGCAGCATTCCTGTCGACAAAGGAAGACTACAAGCGACACATGCCGGGTCGGGTCGTGGGCGTGTCGAGAGATGGGAGTGGAAAGACCGCCTATCGGTTGGCGTTGCAAACCCGCGAACAACACATCCGTCGAGAAAAGGCGACCAGCAATATTTGTACGGCGCAGGTGCTGCTGGCCGTCATGGCAGGCATGTATGCCGTGTATCACGGACCAGAAGGGCTCCGTCGCATTGCCGAGCGAGTCCACGGCTTGGCGGTCGTGCTCGCCGAGGCATTGCGCAGGCTCGGGTTCGATGTCAGCGCGGAACCCTTTTTCGATACGGTTCGCGTGTCCCTGGGAAAAGTCCAAGCCAACCACGCGCTGATCCGGGCCAATGACCACGGCTACAACCTTCGCCGCCATGACGACGGTTCTATCGGGATCTCGTTGGATGAAGTCAGCACGGCGGCGGAGGTAAAGGAACTGATTGAGATCTTTGTCGGACACCAGAACGTGATCTTCACCATGGACGAACTGGCGCAATCGGTGGACTGCCGGTATCCCAGGACCTTGGCTCGGACCAGCAAGTATCTGACCCACGAAGTGTTCAATTGCTATCACTCGGAACATGAGATGCTGCGGTATCTCCATCGGCTGCAAGCTCGCGACCTTTCCTTGGTTCATTCCATGATTCCACTCGGCTCTTGCACGATGAAGTTGAATGCGACCGCTGAGATGTTGCCGGTCACCTGGCGTGAATTTGCCCGGCTCCATCCCTTCGCGCCGATCGAACAAACCCAGGGATATCAGGAACTCTTCGCTCAACTGGAAACGTGGTTGGCGGAGATCACGGGTTTTGCCGCCGTATCCTTGCAACCCAATGCCGGGTCACAAGGCGAATATGCCGGGCTCATGGTGATCCGAGCGTATCATCGGCAAGAAGGAGAGTTTCATCGCGATGTCTGTCTGATTCCGGTCTCCGCGCATGGCACCAATCCAGCCAGCGCCGCGATGGCAGGCATGACCGTCGTTGCGGTAGCGTGCGATCGACAGGGCAACGTCGATTTGAACGATCTGGAAGCGAAGGCCGCGCAACATCGCCATCGACTGGCGGCCCTGATGATTACATATCCGTCCACCCATGGAGTCTTCGAAGCCGATGTACGGCGAATTTGCCAAATCGTACATACCCATGGTGGGCAGGTCTACATGGACGGAGCGAATATGAACGCTCAGATGGGATTGTGCCGTCCCGGCGACATCGGCGCTGATGTGTGCCATTTGAACTTGCATAAGACCTTCTGCATTCCTCATGGAGGCGGCGGGCCCGGCATGGGTCCCATCGGCGTCGCGCATCATCTGGCGCCGTTCCTTCCCGGCCATCCGGTCACGGGACTGGGAGAGAGCGAAGCGATCGGGCCGATCGCCGCAGCGCCTCATGGAAGTTCCAGCATTCTGACGATCTCATGGGTCTATATCGCGCTGATGGGGCGCGATGGACTCACGAAGGCCACCCAGGTCGCCATCCTGAACGCCAACTATATGGCGAAGCGCCTTGAGAAATACTATTCGGTGCTCTACACCGGCAAACAGGGTTTCATCGCGCATGAATTCATCCTGGATCTGCGGCCGTTTAAGGAAAGCGCGAGCGTGGAGGCGATGGATGTGGCGAAGCGTCTGATGGACTATGGATTTCATGCGCCGACCGTGTCATTCCCGGTTCCCGGCACGCTGATGATCGAGCCGACCGAGAGCGAATCGAAGGCGGAGGTAGATCGCTTTTGCGACGCATTGATCGCGATCCGAGGAGAGATTGAGGAGATCGTCGAGGGACAGCTCCCTCGAACAAATAATCCGCTCAAGAATGCGCCCCACACCGCGCAGGCCGTGACCTCATCCGACTGGAATCGACCTTATAGTCGCGAACAGGCGGCTTTCCCCGCGCCCTGGGTGCGCGATCATAAATTCTGGCCGAGCGTCGGCCGTATTGACGAGGCGTACGGGGATCGAAATCTCATGTGCACGTGCCCTCCGATGGATCGGTATTCGTCGTAGTGCGAGGAGGCCCGTATGACCGGCCGATGGAATATCGTGCTTCTTGCGCTCACGATTGCGGGCTTCGGTTATGAAAACGCGTGGGCCGATGACCCAGGGTCCGTGGCGGGGACGATTCTTGCCCTGCAGACGACGCGACCTGTTGCGGAAGTCGTGGCCCTCGTGGGCAAGGCTACCGTGAATCGCAGTCAGAGCAAAGACTCCATACTCCTGGCCGTGAGCGATGTGCTGTACGAACGCGACCTCCTCATGACGAATGCCTCCTCAAAAGTCCGAATCCGGTTTGCCGACGACTCCCAAGTCACACTCAGCGAATTCTCCACCCTGGAACTCACCACGGCTCAGGTCAGAACCATGCAGGGGACCCGGCAGATATTCCTCACCTTGACCGCCGGCGTGTTTCGTGCCGTCGTACGGCTCCTGACGGATCGAGAGTCCTTTGTCCTCAGGACTCCGACTGCAACCGCCGCCGTAAGGGGAACCGAATTCGGCGCTGTGTTGAAACCGGAATCGACCGGCGTGTTCGTCAAACAGGGGCGGGTGGCGGTGAGCAACCAGGATCCGACCCTACAAGGGGCGGTGACGCTCAACGATGGAGAAGGTACTGATGTGGCGCTTGGTCAGCCTCCGACTCCCCCAAAACAATGGGGTGCGGCTCGTGTGAAAGCCTTGATGGAAGCGACCGACATTCCGTAATGCGACAAGGACCTTTCACCGCCGCATAGCCCTCAGTCCTCGACCGTTCGTCCTCATCTTACCTGGTGTAGTCATTCATGCGTGACGGTCGTCCTACCCGCGTGATCATCGACACCGATCCCGGTGTCGATGATGCCCTGGCCATTCTGTTGGCGCTGCGTTCGCCTGAATTGGAGATCGTGGCTATCACGACTGTCTGCGGGAATGTTCCCGTCGGGCAGGCGACACGAAATCTTTTCCGTGCGCTGCAGCTTGAAAAACCTCATGCCGAGTTGATGATCGGGCAGGGCGCGGCCCGTCCACTGGAAGTCCCGCTGGTGAACGCGACCGATTTCCACGGCGCCGACGGTGTGGGTGACCTAGGCCGTTTCGAGGACTCCGGCGGTCGCCTTCGCTATCCGGAGCCTGCTCTGCCCGGCTCGCTGCCGACTGCCCAAGAAGTGTGGAGACAGTGCGTCCGTCGGTATCCGGGCGAGCTGACGCTCATCACGTTGGGGCCGCTCACGAATCTCGCGCTCGGTCTCAAGGTCGATCCTACGACCATCGCCAAGCTTCGGAACGTGATCTGCATGGGCGGAGCGATTGCCGTGCCGGGCAATGTCTCACCGGCGGCCGAGTTCAATATGTATGCGGATCCGCATGCCGCTCAACGAGTGATCGAGTCAGGGCTTCCCGTCACGTTGGTGCCCTTAGATGTGACGACCCACGTTTCCCTCAACCGCAAGGCTCTTCGGAACCTGACCGCCAGAACTTCCGATCCCGTTTGTCGATTTGTCGGCGATGCGACAGGTCCCGCACTCCGATTCGCCGAGGATGTCGAAGGTCACGGACTGTTCTACCTGCATGATCCGCTCGCGGTCGGCGCGGTCATTGACCCCTCCCTGCTGACGCTCACCCCTCTTCACATGGAAGTGGTCACGAGCGGGCATGGCGTGAGAGGCATGACGCTGGCGGACCGTCGCGTGTTGAAGCCTCAACACAGGGCCGCGCCGAACGCCCATGTGGCGCTCCGAGTCAACGGCGAAAAGTTTCTGAGACTGTTTCGGGAGCGCGTATGTCGAAAGTAATCGTTATCGGATCTGCGAATGTCGACTATACAGTCGCCGCGGATCGACTCCCGACGGCCGGAGAAACGGTCCTCGCCCGCGAGTTCTACCAAGGCTTCGGGGGGAAGGGGGCCAATCAAGCGGTGGCGGCACAAAAGGCCGGCGCGGAGACTTTATTCATCACCAAGCTGGGGGTTGATCCAAACGGAAAACTGTTGGAGCGACATCTTCTTTCTGCGGGAATTCCAAGAGCCGGATTGCTGCGAGATGCCGCGAGACCGACAGGTGTCGCGTTCATTGTCGTCGATCAGACAGGTACCAATCAGATTGCTGTCGCGCCGGGAAGTAACTTGCAACTGACACGAGAGGAAATACGGTTGGCATCGCAACTCATTGCGGGTGCGAAGGTGTTACTCGTACAACTTGAGATCCCCCTCGCCGTGGTCGCCGAGGCCCTGGCGATCGCGAAAGCGTATCGGCTGTTCACGATTCTCAATCCTGCTCCTGCCCAGCCGCTATCGGCGGATATTCTAAAGCTCGTGGATCTTTTGACGCCGAATGAGCAGGAGGCGCGTACGCTGACCGGGTGCGAGGATCCCAGAGAAGCCGCCGGTGTTCTTCTCGCACGCGGCGCTCGGTCGGTCATCATTACGCTCGGACATCAAGGAGCTTTGCTGAGAGACGCGACCAGAAATCACGTGGTTCCCTCATTTCCAGTTGAAGCCATCGACGCAACGGCCGCCGGAGACGCTTTTAACGGGGCGCTGGCCTGTGCGATCGCCGAAGGACAACCGCTCGATCACGCGATCGTATTTGCCAATGCGGCCGGCGCTCTGGCTACGACTAAGCGCGGGGCGCAGGATGCGCTTCCCTCCAGCAGCGAAATTGATCAGTTTTGCGCCGAACCTCTCTAAGCTCCCTTGCTCTTGCCATCCGCTGAACAGTACAGTGATGTAAGAGAGCCATCTGGAGAAACAGAGATTGATGAGTGAGATTAATCGAAGAGGTTTCCGGGTTCGAACCGGTCTGGCAATCGGTGCCGCCGTCCTCAACGGTGAGGTTCCCTTCTCCCGCGCCACGGCGGCTTCTCCACGGCCTGTCCGGCTCGAGAGTTGGGAAGGCGTGCGTGAGCAGTTTCCCCTTTCGCGCGATCTTATTCATATGGCGGGCTTTTTCCTCGCGTCGCATCCCACGCCCGTGCGCGAGGCGATTGAGCGTCATCGGAAAGGACTCGATGAAAATCCGATTGGATACTGGCTGGACAACGAAGAGAAACAGGAAGCCGTCGTGCTTCGTGCGGCGGCGAGTTACCTGGGAGGCCAGCCGGCCGATATCGCCCTGACCGATAGCACGACGATGGGTCTAGGTCTGCTTTATGGAGGGCTGACCCTTCGGTCCGGCCAGGAAATTCTCACGACAGTCCACGACCATTATTCTACGGACATGTCGTTGCGCCTCAGAGCCGAACGGACCGGCGCTTCCGTTCGGCAAATGTCGCTCTACCGCACCCTCGCTACCGTGTCTCGCGACGAGATAGTCCAGGTCATTCTGAAGGCCGTCCGGCCGGAGACTCGAATCCTTGCGGTGACCTGGGTTCATTCCAGCACCGGACTCAAACTCCCGATTAGAGAGATCGCCGATGCGCTGAGCAGACTGAATGCCGGTCGCGCTGAAGGTGATCGTGTAATCTTTTGCGTCGATGGTGTTCATGCGCTTGGTGTAGAAGATGTTCGCGTCGATACACTTGGCTGCGACTTTTTGATCGCCGGCTGCCACAAATGGCTGTTTGGTCCGCGGGGGACCGGCTTGGTCTGGGGCCATCCGCGCGCATGGCCGCTTGCCAACGCGACCATCCCGACCTTCGATCATGAGGCGTACAACATGTGGATGAAGGAGATACCAGCGAGGGAACTGCCCAAGTCGGTGTCTATGACCCCCGGCGGATTTCACTCGTTTGAACATCGGTGGGCGTTGAACGAAGCGTTTCAATTTCATCAGGCGATCGGGAAAGCCCGCGTGACCGAACGGATTCACGCACTGAATGATCAGCTCAAGGAGGGACTGACGCATCTGCGGCATGTTCGGTTACATACCCCGCGGGCTCGTGATCTTTCCGCCGGTATTGTCTGTTTGGAAGTCGAAGGACTGAAGCCGCAGGAAGTCGTGGAGCGCCTACGGCAGAAGCGCGTCATCGCCAGTGTCACTCCTTACGCCACACAATATGTGCGCCTGGCCCCGAGTCTGTTGACTTCCCCACAGGATGTTGAGAAGACCTTGCAAGAAATTGGAAGCCTTTAAGATCTAGCGGGAATGACAGCTGTCTTCAGCTTGGCCGACATCCTCGGCTTCTCTCCCCCAATATAGCCTCACTCAAGGGATGCTCGGGCTTCCTATCAACTAACCCTGCGGCTGTAGGGACCTTATCAAGATGTCACGTGATTCCCACTTCAACGCTCACGACCGACTCGTTGGTCCCGCCTGGTGAATAGGCCTCTACTGTAGGAATGTGGATGATATGTATGGCCGGGCATACTGCGAAATCTCTCGCTTCCCCCACAGTAGATGTCCAGTCGGCGCAAGCCGAACTGTTTGGTGAGGCGGTTTAGTTTTGTGAGAGCTATTCCGCCACAGGGTCTGACGCGTTTACGACAAATATAAGAGGCTTAATCAATAAGAAGCTAAGAAACTTCAACCAGTTCCATTCTTTCATGTCTCGGCACTAACTTTGCTCAACAGCAAGCCTGCCTTCCAAAAGGCAATCTGAAAAGTGAAAGGAGGTGAATATCTATGAAGCGCATGCTGATGGCCATTATGGCAGTTGCAGTGGCGGTTGCGTTCAGCGCCCCTTCCTTCGCAGGTGAAGAGAAAAAGGACAAGAAGGAAGAGAAGAAGGGCGGTCATGTCGTGATTTCTGCCGACGACATGAAGAAGGACGAGAAGAAAAAGGACGAGAAGAAGACCAAGTAATCAAATCTCTGGCGGGACTTGTTGGCTTGAGAGGTCTCTCACACAATGTGAGGGACCTCTCAAGTATCATGCTTCCGAATACCTACTCCTAATCCGAGTAGGATAGTGCCAGGGGGACCCCCGCTCCGCCTCAGTACTTCCTTCATTTGTAGAGGGACGATGTGTCCCGAAAGTCGGGACAGTCTATCCTGATACTCGTCTTCAAAAATTATTCATAAAATCAATCGGTTGAATCCAGAAGAAGTGTTTATTCGTCGGACAAACAGTTCCTGGGACGCGATTCTGAACCTGGTCTACTTCTCTCTATCGCTTTGAAATTTCAAGTGATTGAGCCAGGGAAACTTCTCTCAGGTATGGCTCAGTGATTGCCTAGTCTATCAAACGCAGTAGACGGTTTTGAGTAGGGATTGTCCAGGGAGGGCAACCCCCAAAGTCCACCAGTATGTGAGAAAGAAGGAGGTAACCATGAGAAAGTTTTTGGCTCTCAGCATTCTCTTGTTCCTCGGCGGATGCGTCAACGATCACTACACGATACCGGATGAGACCGGCAATAATGTTGGGAAAGTAGTATCGAGTGGCCGCTCCCCTCAAGACTGCATGGAAAACTTGCAGGATGATGCCAAAAAATTAGGTTTAAAGGTTCGACTGACTGATGTCAACCATGAGGGTGTAAGTGGACCGATCGCGTGGCTCTATGCGAGCCAATATCACTGCACAGGCGTTGTGATGGCCTCCGCTCGGTAGGCATTGCGGGAACAAAAAGCGATCTAAATCAACCGACGTGCGACATGCTCGATGCTGTGCAAAATGCTCAAACTAACTGATGGGGGGGTGTTCCCTAGGAAAACGAATGTCCGGTTTTTGCTGACCTTCGATGATGGACCGGACACCAGTCTCGGATTCAATCCGACTGTTTCTATTTTGGAGCAACTGGAAAAAAACTCGGTGCAGCACGCGGTCAAAGCGTTGTTCTTCGTGCAAACAAGGAATGTCGCTGGCGGGGGTTCTCAATATGGGCGTCACCTATTGAGGCGCGAGCATCGGGAAGGCCACGTGTTGGGGTTGCACACCGGGACGGTTCGGGGACACGTGAACCACCGTCGGATGAAACCCGAGGAGCTCCAACAGTCTCTGGCGGACGGCATACATGATCTTCAAGAGATTACCGGAGAAAAACCATTGTTTGTCAGGCCGCCGTTTTGGTCGTTCGACAGCAGGACACTCTTTCAATACAGTAACAATGGGCTTCGCATGATCTTATCCGACGTGAAGAGCTACGACGGCATTCACTGGATCGTTCTTGCGCGGCTCAGACGCAATATCCTCCGATTTCAACTGGCGAGAGTGCGCAGCGAGATCACCCAGCGCCTGCTCCCGACTGTAGGCGGCGGCGTTCCGGTTGTAGTGACATTTCACGATACGAACTCCTTCACCGCAACCCATATGGGCGACTATCTTCAGATTCTCGTCGAGGAAGCGGGGCGAATGGGGCTGCCGTTGGACGAAAGACCATTTTACGACAACCGATCAGAAGTCGAACGTTCGGGGATAGAACGGGCCATCAATCACATCCAAGCCGGCGCGTCGATCACGGCTTAGTCCTGGAAGATATTCTGATGAGCGCCCATACTGAAATAGCGCCGCTCACAACCCTCGAGCTGGAGGTCGCGCATGTGATCGCTACCTCTGTCCATCTCGATATCGACCCACGGGACGTCGATCCGGTAGCTCCACTGTTTGGTGATGGGCTTGGATTGGACTCTATCGATATGTTGGAAATAGGGCTTGCCTTATCGAAACAGTACGGCATTCAGTTACGCTCAGACTGTGCCGGGCAGATCTGCGCCTCTTTGCGCGCATTGACGGCGCACATTGAGCAGCACCTCCTCACAATTCGACAGCCTCTCCGAGGGTAGGCACGTGTTTGTGACTGAGCCGCGATTTAAACGTGTTAGTGGTGTGTCCGCGCACCTCCAACCAGAAGCGTACCCACTCTTCCCTAACTATCAACCGAACAGCATTCTGGCTTGGCAAGGCAGACGAGCTATTACCCTGGCGCAATTTCTGGATGAGGCCGTCACGCTGGCGGAGCGACTCCCGGCAAAGCAGTATGCGCTCAATCTTTGTGATGACCGCTATCATTTCTTGCTTGGTTTCACCGCGGCTCTGATCACACGTCAAGTCAATCTGTTGCCGCCTAGCCGCGCTGAAGCTGTACTGCGGCGGATATATGACGACTATGACGATGCATATTGTCTCATTGATCGAGGCGACGCTTTGAAGAATCTTCATAGCTTCTCGATTTCCTCAGACGTGAGTCGGAAGGCGCTGGAGAGGACTGTTCCTCGTATTCCAGCCGCGCAGGTGGCGGCAATTGTCTTCACCTCCGGCACAACCGGCCAGCCTGTGGCACATGAAAAGACCTGGGGTTCTCTGATGACGGGAGCGGAGTTGCTGGGCGAAGAGCTTGGTTTCGAGGTGGACGGACAGCGATCGGTCCTTGGCACGATCCCGCCCCAACACATGTTCGGCCTGGAAACGACCGTGATGTTTCCCTTGCGATGGGGATGTGTGTTGCACGCAGGACGTCCGGTGCTTCCAGCGGATATCGCGGCGTCGTTACGCGAACTCCCTAATCCCAGATGGCTCATGACGACCCCTCTGCACATGCGCGCCTGTGTGGCGGAAGGCGTTAGGTTCTCAGGTCTGGAAGGCATCATTTCGGCGACCATGCCTCTTGCTGAGACGTTGGCGCATGAAGCAGAACGTCTATGGGACACTTCCGTTCATGAGATTTATGGTTGTACGGAGGGAGGTATGATTGCGTTGCGTCGTACCGCCGAAGACCGGATTTGGCGAGTGGCCAAACGCATGAGAATTTGGCAGGACGGCGAGGCGGTGTGGGTGGCGGGAAGGCATATACGGAAGCCGTTGCGACTGGCGGATCGTATTCTTGTGCATAATCGGCGGGAGTTCACTCTCTACGGACGGGCAGGAGACATGGTCAAGGTCGCCGGGAACCGTACGTCTCTAGAAGCCCTGAATGCAGAGCTGATTCGAATCGCCGGCGTGAACGATGGAGTCTTTATTT